>NZ_JBFAWW010000021.1:0-139371 GCF_040680495.1 Streptomyces sp. NPDC052036 | reverse complement strand
CGCGGTTTCTCTGTGTGTGGAGAGAACTTAACAGCCACGGCTCGGGTCGTGGCGGGCGCTGCTTATGTCCTCCGGCCGGCGCGCGGGCCGGCCGGCGCCCCCCCCCCCACCCCGGAGGCGCCAGGAGCGGCTCAGCCGCCGTCGACGCTGTATCGGCTGGTGATCGCGACGCGGTTGAAAGCGTTCATGACGGTGGCCAGCCAGGCAACTGCGGAAATCTGCTCCTCGGTGAGCACGGCGGCGGCAGCACCGTAATCGTCATCGCTGACGTGCCCCTGCGACACGCGCGTGATGACCTCTGTCAGTCGTAGGGCCGCGCGTTCGGTCTCGGAGAAGTAGCCGGTCTCCTCCCAGGCGGGCAGTACGGCGATCCGGTCCGAGTTCTCGCCCCTCTTGAGCGCGTCGCGGGTGTGCATCCTGAGGCAGAAGGCGCAGCCGTTGATCTGGGAGACACGAATCTTCAACAACTCGACCAGGAGGGGGTCGAGCCCGGCAACGGCAGCACTCTCCTCCGCTGCCGCGGACAAGGCAATGAGGGCCTTGTAACTGGCCGGGTGCTGCTTTCCGATGTTTACGCGCTGCTTCTCGGTCATGAATTCCTCTTACTTTCGGGAAAGGCGGTGGTGGGCAATGATGTCCGGCGAATCCCGCCGCCTATTCGCATGACGATCACGAATGCACCTCCGCTCGGCCTTCCGTGACACGGATGATCGTCTTGCCGCGAGTACGTCGTTCTGGGGCGAACGCGGCGGGTGCCTCGGCCAGCGGGCGCACGGCACCGACGAGGGGCTTGAGTCGCCCGTCCCGCAGTCGCTGGGCGAGGTGGGCGAGCCGTGCACGGTCGGGTTCGACGACGAAGAAGACGGACCGCCCGTCCTTTGGCTGGATGGTCGGCGGGTGGGCGATGGTGACGAGCGTGCCGCCGGCGCGGACAAGAGCAGTGGAACGGTCGAGGGTCTCGCCGCCGATCACATCGAAGACGACGTCGACCTCGCCGACGTCCTCCAGCTTGTCGGCCTGAAGGTCGAGGAACGTGTCCGCGCCGAGGCCGAGGGCCGTGCCCCGGTCAGCGGCCCGGCCGGTGCCGATGACCCGGGCCCCCACCTCGCGGGCGAGCTGCACCACGATCGAACCGACCCCTCCCGCGGCACCGTGGACCAGGACGGTCTGGCCGGTGGTGAGGCGAGCATGGTCGAACAGGCCCTGCCATGCGGTGAGCCCCGAGATCGGCAGTGCGGCGGCCACGGTGTGGTCGACGTCCGCCGGAAGCGGAGCGAGGTTGCGGGCCTCCACCGCCGTGTACTCGGCCAGGGAGCCGTTGCGGGTCCAATCGACCAGTCCGAACACCCTTTGGCCGACGGTCAGGCCGGTGGTGCCGTATCCCAACTCGACAACGACCCCGGACAGTTCATGGCCGGGCACGCTGGGGGTGCGGTCACGGCCGGCGCGGTCGGCCCACGTTCCCGGCCACTCAAGCTCTCCGGGGGTGAAGCCGGCGGCATGGACCCGCACAATAACGTCGTTCTCGGCCGCGTGGGGGTAGGGCATGTCCGTCAGGGCGAGTCCACCGACGCCGGCATCACGATCTCGCACGGTGATGGCTTGCATAACAGTCCTCCTGTGGGGGATTTTCGGATTTGAACACGCGGGATCACCGGTACGCACGAGATGCGGAGAGCGACGCATTGCCGATCCGAATCCCATGCGTGCAGCGCCACCGGAAAGTCCTGCCGTCGCGTGAAACGGGTTGTCGACGTTCACAAGACATCCACCGTCTCCGACCCGACGGCCGCTTTCCGACGGCATGTTGTCTTCACGACCGCGGCGTGGCGGCAGAGAAACGCTGCATTCCTTGCCGCTCTTGCCGGTTTCACGGCCGTGTCAATCGGGTCCAGGCGGGAGACACCAGCGCAGAGGAGATCCGGGTGTGGCTCCGTTGCTTGGCAGGGCTCGTACCGGCCACTGAGAGCCTCCTTCGTCACTCCGGCTTCGCGTTCTCGTCAGGGAGACGAGGCAGCCCTCCGAGGTGTGACGGCTCAGAGGTGCGAAAGTTTCTCCGGGTTGATGACCCTGCGGTACTCGGTGATGACGCCGTCCGTGATCTGCAGCGTGTCGACGGAGTAGACGCGGCCCTCGCGGCGGAAGAGGAGTGCGAGCTCACCGCCGACCTCGACGACGTCGATACGGTCCGGACGCCACTGGCGGCCCCCCCGCACCATCACCTCGGCGACGCGCAGCCCACCGTGGATGAGCTTGCGGGCCGCAGCGATCTTGCCGCCGCCGTCGGTGACGTAGACGGCATCGGGGTGCAGGAGCCTGACCAGCCCAGCCAGATCTCCGGCTTCGTACGCGGCACGAAAGACCGCGAGCACGCGTTCGCGCTCCGCCCTGGGCGCTCGCGGCGCGGCCTGCCTCGCCTTGGCCACTCGTCGCCGTGCCCGTGACGCGTACTGTCGGGCGGCCGGCACCGAAGCGCCCAGCACGTCGGCGATCCGGCCGAAGTCGAGGCCGAAGACATCATGCAGAACGAAAGCCACGCGCTCCGGCGGGCTCAGTTCCTCCATGATCAGGAGCATTGCCGTTCCGACGGATTCGTCGACGAGTACTGCTTCCGACGCATCCGGACCCGTCAGCAGCGGCTCCGGCAGCCAGGGCCCCACGTAGGTCTCTCTGCGCATGCGGGCGGACTTGAGGATGTCGTACGACCGTCGCGCGGCCACCGTGACCAGCCAAGCTCGAAAATCGCTGACGCCTCTGAGATCCGCTCCGGCTGCTCTCAGCCACACGTCCTGGGTCACGTCCTCGGCGTCGGCCACACTCCCCAGCAGTCGGTACGCCGCTCCGAAGACCGCAGGCCGGTGGGCCTCCCACTCGGTCTCGAGCAGGTCTCCCGGCTCACCCGGCCCAGGCGCGTGCGGCATACCCATGCAGACGTAACCTCCCTCACTTCCGGATCCAGATTAGTCATCTGTCTCACGCCGGGAGGTCCTGGCCAGCGGGGGGGGAGCAGCGAAGGCAGCCAGCGGCAGGATCCTGCACCGCCGGGGACAGGTTGGCCAGCCGCTACAGAAACCGCCGGTTTGATCTGTTCCGGCGGCGGATCCGGGCACCGCACGCATCCGTGCCCGCGCCCATCCGAAACCAAACCTTTGATGGAGACCATACCTCAATGGGAGTTACAGATTCGTTTTGAGGTATGGTATAGGATATTGTCATGGTTGCAGAAAAACGCCCGGCGAGCGCTGACCAGAACCCACCGATGAACATTCTTGACGCGCTCTGCCCGAGCCGTGACGTGTTCGTGGACCTGGCGGACAAGTGGGTTCTGCTCATGCTGGTGAGCCTTCGCGAACTCGGCGTCCAGCGCTACTCCGAGCTGCAGCGGTCCCTTGGCAACATCAGCCGCAAGATGCTGTCCCAGACCCTGCGAACCCTGGAACGGGACGGCCTCGTCCTGCGCAGCGTCGACCCCAACATGGCTCCGCCTCTGGTGCTGTACGGGCTGACCGAGCTCGGCCGTGAGGTCGCCGAGGAAACACGGACCCTGTGCACCTGGACCGAGAAGCGGGCCGCCACGGTCCACGAAGCCCGCGCCGCCTACGACCGCCGCCAGACCGCCGGCCAAGAAGGCTGAGGCCGCAGCGCGTACGCTGTTGGGCCGCCACCTTGGCCACGAGCACCCACCAGGGTCTGCCCGACGGATCATTGCCCCACGGCAAGCCCTCATTGACCAGCGTGCGATCACGCAGAAAGGCCAGCCCCCGTGGGCTGGCCGCGCCGGCCGACACCGCCTGCTGCATCAGCTGGAGGGCGCGGCGCTGAACGCCGAACTGCCGGTCGGAGTGGTGGGCGATCAGCCATGCTGCGCGCGGCCTCCTCGCCGACCAGTTCTGCCGTCGGCCAGCCGTACTCGTCCATGATCTCGCCGAGTCGGTCACCGTGCCGTGCGGTCAGCCGGCGCCACGCCAACTGCTCGGCCGGGTCATCGCTGTTCGCGCGGACCGAGGGCTGGTGATCGGCCGCAGCCATGTCCGTGAGTTCCACTGCCGGCGCGGCAAGAGGCGCCCCGGGAGCGTCCAAGTCCCTCATCGGGCCGGTGCTGCCGGGGCGTGCGTCTTCTCCCGGCACCCGCGGGGATCTCCTGCGGGCCCCGGTGGCATGCTGATGGGCTCGGCATGAGGTGGAATCCACACTCACCATGGACCAGTCGATGCGGCCTTCCGCGTCGGCGTCGGCCAGGACGGCCGCGTAGATCTTGTCCCATGTGCCGTCCGTCGACCAGCATCTGTGCCGCCCGCACACGGTCTTCCACTTGCCGAACCGTGCAGGCGGGTCCCGCCACGGCACCCCGGTGCGGTGCCGGAAGAGGATCCCGTTTGTCACTCTGCGATGGATCGCCTGACGCCTACCTCGCTGACCGGACATCGGCAGATACGGACACAGCCGCGCCCGTTCATTGTTCGTGAGATCTCCCCGGCCCATGAACATGCCAACGACTCGAACCCGTGGCGGTTACATGATCCGTCGGACAGGCCCTAGTGCTGACCAGTCGGCTGACGGCCAGGAGCCGACTCTGAACTCCGCTGCTGCGGGGAGGTTCAGCTGGTCAAAGTGGCCTGGTGGAAATACATGCGCCAGCCAGTCTCCGTCAGCCGCCACAAGGAACTGCGCCAGGCGCGACGCCCCTGGTTGTCGGCGAAATACGTCAGATGAACGATGCCCGGAGCAAGAACGACCCCGGACATCTCGCTGACCTTCACCGGAGACTCCGATGACACCGTTCCGGCGCTTGTGACCGCGAGGATCGACTCCACGTCCCACCGACGCCCCGACGCCCCGAACTCGGTGAACTCCGGGTCCAGAAGCTCCAGCACAAGGGCTGAAGAAGCACGCACCTCGGGATCAAGCAGTCGCAATTCTCCATCGATGGCTGCTTGCACCGCGCGCTCGCCGTCGTCAGTCATGCCGGAACCCTACGGCCTCGGGCGTGGAGGTAAGTACGCATACTCAGGACGGGGCAAGGGGTCGCTCTTATCGTGAGCTTGACCTTGGAATGAGGGGGACAGAGGTGCGGGAGGGATTCATGGGAACGGGTCGGTTCGGGACGGCTCGACGGTGCGGGTCCGGGCGGCGCGGCAGGAGTGCCGTGACGGCGACTCTGGTCGTACTCACGACGTTGTCGCTCGGCGCCTGTGGCACAGAGCGCGTGGCGACGGGGACGACGGGGCCGACTGGGCCGACTGGGCCGACTGGGCCGACTGGGCAGACAGGGCAGACAGGGCAGACGACCAGCGGGACCAAGACCAAGGGGACCGGAACAACCCCGAGCCCGTCCATGGGGTCCCCCTACGTGGAGCCGGGGGCCGGTGACGGCGCCCCTCACTATCGCGAGAACAACGGCTTCCGGATCTCGGGCGACATGTCCGCCGCGAGCGCCAAGGACGCCCAGCGGGAGGCCGATCGCATCGAGCCGGCGCTCAAGCGGCTGTGGCAGCAAGGGATGTGGGACCCGAAGACGGTCCGCGCCGCGATGCTCAAGCTCGGCTACCAGGAGGAGCGTTTCGACGCCAAGGGGAAGCTGCTCGGCGGGACACTGCGGGTCGAGCCGATGGACTCGCGTTTCAAGGACGGCCGGGAGGTCAGGCCCGAGGGCGCACTGGTGGGCCTGCGCGTCCACACCGATGCCTGTGTCACCGCGTTCGTGCAGAAGACCAATTACCAGGTGTCAACTCATGGTCCCTACCCGGAGACGGGCTGCTTCGAGCCGCCGGCCGGTCACTGAGAGCCGGGCCGTTCCCGAACAGGTACCGAGACGTGGCGCCGCATGCCCTACGTGCAGTGCAGCCGCGAGGGTTTCGAGGCCCGCCGCCGCAGGCGGATCAGCGAGACCCTCGCTTCGTACACCTGCCCCTCCGGACCTGCTCCCCTACTGCGCGGGCCGGGTCCATCGGGTATCCCTGCCGGTCAGGGCCAGTGCGCGGTCGAACAGGGGCGCGTGGGCGTCTTGCGGCACCTCCTCGCCGAGAAGGCCCAAGCCGCGCATGCGGGGTGCCTCACGCGTGTAGATGTCGAACGCCGTCTTGGCCAAGGACGCGGGGACCTCAAGACGCTGACCGGTGGCCACCGACACGTCCCAGGCATGAATGGTGAATTCGGCGATGAGGATCTCCCCCAGCGCAGTGGCGGGCATGGGCGGCCCGCCCAGCGCGGCCTCCCCCTCCCACGCCGCCGACGCGGACCACGCGGTGACCGCCGGCCCTGCCTTGCCGGCCAGCAGAACAGCCCAGTCGAAATCCGGGCGTTCGGCTAGGAAAGGCACCGGGTTGGCGGTCAGCAGGCTGGGGTCCACTGCCGTCCGGGCGCCCACGTCCCGTGTCAACAGGAGCATCATGGCGATGTGATTGACGAGATCCTTCACCGTGAACTCCGCGCACGGGGTCGGATCGCCGTACCGGTCCGCCGGCGCGCCGTCGACGGCGGCCACGACCAGATCGATACTCCGCGCCAGCTGCTCCGTCCTCGTCGGAGACATCATGCGGCATCCCTTCTTCTGACGCCCCAGACCGGGGCGAACGGTCCTTATGGATGGTCTGTTGGGCGGGGCCGTCTGCTGCGAGCCGGCCGGCTCCATGGCGGCTGCCGCAGGCTCAGTGGCCGCCCTCGGCAGGCAAGCGCCTCAGTCGATGAAGACACTCCAAGCAACGGCGTTGAGGTTGTCGGCGAGGAAGACGTCGGTGCCCCCCAGGCGCTTGTCCCAGGACGGCATCAGCTCTGCCCGCGAGCGACGACCGCGTCCATCCACACCTTCAGCTCGGCCTGCTTGTTGTTCTCCGGCACCTTGGCGGCGGCAGCGGCCTCCTTCAGATCGACCGCCTGCAGCGCCTCCGTCGCGGTCCTGCGCAGGTCGTTGATGTACTCGCGGTTCGTCGCCACATCGTCGGGCGTGCTGTACAGCGCCATGTGGCCGGTCACGACCGTCTCGAAGTCGTACTCCGGCATCTGGTCCATCGCGTCGTGGTACGCGGGCAACACGTCCCGTCGATGTCCAGCGCCTTGTGCGGACCGCTGAAGGTCACGTTCGGCAGCGGACGACGGTCGTCGTGCGCCTCCTCCATGAACTGGCCGGTCAGATCATGGGCGATGATCTGTAGGCCGTCCCGGTTGACCAGATGAGCCGCGCCGATGTGGTCGGCGTGCGCATGGCTGTAGATCAGGTGCGTGAGCGGCTTGGAGGTGATCGACTCGATCGCCGGCAGCAGCGCGTCACCCGGAGCCGGAGGAGCGTCCAACAGGACGACACCGTTCTTGGTCTCCAGGAACATCGTGTTGATCACGCCCTGCGTGACGCCGTAGGCACCGCCGCCCAGATCGTTCACGACGAACCCGACTCCGGGATCTCCGGACCCAGGGCGAACTCGGGCATGGGCTTGAACTCGGTCATGACGATCTCCGATTCTTCTGTGCCGCCCATCGGGTGGGCGAGCGGAACCGTTGGTCTCTAATATAGACCAGAACTCTTTTGGGAATCTAGTACGCGATGGGGTTCATGCGTCGGCCGGCGCACCTGGCACCACACACCGCAGATCAGGAACGAGGGCCCAGGAACGAGGGCCCAGGAACGGCAGCCCCGGGACGGCCGCACAGGGCGAGACCGACCCGGTCTCATCGCCGGAGCACGCACACGCCGTGCGGGCTGGGAGCGTCAGAGGACGGCGTCGGCCTGCGCCGGCTCAGGAGCGGCCGGAAGCGGTACGTCTTCCGGGGCGGCAGCCTGGTGGCGCCGGGTCAGACGGCGGTCCAGCAGGGTGGTGCCCATGGCGCCGACCGCGAACGCGGCGCCGATCCACGCCGTACCTGCCAGCCCCAGCCCGGTGCCGATGACAAGACCCGACACCAGGGGCGCGGCGGCGATGCCGATGTTGAAGGCCGCGATGTTCACCGCGCCCCCCAGCGTCCGGGTCTCCCCCAGGATCGAGAACACCCTGGCGTTGACCGCGGGAGTGACGGAGAACTCGGCCGCACCCAGCAGCACCACGAGCGGGATAGCGGCCCACGCACTGCCCGCGGTGACCGCGAGGACGGCCGCGACCACGGCGAAGGAGCCCATACCGGAGAGCAGGAGGGCGAAGGGAGCCCGGTCGGCGGTACGTCCCCCCACGGTCAGACCGGCCAGTGCACCCACGCCGTAGATCCCCAGCACGACAGGGACCAGGCCCTCGCTGAGCCCCGTGACGTCCTGAAGGAGGGCACCGAGGTAGGCAAAAATCGCGAAGTTGGCGGCCACGGACAAAGCGGTGGTGCCATAGGCGACCCATAGCCGCGGCACCCGTAGCGAACGCAACTCCGCACTGAGGACAGGCTGTTCTCCCGCGACCCCACGGCCGCCGGGCAGAACGATCATCAGTGCGACCGCGGAGAGGGCGGTCAGCGCGGCCACGGCCCAGAAGGCCGCCTGCCACCCGGCATGCTGCGCCAGCACCGTACCGGCCGGAACACCGACGATCGTGGCCACACTCAGTCCCGAGACGACCACGGACACCGCCCGGCCTCGCTGGGAGGCGTCCACGAGCGACACGGCCGCGACCGAGGCCAAGGCCCAGAACCCGGCGTACGCCATCGCCGATACCACCCGCATCGCCAGCAGGAACCCGAAACTCGGCATCAGCGCGGTAGCGACATGAGCAGCGATGAAAACGAGCTGGAAACCGACGAGCGCGGCACGGCGCGGCATCCTCAGCGTGACCAGACCCAGCAGGGGCGCTCCGACGAGCATGCCGACGGCGAAGGCGGACACCAGCAGCCCGGCGGAGGCGAGAGGGACGCCAAGATCATGGGAAATGGAGGGCAGCACCCCGGAGAGCATGAACTCCGACGTGCCCTGGGCGAAGATTCCCAGGCCCAGGACGTAGATGACAAGAGGCATGATTCAGCTACTCCGAAGAAGGGGGGTCGAAAGAAGGAAAGCCAGCCGCTCCTGCTCCACCGCCGATGCCCCCACGCGTGGGACTCACATACAGGTGACTCCCACGTGAGACACACCCACACATGGGATGCACACACATATAGAAGTCACATACAGGTGCGGGCTCAGCACAGACAGATGAGGGCTCCGCTTCAGCCGTAGAGCATCAGTGAGCCTTTTCCAACCTCAGCCTGGTACGACTAGGGTGCGTTTCAAATGTGCTGGTCATAGCCATTCGTTGATGGCTGCGACCAGCACGGTCGCCTCGTAGCGGACCGCCAACTTGTCGTACCTTGTGGCCACCGCTCGGTGCCTCTTGAGGCGATTGATCCCGCACTCCACCGCGTGGCGCTCCTTGTAGTCGGCCGGGTCAAACTTCGGCGGCCGGCCCCCGTGGGAACCTCGCTTCTTGCGGTTGGCGATCTGGTCGCGCTTCTCCGGGATCGTGCAGCGGATGCCCCGCTTGCGCAGATAGCCGCGGTTCGCGCGGGAGCCGTACGCCCTGTCGGCGCGAACCTTGTCGGGCCGGGTGCGTGGGCGGCCCAACCCGAGCCTGGGCACCCGGATACGTCCCAGGACCACCTGGAACTGCGGGGAGTCACCGCGCTGTCCGGCCGTGATCACCAGCGACATCGGCTTCTGGCCCTGCTCGACCGCCAGGTGGAGCTTGGTGGTCAGCCCGCCCCGGGAGCGTCCGAGCCCGTGGTCGTCAGGCTCGGTGAAGACACCCCCTGGCGGCTCGACCTGCAGAGCCCCTTTTTGCGGGCACCCGCCGCATACTGGTGGGCGCGGGCGATGGTCGAGTCCACCGAGACGTCCCAGGTGATCAGCCCCTGGGCGTCGGCCCGGGCCTGCAGCTGCTCGAAGATGCGGTGCCAGGTACCGTCGCGCTGCCAACGCCGGAACAGACCGTAGATGGTCTGCCACGGGCCATACCGCTCGGGCACGTCCCGCCAGGGAGTACCAGCGCGGGTGCGCCAGCGTATGCCCTCTATCAACTGCCGCTTCGTGTGCACCGGCGGTCGTCCGGGCTTCTTCCCGACCGGGAGCAGCGGCTCCAGCTTCGCCCACTGCGCATTCGTCAGATCGTGCCTCCCCACGAAGTGGATCTTGACACATCAAGATCCACTTCTGAAACGCACCCTAGTTCGAGGGCGAGGGCAGCTGTGACCAGCTCGATGTCCTGTAGCCAGTCGGGGTGGGTAAACATGAGGCGGGCGAGGTGGCGCGGGGCGATCACCGGGCGGTCGCTTTCGATGAGGCCCTGATTGCGCTGGGCGATACCGGCGCTGAAAACCACGGCGGCCCCGATGGCGGGGACAACGCGCCCGGCGACGGTGCCGAACCCGGCACGGCAGGGAACCTCTCAGGCCGGCTGCTGAGGCAGCCGCGTCTCTACGCCGAGCCGACTGCGTCTTTTGGGGCGGGTGCGCAGAGGCGGCGGGCGGCTTCGACGATGACGGCCCGGTGCTCGGCCAGCCGTTCCGGCCGGTAGGGGTCGGCGCCGTCGACAGCCGTGAGGAGATCTCGCGGTGCGAGAACCCAGCTCTGCGTGAGCCCGGTGATGAGGACGAGCAGGTCTGTCGACGGCAGCTGCCCGGCGGCCGAGTCCGCGGTCATACGGGCCATCTTCTCGTTGTAGACGTCCGCCGCGTCGGGGCCCAGCTCAGGCCGTTCCATCTGGCGCCACAGATGCATGCGCAGCGCGGCAGGGCGCCTGGTCAGGTAGTCGAACATGCGGCCCGCGTATCCCGGCAAGTCGTCCTCGGTGAGCGGCACCGCGTCGTTCAGTTCGCTGATGACCTTGTGCAGGGCGGCGGCGAACAAGAGCTCTTTGTTGGTGTAGTACACGTAAATGGACCGCTTGTTGGCGCCCGCGGCCTCGGCGATGCGCTCGATACGGGCGCCGGCGAAGCCGTACGTGCTGAACTCCTCGATGGCCGCCCCGAGGATCTTTGCGCGGGTTGCTGCGGAGTCGTAGGGCATGGCAGCAGCCTAAGGTAAACAACTGGTTATTGACAAATTCCGGACCCCGTGCCTAGATGGTAAACATCCAGTTATTTTCATTACTGGCCGTAGCGGAAGGTATGTCATGAGTGCTTCCACGCCCTCTTCGCCCGTGTTCGAGCGGGACCTGTTCATCAACAACACCTGGCGTCCCGGCTCCTCGGGCGAGCGCATTCCGGTCGTCGACCCGGCGACCGAGAAGGAGATCGGATCAGCTGCCGCGGCGGCCTTCGAGGACATCGACGCGGCCGTCGCCGCGGCCCGTACCGCCTTCGACTCCGGTCCGTGGCCGCGGCTGACCCTGCAGGAGCGTGCCGAGATCCTGACGAGGTTCGCCGACGAACTGGAGAAGGACGTCGATCCGGTCACCGAGGTGCTGGTCGCCGAGACCGGCCTGACCGTCGGGCAGAGCCGCGGCGGGGCCCTGACCATGCCCGGCCTGCTGCGCTACTACGCCTCCCTGGCGGACACGACGGAGCTGACCGAACTGCGCACCGGCCTGTCGGGGGTCAGCGCCCGCATCGAGAAGCGGCCGGTGGGCGTCGTGGCGGCCATCGTCCCCTGGAACGCCCCGCTCGCGCTTGCCGCGTTCAAGCTTCCGCAGGCCCTGCTGGCCGGCTGCACCGTCATCATGAAGCCGTCGGAGGACACTCCCCTGAGCGCGGGCTACTTCGCCGACGCCGCGCTGCGGGCAGGGCTGCCCGCCGGCGTGCTGAACATCGTCAACGCCCTGCCCGCGGGCGGCGACTACTTGGTGCGCCACCCCGGCGTCGACAAGATCACTTTCACGGGCAGCACCGTGGTCGGGCGTCGCATCGCCGCCGCTGCCGCCGACACCCTCAAGCAGCTGACGCTCGAGCTCGGGGGCAAGTCGCCGGCACTCGTGCTGGACGACGCCGATCTGGACCGCATCGTGGAGACCCTGGTGCCGGGTGTCACCGGGAACAACGGGGAAAGCTGCACCAATCCCAGCAGGCTGATCGTGCCCGAGCGGCGTCACGACGAGATCGTCGGCGCCCTCGCCGAGGCGTTCGCCAAGCTGACCGTCGGCGATCCCCGCGACCCGTCCACCGATGTGGGGGCGATGGTCACCCGCAAGCACTACGAGCGGGTCCTGGGCTACCTCGCCTCCGCGGAGAAGGAAGGCGGCACCTTCGCCGTCGGCGGCGGCCGGGCCCCCGGCCACGACGTCGGCTACTACATCGCCCCCACGATCATCACCGGTGTGTCCCCGGATGCCAAGGTCGCACAGGAGGAGATCTTCGGGCCCGTGCTGACCGTCCTGACCTACCGGGACGAGGAAGAGGCCATCCGCATCGCCAACCACACCGAGTTCGGCCTGTCCGGCGCCGTCTACAGCACCGACACCGAGCACGCCCTGCGAGTGGCTCAGCAGATCCACGCCGGCACCGTGAACCTGAACAACGGCATCACCGTCGACATCGGCGTGCCGTTCGGCGGCGTCAAGCAGTCCGGCTACGGCCGCGAACTGGGCCCCGAGGGCCTGGACGCCTTCTTCAACACACACGTCATCTTCCTCAACGGAGAACCCCTGCGCGTGATCAAGGGCTAGCAGCAGCAAGGTCCGGTCCGGTCCGCCGTGGCGGACCGGACCGTTCCCCTCCCACCGCGCAGACGTCACCCACTTGGACAACAGTCATGCGAATCGCAACTCCGTTCACGGCCTCAAGCACCGCCATGGACGTCATCGCCGGCGTCGACCTCACCGGCCGGGCAATGATCGTCACCGGTGCCTCCTCGGGCATCGGCGTCGAAACCGCTCGCGCCCTCGCGGCCGGCGGAGCTCACCTCACTCTCGCCGTCCGCGACCTGGACGCCGGACAGCGCACTGCCGACGACATCGCAGCCACCACCGGCAACGACCGCGTCCGCGTCCGCAGACTCGACCTCACCGACCTGGACTCCATCGACGCATTCGCCGCCGGATGGAACGGCCCGCTGCACGCCCTCATCCACAACGCCGGCGTCATGGAGACACCGCAGCGGTACACCCGCTACGGCTGGGAA
The DNA here is from genome assembly GCF_040680495.1 of Streptomyces sp. NPDC052036. Lineage (NCBI taxonomy): Bacteria > Bacillati > Actinomycetota > Actinomycetes > Kitasatosporales > Streptomycetaceae > Streptomyces > Streptomyces sp. NPDC052036. Next base: position 126,374 of record NZ_JBFAWW010000021.1, on the reverse strand, counting down.
CTCCAGTTCGCCACCAATCATCTGGGGCACTTCGCCCTGACCCTGGCCCTCCACGACGCCCTCGCCGAAGCGGCGACCACCACCGGCGAGGCACGCATCGTCGCCGTCAGCTCCAGCGGCCACGGCAGCTCACCCGTCCGCTTCGACGACCTGTTCTTCCGCCGCCGCCCCTATGACCCCGGGGACGCCTACGGACAGTCCAAGACCGCCCAGATCCTCTTCGCTGTAGAAGCCACCCGCCGCTGGGCCCAGCACGGCATCACCACCAACGCGCTGATGCCCGGTGGCATCTGGACCAACCTGCAACGGCATTGGGACCCTGACCGGCGTGCGCGGCTCAAGGCCGCCATCCCCGGCAAGACGCCCCAGCAGGGAGCCGCCACCAGCGTGCTCCTGGCCGCCTCCCCCCGGCTCCAAGGCATCAGCGGCCGCTACTTCGACGACTGCAAAGAGGCCGAACCCGTCGAAGAAATCATCGACGGACTGCACGGGGTACACGCATGGGCCCTCGACAAGGACGCGGCCCGGCGCCTGTGGGACGTCTCGACCGCCCTCATCGACGCAGCCCGATGATGCCCCGCCACGCCCACGAGCCACCCGAAACAGGCTTCCCGTCCGCCTCATGGCGGCAGGCCACCGTCTCCGCCACCCCGGTTGACGCCGGCGCCAGGGCCGGTGAAGACCAGATCACGCCCAGCCGCAGCGCTGGAGTGGACAGAACCGGGCCGAACGGGCGGACAAAGACGTTGTAGCTCCTGCGGGAACAGGCTGACCTTGCACGGCTGCCCCTGTACAAAGTCCATCGCCGTTCAGTCACCCAGCCAACCCAACCTCCCTGTCAGGAAGGTTGCGGCCGTCGAACTGTACGATGCGGCGCAGCTCCTGGTAGACGGGTTCAAGACCGAGCTCACCCACGCCCTGCCAGGAGCTTCATCGTGCTGGTCCACCCGTCCGCGATCGACCTGTCCAGTTCGACCCTTCGGTTCCTGTACCGGCGTCTGGGTGAGCGGCGAAAGCAGCTGCGGACACGCTGGCGACAGCTGTCGACGGGACGTCAGGCCCTGCTCACCCTGGCCCACCTGCGTCGGGGCGACACCTACAGCCAACTGGCCGCAACATTCAGGGTGGGCATCGCCACCGTCCACCGCTACATCCGCGAGGCGGTCGAGGTCCTGGCCGCCCTCGCCCCCACTCTGCAGCAAGCGAGCGACCCCTTCGACAGGACCCCCGCTTCCCCCGCACTTCACGAGAGAATGAGGCAGCACGGTCGAGTGGTTCCGTCGCGCGAAGTGGCTGGCCACACTGAGCCTTTGCCAACTTGAGGCGTGATCAGGTCAGTTGGTTCGACATATGAGTGAAGCCCCTGGTAGACGGGTTCACGACCAAGATCACCCGGTACCCACCAGAGGCTTCACGTGCTTGTGTACCCGTGCGGGCTGGACGTGTCCAGTCGATCCCTGACCTTCCTCGCCGCTCGTCTGCGAGAACACCGTCGTCGGATCGGAAGCCGCTGGCGCCGGCTCCCGGTCGGCCGTCAAGCCCTGCTGGTATTGGCGCATCTGCGCAATGGGGCCACGTACGCCCAGCTCGCAGCGGGTTTCGAGATCGGGACGAGCACGGTCTACCGCTACATCAGCGAGGCCGTCGACCTGCTGGCCGCACTCGCACCGACCCTCGACGAGGCCGTCCGAGCTGCTTCGGTGAAGGCTTACGTCCTGCTCGACGGGACCCTCCTGCCGATCGACCGGATCGCCGCCGACCGGCCCTTCTTCTCCGGTAAGCACAAGAAGCACGGCATGAACGTGCAGGTCATCGCCGATCCGTTCGGTCGGCTGCTGTGGGCCTCACCCGCACTGCCAGGGGCCATCCACGACGTTCGCGCAGCGCGCGAACACGGCATCATCGACGCCCTCGACCAGGCCCACATCCCCTGCTGGGCGGATAAGGGCTACCGGGGCGCCCGCGGCACGGTCCGGGTTCCGTTCCGCGGCCGATGGGAGACGCTTTCCCGCGGTCAGCAGGCCGTGAACCGATCCCAGGCGAAGATCCGCGCCCTCGTCGAACAAGCCGTGGCCACCCTCAAGTCCTGGCGGCTACTCCGCAAACTTCGCTGCTCGACCACCCGCATCACGGGCCTCGTCCAGGCCGTACTCACCCTGCATCACGCCAGCTCAACCGCAGGTCGAAAAAGCCTCAGTGACGGCGACGCTGCCATCCCGTTCCGCAATCCAGGGTCGCGTCCCGAACGCCGCCGCGGGCGCCCCGCGCGCGCCTTACCGAACCTAGGACTGGCTGGTCCACCCTCACCCGCCGAAGGAACCCTGCCGGGGTGACACTGGACGCATGGACCACAACGGCGAACTGGGCAGCTTCCTGCGCTCACGACGAGCCCGCCTGCGTCCCGAGGACGCAGGAGTCCCCTTCAGCAGTGGCGCACGCCGCGTGCCAGGGCTACGCCGCGAGGAAGTCGCACACCTGGCCGGCATGAGCACGGACTACTACGCCCGCCTCGAACAGGGCCGACACCCTCACGTCTCGGAGGCGGTGCTGGAGGCCGTCGCCCGGGCCCTGCGCCTGGACGACACCGAACGCGGCTACCTCTTCGAACTCGCCCGCCCCAAAACACCCGATACGGGTCGGCGCCGCGCTGCCCAGGTGCCGCGAGTACGGCCCGCTGTCCATCGGATGCTCGACGTCCTCAACGACGTCACTCCCGCTCTCGTCATCAACCACCGCATCGACGTCCTCGCCGCCAACCACCTTGCACAAGCCCTCATCACCGACTTCACCGCCCTCCCTCACCGCGAACGCAACCTCGCCCGCTTCGTCCTCCTCAACCCCGCCGCCCGCGACCTCTACACCGACTGGGAGAAGGTGGCCGAGACCTTCATCGCCGTCCTCCGCCTCGCGGCGGCCCGCCACCCCGACGACCGCCGGCTCAACGAACTCCTCGGCGAACTCTCCGTCAGGGTCCCCGAGTTCCAAACCTGGTGGGCCTCCCACCGCGTCGACCAATGCGCCCACGGCACCCAGCACCTCCACCACCCCCTCGTCGGCGACCTCACCCTCGACTACGAGACCCTCACGCTCCCCACCGACCTCGGCCAAACGCTCTGCCTCTACGCCACCGAACCCGGCACCCCCTCCGCCGAGGCACTCCAACTCCTCGCCAGTTGGAGCACCCCCACCCCCCAGCGCACCGCCCCCGAAAACCACACACCCAGCAACCACCACACCCCGCACCGCAACTAGGGTCTGTTGCGAAAGTGGATCAAGGTCGCGAAATGATCACACGCCGTGGGGCGTGGTGACCTGACGGACGGCCAGTGGGCCCGGCTTGAACCGTTGTTGCCGACGCTGGGACCCGCGAAGGGGGGACCTGCAGAAGGAGCCTCCCGGTGGCGTCGACAGCGAGCCGACGACCACGGCCTCGGACGCTCACGCGGAGGGCTGACCACCAAGCTGCACCTCGCGGTCGAGCAGGGACAGAAGCCCCAGTGCCCACAAGGCCTCTCCGGCTGATCCTCCGGGCCTCTCATCGAGTCGTTTGCGGGTCACGGACTACCCGGGTCGTCGAGCTCGACCACTCGGAAGCGTTCGGCAACGACGAGAGTGCCATCGTCAACGACTGGGGTGCGGCCCAGGAACTCGCTCACGCCCTCGCTCCGGAAGAACTCTTCGTGGGCTGTCCGCCACTGTGCCACGTCGGAGTAGCCGCGCCCCTCGGCTCGCGCGAAGTCGTCGTCGATCTCCTTCATGGGAACGACCCGAACGTCGACGAGCTCGATCGTGACGGCCGGGCGGCCCTCGGAATCAAGCACCGAGAACCGCTGACCGGTCTGCGGCACTGCCTCTCCGGCATGCTCGAAGATCTCCAGGAGGCCCGTGAGCGCGGTCTTCTGACCGCTCAGGATCGCCGCCACTCCACGGTCACGTTCCGGACCGGGAAAGGCGAGTTCAAGAGTCGGAAGATCGTCATGTCCCATCGACCGAGGGTACGAAGCCCGGTCGTGTTGATCAAGGGTCACCACCCCGCTCGCACCTGGCACCGCGCACCCACGGCAAGCACTTTCACAACCCGCCCTAGTAGGTGCCCAGGCGCCGAGGAGCGAACCAGGAGCTCGCGGACCCGCTGGATCGACGCCCAGGGGGCGTATGCGTCTGGCGACGCATACGCCCCCTGGGTCCGACGTGGGCCCGTGGCTACTGCCGTCCGGCTGCCCTGCGGCGGCGCGCCGCGAACAGAACGCCCGCACCGGCGGCGAGCGCCACACCGGCCGCCCCGGCGATCACAGGGGTGTCACTGCCGCCTCCGGTCTCGGCGAGGTTGGTCCCCGCGGCGGGCGAGGACGCGGCCGTCGAGGGGACCGGAGACGTCGAGGCCGCCTGCGTGGCGGCCGGCGAGGGCGGTGTCGCGGTGGCGGTCGGCGATGCCGAGGGGGCCGGGGTGCCGGACGAATGGGAGCCGCCGGCCACACAGGGGTGTCCGGGGAGATCGGCAGGTCCGTGAGCCGCTCTTCGACGAGGTTGCCCGCCGTCACGTAGATGTTCCACTGGTACCCCTGGAGCCGGTTTCGCAGCCAAGGCGACGAACGGCGGGCCGCTGGACGAGCTGATCCCGGCACCGTACCCAGCGTTCGCACAGAAGGCCATGGACGACTTCATGGGTCAGGACATGTTCACCAAGGAGAGTGATGTCGCCGAGACGGTGTGGCGGGCCGTGCACGACACGACCGGCCAGTTGCGCTTCCCGGCCGGTCCCGACGCGGTCTGGCTCGCCCAGGCGAAGTGATCAAGCCGCAGGGGAGGTGACACCGCACTGATGCCATCAGCAGGCCCCGCGCACACGCACGGGGCCTGCTCGCCGTCCGGCGCCCGCCCTGACGAACGGGAACGGCAGCTCCGGCACCAGCGGCAGGTCAGGTCGCGGACGAGCCGGGACGGGGAGCCCGCAGACGGTGCCGCCGGGCCAGCTCCTCGTCGTCGACCAGGGTGAGCATGGGCTGACCCGGCACACACACCATGGTGACGAGGAAGCGGCTCCTGGAGTCCGTCCGGTTGTTTCCGTCCTGGTAGTGGATGACATCGCCGCCCGGCTCCCAGAACGTCTCCCCGGCCTTGATCACGCGCTCCGGCTCGCCTTCGAGTTCGAAGAGCATCTCCCCCTCCAGCATGTAGCCGAAGGCGGGTCCCGAGTGCCGGTGCGGAGGCGTGCCGGGATCGCCGGGAGGGAACTCGACCACGACCGTCATCACCTCCGCCCCGTCCGGAATGAACGGCGGTGTCACCGACTGCAGCACCGTGAGCGCCGTCTTCCATGCCTCCGAGCGCGCTGGGCTCGGAGCGCCGTCTGCCGTCGACTCTTTGTCCGCCATGGTGGGACCTCCGGGGTTGGGCCGGGTGCTTCAGGAGAGCCAGTCGCTGTAGTGCGTGGGCGCGATGCGGACGTCACCCTTGGCGATGAGGGCATCGCCGGGGACCTCGGCGAACATGCCGGCGGTGTCGTCGGTGACGACTCTGCGGCCGTCGGGGCGGGCGTTCAGGGTGATCCGGCCGAGTTCGTCCAACGGAAAGACATCGGGCCCGGCGACGTTGAGGGTGCCGTTCAACGGTGCGCCGACAGCGACTTCGGCGACGGTGTCCGACACGTCCTGGGCGGCGATCAGCTGGAGCGGGGTGGTCGGCAGGCGAACGGTGTCGGCCTCGGTGGTCCAGGACAGGACTGCGTCCATGAACTCCATGAACTGGGTGGCGCGGACGATCGAGTAGGGGATCGGCCCGGCCTTGAGGATGCCCTCCTGGAGGACCTTGGCCCGGTAGTAGACAAGGCCGGGCACCCGGTCCGCACCGACGATCGAGAGGATGACCACGTGCCCGACCCCTCCCTTGCGGCTGGCGGCCAGGAGGTTGTCCATCGAGGTCCGGAAGAATTCCGGGGAGGCGTCGTCGAAGGTCGGGGAATTCGTCAGGTTGACAACAACGTCGGCTCCGGCCACCGCCTCCTCCACACCCCGGCCCGTGATCACGTCGACACCTGTGGACATGGAGTGCGGCACAGCCTCGAGTCCGGCCGAGCTCAGCTTCTTCACCACCCGCGACCCGATCAATCCGGTACCGCCGATCACAGCGATTTTCATGAGGACCCTCCCGTCACGCACCGATCAGTGATGTGGGCTACGTCCAGACTGCGACGGTGCGGTGCCCGGCGCACGCGACGGTGCGGCGCCCGGCGTACGCGGCGCGTGCACGCCTGTGGTCAGGGACGGAGTACACCGGGGCGCGGGCGATGTACGGCAGCCCAGCGCGCCTCGTAGGCGAACGCAACCCTCGATCGGTGCACCCGCGCCCCCTTGGGACCCACTCCTCCGGGACGCGGGCCGGGTCCATCGGAGACCCCGGCAGCAACCGGAGTCAAAGAGGCCGGAACACGGCTCTCCGCGCCGCGGAGCCACACGGTAGGTCTTCGGCATGCGAATCCCGAAGCTGTCATGGCAGCGCCTCCTCGCCCTGAGCGCCACCCTCGCCTGTACCGTCCTCGCGGTGAGCCCTCAGCCGGCCGCCGCCGCGGACACCTGGACGGCGGTCGGCTCCGACAGAGCCCGGCCCCTGACCGAGAGTCAGGGGCTCACCAGCATCTACCCCCGCGGGAAGTCCCAACCGGTACACCGGCCTTGGCACCATTCCCCTCGGGACGAGCAGCCGGGGATGGAACCATGTCGGAGACCCCGACGCCTCCCCGGAGGGCTACTACATCGAGCCATACCAGTCTGACTCCGGGACCGCCAAGATGTTCCGGGTGCAGCGGCCCGACGGCACCTGGGCGGAGTACACCCATCAACTCGTCCCCGGCGAGGCCTCCAACAACTCCTTCGACACGATCGCCCCAGGTGGCCGGTGGATGGTTTCCGGAGAGTGGGGCACGATGACCCGTCTCCTGGTCTTTCCCACCCCTGGGCAGAACCCGGACACCTCCCCCTCACAGAATCTCCCGCTGACCGCGACAATCAGCCTCGACCACGCGGTGGCGGACATCCAGGGCTGTGACTTCTCCAGCTCGACGACCCTCTTGTGCGCGTCCGACGACTCCGCGGGCGTCCTGTCCGGGATCACCAAACCCTTGGTGCAGATCGATCTCTCGGGACCGCTGACCGGCACCGATGTCACCGGCCATGTCACGGCCCTGCGTCAGCTACCGCTGGAGAGCTGGTGCACGGGAAACTATGAGGTGGAGGGCATCGACTACGACACCCGCACCGGCATTCTGCGCACGATCGTGCTGTCCCCGAGCGTATGCGTCGCCCTCGACAGCAAGACCTGGCGGTTCGTCAGGGGCTAACGGGGGCCGTAGGTGTTGAGGAAGAGGACAGGACCCGGGCTCAGGCGCCCGACGTCGACCATCGCGAGCAGCGCCGCCAGCGCTTTGGCGGTGTAGACCGGTTCGAGCTCCAGCGATGTGGTCGCCGCGGCGAGGGACCTCGCCCGCTCGGCCTCCGGGGTGGCATGACCGTAGCCAGGGCCCAGCCAGTCTCTGACCATGGTCACGTCGTCCGCGGTGAGGCCGGCGGGCGGGAAGTCCGCGCCGCGCTCCCGCAGCAGACGTTCCGTCCGGCCGGCCAGCGCGACGACGGCCGGGGCATCGAGGCGCAGAGTGTCGTTGACGACCACACCCACCACCCGGCTGTGCACCTCCCCCAGCCGCAGGCCGAGCGCAAGCCCGGCCGCCGTACCCCCGGAGCCGACCGCGGTGACCACATGAGAGGGCTCGGGCAGCTCACCCGACGCGATCTGGTCCGCAAGTTCGAAGGCCGCTTCGACATAGCCGAGCGTGCCGACGGGGGTGGATCCGCCCGGGGGCAGGAAGTACGGAAGCCTGCGGCCCGTGGCATGCCGCAGGAACAGCCAAGGGGCGGATGCGATGGTCCGCCGCTTGGTGTGGGTACGGTGCAACGCGGCACCCGAGCGGCGCAGCCGGACCAGTTGCGCCCGTACGTGGTCGTCGACCGGCTGGTCGATCAGGGCGATCGCGGTGGAAAGCCCCTGTTCCCGGCCGTAGAGGGCGGCGGCGAGCCCCCAGTTCGTACCGAGACCGCCCACGGTGAGGAGAGTGTGCGCCCCCTGGCGGCGCGCGTCCGGCAGGATCCACTCCAGCTTGCGGATCTTGTTGCCGCCCCAGCCGCCCGATCCGTAACCGCTCTCGTCCTTGCACCAGACCGGGACCACGGAGGTCAGCCCGGTCAACTCCCGGACCGGCGTGGGCGGCCGGCCGAGCCGGAGGTGGGGCAGCGAGTCGGTCAACGCTGGGAAGCGCCTGTGCAGCAGCGGAGGGCTCATGCTGACGGCCTTTCAACTCACGTGCTGGGCCGCGATCGCGTGGACAACGCGTGAATGACCCTTCGAGTTTAGGCCGGGTGCTGATCGGCCACACGCTCTTCCTGAAAGGAACTCCTCTTGCCGGGCGCCGCGGCGGGGTCGCGCCTTCAACGCGCGGATCGGGCCGACGGCGTCACTCCCGGCAACCGCGCTCCGACGCGGCCTTGGCCTCTGCCACGGCGAGGGCGGGGTCGACGGAAGTCCTGGACCGGCTCGCGGCATTTCTGACCACCCCACAGACCGCCGGAGCCGGCACATGACCGCGCCGCTCGGCCGTGGGACGTCGCCGCGCACGTGCCCGCCCAGATCGCCGGCGGGCCGTGACACCGTCCCGGCCCGCCGCGAGACCGGCGTCTCGCGCAGCGCACCGTCCTCGGACGTGGTGATCACCATGGGCTGCGGGGACGCCTGCCCGGTCTTCCCCGGCAAGCGATACCTGGACTGGCAGTTGGGCGGCCCGGCGGGCCAGGGCATCGAGGCCGTCCGCCCGATCCGTGACGCGGTCCAGCAGCGGGTGCGCGCCCCGCTCGCCGCGCTTGGAATCCCGGCCTCCGTGTGACGGCCACACGGGGCACGGTCGGGCCCGCCCCGCGGACGCACGGCGGACGCACGTCGCCGCCGAGGGCACATCTGTCGGCAGCGGGCGGCGCAGATGGCCATGGCGGGGCCGCACCCAGGTCCCTCTCCGACCCCTCTCCCGCCTCGGGCGCAGATCAGGTCGTGGACGCAGGACCCGGCGGCAGGTGGACCGTCATGATCAGGTGGCAGGTCTCGGTGCCCGCACCGCGGTAGGCGTGGGGGGCGTCGCCGTCGAAGGCAGCGGTCTGACCGGCTGCGACGGAGTGCTCGATGCCGTCGACGACCAGGGTCATCCGGCCGGACGTGACACTGACGGTCTCCACCACGCCGGCCTGGTGGGGGTGGCTGGGGTACTCCTCGCCCGGCGCCAGTTTCCAGCGCCAGACCTCGACCGGCGCCGGTCCCGAGGTCGTCAGCATGAGCCGGGCCTCACTGCCCTGCGCGCCTGTCCACAGCGGGGCCAGGGCGTCGGCGGACACGACCCGGACGCGGCCTTCGGCCTTTCCCTCCATCAGAGCGGAGACCGAGACCCCGAGGGTGTCGGCCAGCCGCACCAGGGTGGCGAAGTTCGGGTTGCCCTGAGCCTTCTCCAGCCCCACCAGGGCACCCTTGCTGACCTGGGCGCGCCGACCGAGTTCATCCAGGGACAGGCCCGCGCGGGTGCGGGCCGCCCGGACGTTGTGCGCGAGCGTCCGCAGGGCTGCCTCGGTCTCGGCCATCCGATCACCATCCTCGTCAATGGATCAATGGAATGCACCGCACGGTCGTTTGGTTGACACGACTCGGTCGGTCCGTTGTACGGTTCAGTCGTTCCATTGATAGTAAGGGATATACCGTGATCGCTCTGCTGCTGGCCCTGGGCAGCTCTCTGGCGTACGGCTGCGCCGACTTCCTCGGCGGCCTCGGCGCCCGTAAAGCCCACGTCCTGCGCACCGTGATGATCGCCGCCCCGGCCTCTCTCACGGTCGAGCTCCTGCTGTGGCCGTTCCTCGGCGCGTCATTCAGCACGGGCGCTCTCGACTGGGGCGCCGCCTCCGGAGTCGCCTCGGCCGCCGCGTTCGCTCTGCTCTACCGCACCCTGGCGATCGGCCCGATGAACGTGCTCTCCCCCGTGACTGCGCTGGTGTCCGCCATGCTGCCGGTCGGCGTGGGGCTCCTGCAGGGCGAGCACCTGGGCGCGGCCGCGCTGGTGGGCCTGCCGCTCGCGCTGGTCGCGGTGGTGCTGGTCAGCGCCGGACACGGCGCCGGGACCGTGCGCCCGTCGCGTACGGCGCTGCTGCTGGCCTTCGGCGCGGGCACCGCCATCGCCCTCCAGTTGATCTTCCTGCACCAGGCGCCCTCCGACAGCGGCGTGTCCCCGCTGATCATCGGCCGGGCGGTCGCCTCCGCCGTCACCCTCACCGCAGCGGCGCTGATGCGCCGCCGGCTCGGTTCCGAGCGACCCGCCTACGCCGTGTCGGCCACTGCCGGCGTGCTGGACTCGTTGGCGAATCTGCTGTTCCTGCTCGCCGCCCGCAGCGGAGACCTCGCCGTCGTCGCCGTGATCACCGCCCTCTACCCGGCCGGCACCGTCCTGCTCGCCCGCAGCGTGCTCGCCGAACGCATCCACCGCGGCCAGCTCATCGGGCTCGGCACCGCGGCCGTCGCCGTCAGCCTCCTCGCGCTGACCTGATCACCGCCCCGTATCGCCGACTTCGCAAGGAGTACCCATGTTCATCCAGCCCTGGGACGCCGGCCTGGACGAAGCCGAATGGACGACCTGGATCGCCGACGGCCACGACTTCGGCCTCCTGAGCGTCAACGGCCTGCCCGGCCAGGCACCCGTCGCCGTTCCCACTCACTTCACCCCCGACGCCGGCCACCTCCTGGTCCATCTCGCCCGCCCGAATCCGGTCTGGACGGCCATCGAGAACGACCCCGACGTCCTGTTCACCGTCTTCGGCGACTACGCGTTCATCCCCGGCCCCTGGCGCGCCAAGACCGGCATCCCGCCCACCGACGGCGTCCCCACCAGCTACTACACAGCCGTCCAGTTCGCCTGCCGCGCCCACATCATCGACGACCCCGAGGCCAAGGCCGAACTGCTGCGCCGCCAGCTCGCCCACTTCCAGCCCGACGGCGACCACGCCCCTGTCGACGTCGACCAGCCGCCCTACGGCCGGATGCTGCCGGGCATCCGCGGCCTGCGGCTGGAAGTCACCGATGTGAGGGCCAAGTTCAAGTACGACGACCACAAGCCCGTCGAGCACCGTACCGCCGTCGCCGACCGTCTCACCGAGCGCCGCCAGGGACTCGACGTGCCCACCGCGCGCCAGCAGCGTCGCCGACTGGACCGCATCGGTCCCTGGAAGCCCTGATCACCGCACACACACGCAGGAACGGAACCCGCCCATGACCGTCTTCCGCATCAGCCCCGCCGTCGCAGACGCCTTCCCCGACACCCTCATCGCCCTGGTCACCGCCACCGGTCTCCGTAGCCACGAGCCCTGGCCCGACACCACCACCGCCGTGGAGGACCTGGAGCAGCAGCTCGCCTACGGCACCTGGCAGCCCGCCGACGAGACCGACCCCCGTATCGAGGCCTGGCACACCGCCTATCGCTCCTTCGGCACCAACCCCCGCCGCATCCGCCCCAGTGTCGACGCCCTCGGCCGCCGCCTCGCCAAGAAGGGGACCCTGCCGCGCATCAACCCGGCTGTCGACTCCTACAACGCCGTCTCCGTCCGCCACGGCCTGCCCGCCGGCGCCTTCGACCTGGACCATGTCAGCGGCGTCGTCGACATCCGCCACGCCGACGGCACCGAGTCCTTCACCCCACTCGGCGAAGCCGACACCGTCGAGAACCCCAAGCCCGGCGAGATCATCTACGCCGACACCGCCGGAGTCCTGACCCGGCACTGGAACCACCGCGACGCCCACCGCACCCGCGTCACCGAGGACTCCACCCACGTCGCCTTCGTCCTCGAGACCCTCCACGCGGACCGGGACGGCGCCCTCCTCAAGATCGCAGCGGACGAACTGCAGAGTCTGCTGATCCCCCATGCGGAACGGACCGCCGTGCACTGCCTGAGCCCGGCGCAGCCCCTGGCGACCACCTGAGTTCCCACCCCGACGGCTCGGCTCAGCTGTGGTGACCGGCAACGCGCATAGTGGAAGCGAGAGGGGGCTGCCTGACGGGAACGGGAGGGCGTCTGTGACCACCCCGCCGATCGACTACCAGGCGTTGTTCGCCGCCACGGTCAGTCCGCATCTGGTGCTGGGCTCCGATCTGGTGATCCTCGACGTCAACGACGCGTTCTGCGATGCCGTCCGCCGCCCCCGGGAGGATCTGGTCGGGCGGTATCTCTTCGATGCGTTCCCCAAAAATCCGGCGGACCCCGATGCCGAGGGCGTGCGGAACCTGCGTGATTCCCTGCAGCGGGTTCTGCGCACGGGAGAGCCGGAGACCTTGGTGGTGCAGAAGTACGACATCCCTGTGGCCGACCACCCGGGAGTGTTCGAGGAGCGGTGGGCGTGTCCGATCAACGTTCCCGTGCCCGGGCCGGACGGAAAGGTGGCGTGGATCCTCCACCGGATGGAGGACGTGACCGACTTCGTACTCGCCCATGCCGACTGCGTGCGGCCGGGTCAGGCCCGCAGCGAGCGGGAGGCCATGGAGGCCGAACTCTATGTGCGGGCCCAGGAGCTCCAACGGCTCAACGAGCAGTTGCGGCAGGCCCATGCAAGGGAGCGGAAGGTCGCCGTCACCCTCCAGGAGGCCATGATGCAGGACCCGGATCTGGCCGGGCATCCGAACATCGCGGTGCGCTATCTGCCCGCCGCCAAAGGGCTCAACGTGTGCGGTGACTGGTACGACGTTGCGGACCTGCCAGACGACGGCTTCTCCGTCGCGGTCGGCGACGTCGTCGGCCACGGCCTGGAAGCCGCCGCCGTCATGGGCATGCTCCGCAGCGCGCTGTCGGCCGCCATCCGCGCCCTGCGAGACCCCGCGAAGGCGATGGAGGTCCTGGGTCTGTACGCACGCTCGGTGGAAGGAGCACTGGCCACCACCGCGGTGAAAGCCCTCATCGACACCCAGCGCCACCACATCACCTACAGCAGCGCCGGCCACCCCCCACCGGTCCTCACCCACCCCGACGGTACCTTCGTCCTGCTCGACCAGGCCACCGACCCGCCGTTGGGCGCCCGCCCTCAGCATGTCCCGCGCCCCAAGGCCGCCGTGCCCTACTCACCCGGTGACACCCTCGTCCTCTACACGGACGGGCTCATCGAGCGCCGCGGAGAGGACATCGACGCCGGCCTGCACCGGCTCACCGACATCCTCACCGCCCACCCCCGATCCGGCCCGGAACACCTGGCCGACACCCTCCTGTCCCGCCTCGGCGTCAGCGGGGGCGGGGCCGACGACCTCGCCTTGATCGTCGTCCGCCTGTAGTTCCGCGCAGGTGACCGGGGCTGACGGGGCGTGGACCGGTCGGGTGTCGAGTGTCGAGGCGGTCCGTCGTCGAGTGTCGAGGCGGTCCGTCGGCCGGCCGGTGCCGATTCGGTGGCGATGCTCGGCGACCAGGCCGCACGACTCCTCGGGATCAGTTCGCTACGGGGCTCCCCCGCGGTCTTCCTGAAGGGCCTGGCCTACGCGGTGATCGGCATTCTCGGCGGTCCATGACAGCCGAGGACCGACTGGGGCCAGGCGCGGTGACCGGGAGTGCGGGGCGACGCGGCAGCGCGTGCGGTCCGGAGGTCATGCCCCTCTTTGAGTCGTGGTCTCGACGTGGGCCAGGAAGTCCAGGAGGGCAGTGTTGACGTCGTGCGGCCTTTCCTGCTGCGTCCAATGGCCACAGCCCGGGAGCGTCACGACCCGGTGCAGTCTCGGCAGAGTGCGGGACAGGGACGAGTGCAGCCTCTCATCGGCTCTTCGCAAGGAAGTGACCATGTCGCGGTCGCCGACCACATACAAAGCCGGGACCTCGATAGCGGCACCACGGAAGGCTGCCAGCAACTCGTTGTTCCGGTCGATGTTGCGATACCAGTTCAGGCCTCCGGTGAACGCGCGCTGTCCGTGGAGCGCGTAATCCTCGGCATAGGCGTCGATCTCCTCCGCTGTCAGCCATGCCGGGAGCACTTCCGGCTCCGGGACACTGTCCAGCAGGCTCACGCCGTCAGGGACGATCCATGGGTGAGGCCTCTCGTTGGACGGATTGTCGCCCGAGAAGCCGAACAGGATCCGCCGGAACGAATCCTGAATGTCCACGACCAGTTCGGCATCGGCGATGCCTGGTTCCTGAAAGTAGTTCTGGTAGTAACCGTCGCCGAACAAGCCGCGTGAGCGGCGCACACTGGGCATACCGGCAGGCAGCACGGGGGGAACGCTCAAGCCCGCCACGCCACGGATGATGTCGGAACGCAGCAACGCCGTGATCCAGGCGACAGGTGCGCCCCAGTCGTGACCCACGACGACGGCTGTGTCCTCACCGAGTTCGTGGATCAGTGCGACCACGTCCCCGACCAGGTGGAGCAGGGTGTAGGCCGAGACATCTGAGGGCTGCTCGCTGCGCGCGTATCCGCGCTGGTCGACTGCGACCACGCGATACCCGGCTGCGGCGAGGGGCGCGAACTGGTGGCGCCACGAGTACCAGCTTTCCGGCCAGCCATGGAGCAGGATGACCAGCGGCCCCCGGCCCTGCTCCGCGATGTGCAGGCGCAGTCCGTTGACGTGGACGTCGCGGTGGGTAAGTCGGCCGGCCGGTCCGGCTCCCTCCACTGCGGGAGCCCCCCGGTCGCTTACGATCCTGTCGCCCGGCCCCGCCTGAGGAGCGGCAAAGTCGGAGTCTGCGTCCACCATTCACCTCATTGATGTCCGGACGGCCGGATACCTCGCGATCCGACCGGGGCGTGCCGTTGTGGAACCAATAGTCCGGTGCGACCTCGAAATCCGTGCGATCAAAGGTCCGCGAGTCGTCGCCGGCAGCCAGGGCGCCGGGCAGCCCGCGTGTTGGTCAGCAGGGCACCGGCGTCCCGTGGCACATCACCGTCGGCAGTGGCGCTATTGCCTGATGCTCCGGCTCCATCGGATCTCGCCTTCGTGCCGTTCATTGGTGGGCGTGAGCCCGGCGGCGGTGGCGACGGCGGCCGATGCCTGATGCTCGGGCCGGATGTGGGCGATCACGGTCTGCACCCGCTGCCGGCCGAGCCACTCGACCAGCCCTCGGGCAGCCTCGGCGGCGATACCTCTTCCCTGCCACGCAGTGCCCACCACCCAGGCGATCTCGGCGACGGGGCCTTGGCTTGAGGGACTGATCGTCGCCTGCACGGTGCCCGTCAGGCAGGCCTTGTCACGGAGCCGGATCACCCAGTTCAGCCAGGAGACCGCCGGATCGGGAGAGCCTGCTGTCATGCGCTGGTAGCGCGAACGCAGGGCTTCCGGGGTGTCCGGAGTGCCACCGATGAAGGTGTGCAGAGCCGGATCGGACAGTACCGAGGCCATCTCCTCGGCATGCTCGACGAGAAGCGGCAGCAGGTCCAGCCGCGCAGTGCTGACGGCCCGGGCCGCGAAAGCGTTCATGCCGTCACCGCCTCGGGGCGTTGGACGAGTTGCCGGTACGCCCGCGCGGCGAGCCACCGGCGGACATCGCGCCTGCTCAGCAGGAGCACGCTGAGAACCAGTCCGGCTCCCAGCAGCAAAGGGACCACAGCGGAGGTGTATGCGTGATCGCCTCGATCGGGAAGGAGCGCCCACAGCAGTAGCACTATCAGGCCCAGGGCTCCGCCCATGAACCGCAGAAAATTGACGGCGACGGGACTTCCCCGCCAAGTTCCGTACAGCAGGAGGGCGTTCGGAAGGAGCACAAAGACCAGCACGGTGGCGCTGTCGCCGCGGTGGAGTAGAGCCGCGAACAGCGTCGCCCATACCGCGGCGTAGAGGATGATGCCGACGTGCACGGCTGGGGGGCGGGGAACGGGCCCGTCGGGCAACCCGGGCACCTCCACGCCGGCACGCAGATAGACGGGCCGGATCGCCAGTGGGAACGCGCTCTCCACGAGTCGGGCCCTGGCGATGAGCTTGTGGACGTCGATCTCGGGGTCCTCGTCGCCGAGTGCAACCGCATGTGGTGTCCAGTCGGCGTCGAACCACACAGCACCAAGGGTGTACAGCGAGGACAGTCGGCCGTGCCCGGCGGGCCACGCGGGCAGCCCCTTGGGGAAGAGATCCTCGTTGGCGGCCCTGAAGGACTCGTACTGTTGCGCGTCACGCGCGGTGATGAGAACCAGCCTTTCGGGCCGGACCCGCGCCAGGACCTGTTCGACCTCCCAGCGAAGGCTGAGTCCCGGACCGCAGGCCAGCAGCACGAGGACCGACCGTTCCAGTCCGGCCAGCACCTGCTCCTGCCACTGCAGGTCCGAGGAGTAGTGGCGGGCCGCACCGGCCTGCGGGAGGCTGTCTTCCGGACGGCCCAGGGCGACCAGCGGTCCGAATGGGGCCACGGCCCGGGCCAGCTGCTGTTCCTCCGTGCGCGACGTGGCCGCCCAGGGACCCCGCGTCGGCCCTCGCGGGACTCGGGCGAACCCCTCGTCGTCGGTGAAGGACCGCAGAAACAGCACGATCGGCCCCGTATCGCGTGCGGGTTCGCCCAGAGAGGGCAGGACGGGGGCACGGTGCCGGTGGCCCTGCCGGATCGCCCACCAACCGCTGCCCAGGAAGACCGTCATGACAACGAACTCCACGACGACCACGAACCAGCCGTGCCGGGCACGGCCGTTGCGCAGAGCCACATATGCGTCGGCGCCGCTCACCGCCCCCACGACCCTCGCGATCCAGCCGTACAGGCTCAGCAACGCACCCAGGGCCCGGTTCTGCCGGACGCGTGCGGCCTGTCGCGGACGGTCGCCGACGGCCGCCCGTTCCTGTCCCGTGGTCACGCGATTCCCCTTCATCCGCGCTGGTGACTTCCCGTCAGCAAATGCAGCCTAGCCGGGCGGTATCGCCCGCATGGATGACTTCGGCGAATGGTCGACCGAAGACAGTCCCCCGCTCGGTTGACAGCCCCACGAAGACGTTCCGCCCGCATGCTGCCGCCATGGACGCGCCGTCTAGGGTGCGGAGATGACCTCGCAGAGCTACCTCTCCGAACTGTTCTCGCTGGACGGCCGGGTCGCCGTGGTGACGGGCGGCAGTTCCGGTATCGGCCGAGCCGTCGCCGGGGCTCTCGCACGAGCGGGGGCGAGCGTGGTGATCGTGGCACGCAAGGCGGCGGAACTGGCCGCCACGGTCGACGAACTCACCACAGACGGCTGCCGGGCGGCCTGGGTGAGCGCCGACCTGGGCACCCGCGCCGGGGTGCACGCGGCGGCGGAGCAGGCCGCCGACGTCTTCGGTGAGCCCGACATTCTCGTCAACAGCGCGGGGATCAACCTACGACCCCCGATGGGCGAGTTGAGCGAGGACGTGTGGGACGCCACGATGGCGGTGAACCTGGAGGCGCCCTACTTGTTGGGCCGCCGGTTCGGGCCTGGCATGGCCGAGCGGGGCTTCGGCCGGATCATCCACATCACCTCCCAGCAGGCGCACCGGGCGTTCGTCCAGAGCGGCGCCTACGGGGTCTCCAAGGGAGCGCTGGAGTCGCTGGCCCGCTCGCAGGCTGAAGCATGGTCGCCGCACGGCGTCACGTGCAACACGCTGGTGCCCGGCTTCGTCATGACCCCGCTCAATGCGCGGTTGTCGTCCGACCCGGAGAAGGTGGCCGCGCTGGCCGCTCGCACGATGGTGGGGCGCAACGGCCTGGCCGAGGACTTCGCCGGAGCGGCGGTGTTCCTGGCCGGCCGTGCCTCCGGCTACGTCACGGGGCAGGCGATCTTCGTCGACGGGGGGTTCTCGGTCCACTGAGACCCCTCCAGTGAGATCAGCCAACCGAAATCAGTCCGCTGAGAGCAGTCCACCGGGATCAGTCCGCTGAGAGCCGATCGCCTCGTAGGTTCCCAAAGGCTGGTAGGCAGGGGATCAGGGCAGCGTGAGGATCCGGGGGCCCTGATCGGTGATGGCGACCGTGTGCTCGATGTGAGCGGCCCGGCTGCCGTCGGTGGTGCGCAGGGTCCAGCCGTCGGCATCGGTGCGATAGGTGTCTTGTCCGCCGGCCATGAACATGGGTTCGATGGCGAGGACCAGGCCGTGGCGAAGGGGAAATCCGCGGCCGGGGCGGCCCCGGTTGGGGACGGGGGGCTCCTCGTGCATACGGCGGCCGATACCGTGGCCGCCGAAGTCGGCGGGCATTCCGCAACGGGCCTTGCGGGCGACGCTGTCGATGGCGTGGGCGATGTCGCCGATGCGGTTGCCCACCTGGGCGGCGGCGATGCCGGCGTCGAGAGCCTGCTGGGTGGCGTCGATCAGGTCGAGATCGGCGGGGAGCGGCGTTCCGACGGTGAAGGTGATGGCCGCGTCGCCGGTCCAGCCGTCGAGCTCGGCACCGCAGTCGATGCTCACGAGATCGGCGTCGCGCAGGCGATAGCCGGTGGGGATGCCGTGCACCACAGCGTCGTTGACCGAGGCGCAGATCACGGCGGGAAAGGGGACCGGGGCGAAGGACGGGCGGTATCCGAGGAACGGTGAGCGGGCCCCGGCCTTGGCCAGGACGGTGCGGGCTGCCTCGTCGAGTTCCTCCAGGGACACCCCTACGCCTGCTGCTTCCCGGGCGGCGGCCAGAGCCTGGGCCACCACACGTCCGGCTTCCCGCATCGCGTCCAGGGCGGCATCGGTCTTGATCTCCACCATGTGCTGTGACTCCTCTACCCCAAGGGACAGACCCAATACTTATACCGGTATTAGTATCACGGTCATGGTTAGGACTCCACTGACTCCCTGGGAACGAGAACGCGGCGAGCGGTTCGGCGCGCTGCTACGGCAGGCACGCGGCGACCGGAGCATGACGGAGGTAGCCGCTGCGGCAGGAGTCTCGGCGGAGACGCTCCGCAAGATCGAGACAGGCAGGGCGCCGACTCCGGCCTTCTTCACCGTCGCGGCCCTGGCCGCCGCGCTGCATGTGTCGTTGGACGAACTGGCGGCCGCGTGCGCACACGATCCGGACTGGCAGGAGCCACCACTCACGGCATGAGAACCAAGGCCGGCACCCGGCGTCGCCCGGTGCGAGCAGGCTGGCGAGCTCGAAAGCCGCGCACGCAGCCCGCTGGACGATAAAGGCCACGCCTGGCGGGTGGTAGGCCTTGCCGCCTGGCTACAGAGGAATC
The DNA here is from genome assembly GCF_040680495.1 of Streptomyces sp. NPDC052036. Classification (NCBI taxonomy): domain Bacteria; kingdom Bacillati; phylum Actinomycetota; class Actinomycetes; order Kitasatosporales; family Streptomycetaceae; genus Streptomyces; species Streptomyces sp. NPDC052036. The sequence goes on along the minus strand of NZ_JBFAWW010000021.1, from coordinate 107,189 downwards.
GACACCGCGACCGACTCGCACCGCGGCTGCTCCGGGTGCCTTCGACCCGGCAGCCGCGCAGACGATGAGCACGAACGTCCAGTAGCCGCGGAGGGGTTGGCCACGATCACGGAATCCCATTTCAGCCATGAAAAGCGGACGATCAGCGAGGCGCTCGACGGTGGCTGGTCTCCTCAGGTATTCCGGTTCGGTACGACGTGAATCGACACATCGGCGGCCCTCTTCAGGAAGAGCCGATCGTGTCCGTAGGGATGTCGGCCGGTTCAGTCACTGAAGCGGACATTGCTGAGGTCGATCGAGACCATGACCTCGTGCAGACGGGGGCGGCCGTCGATGCTGCGGCGGTAGGCCCGGCGTCGGGTGGGCACCCTGATGCCGTCGGCGTCCACGTAGTCGCCGACGTACTGTGCGGCGGCGAATCCGCCGGCCACGTCCACGTGGTAGTCGTGCCGGCGCAGCAGCCCGTCGGAGCCGAAGTAGAAGTCCTGCTCGTCACTGTGGCTGGCGATCTCGGGTGGGAAGGTGGCGCGCAGTCCTCGCCAGACCTCGTCACCTTCCCGCCACGGTTCGATGTCGGTGACCGTGAAGCCGGGCATGGTGAGCAGGAACGGTGTGGTGAGGTAGGTCCACAGCGCATAGCCGTTGAAGTAGGCGCGGTCCAGAGCGTCCCAGGGAGTCTCCAGAGCGTGGCCGTTGAACGACGTCCGCGGGTCCATGCGTTCGGCCACCACTCGCCCGTCGAGCTTCTCGATGCTCACGCGTCCGGGCGTGAAATCGGTCTTCTGGTCGGGGGCGCCGAAGGGCCTCACCGAGGCCCGCTCCTCGTGCAGTCGGACGGTCATCTCGCGTGGTGCGGGATCCTGCGGCAGGCCCTTGACGGCGAACAGATCGCCGCCGCTGACGATAGTGGCGTGCCCGTCACTCAGTGACTGCCAACGTGCCATCCCGCCGTGGGCCTGGATGGCCTGCGTGAGCAGCTTGTTCATTCCTGTCTCCTTGAAGCGCCTGCGCGGCGAGTGCCACGCCGTGGTGAGATATGAGGCGTGGACGCGGGCCCAGACAAAGACGCCGGGGGCCTCAGATGTGTCAGTGGCCCTGGAAGTCGAGGGCCGGTCGTGGCACTCCTGCCTTGTAGGCCTTGACCGCCGAGGCCAGGCCGGCCTTGACGTCGTCGGTCTCGAAGAGCGGCATGGCGATGTCGAACATCGCCTCGTCCGCCGCGGAGACTCCGCCGACGGCCCAGGCGCGCAGCAGGGCCTTGTGGGCGGCGTAGGCACGGGTGGGACCCTTGGCCACCTTGCGGGCGAAGGCCGTGGCCTCGGCCAGCAGGGCATCGTCGGCCATGACACGATTCACGACGCCGGCGTCGACCATGACCGAGGCGGGTACCTGCTCGGAGGTGAGTGCCCACTCCGCGGCACGCGCCCGCCCGGCGCGTTCGGCCACTCGGTAGATGCCGCCGAGCAACGTGACGATGCCGAGGCTCTGTTCGGGGTGGCCGAAACGGGCCGTCTCCGCGGCGAAGATGACGTCGGCGCGCAGGGCGAGTTCCAGACCCCCGCCGAAGCACAGGCCGTGAACCGCCGCGATGACCGGCACGGGCAGCCGCTCGAGCTGGTTGAAGACCTGCATGTAGCGCTCGAAGAGCGTCCGCAGCTCCCGCACGTCGGCGTCCGGCCAGTCGACGATGTCACCGCCGAAGCTGAAGTCGGGGCCTTCGGCGCGCACCAGGACGGCCCGGGCACCGCTGTGACCGATGGCCTCCAGGGCCTCGGCGAGATCAGTGGCCATCTGCGGATCGATGCGGTTCTGCGGCGGGTTGTCCAGGACCAGCGTGGCGAGTCCGTCGTCGATGGAGCAGGTCAGGTGAGGCATGCTTCTTCTCCGGTCCTTCCTTCGGTTCTTGCTTCGGCACTTCCGTCAGGCGAGGTGCTCACGGAACCAGGCGAGGGCGGCCGTACTCGCCTGGTCGAACTGGGTGGTGTAGGGGTCGAAGTGGCCACCCGGGATGAGCTGCAGCCGCTTGGGTTCCAGGGCGCGCTCGTAGGCGGCCAGGGCCAGGTCGGTCACGGTGACCGTGTCGTCCCGGGCGACGATCACGAGCAGCGGGGTGGGGGAGACTCGGGTGATCCAGGTCCCGGGCTCGTACATGCGGGCCGCGCGGGTGGAGCGGACGGTGACGCGGTTGTCCCAGACGCCGTCGGGCTTGGGCTGCAGGTAGAAGTCGACGGCGTCCTGGGACCGGTAGGAGGCGGGTACGGCCGGGTCACTGCTGACGATGGCCTGGGTGCGCGGGGCCTCGCCCCGGAATCGTGCGCGCTCGTCCTCGTTGAAGGCCTCTTCGAGTGCGGCCACGGCGTCGGGGGCGATGCGGCGCAGCCCCTGTTCGTAGCCGCTGATGGTGGGGACCTGGGAGACCACGGCCCGCAGTCGGCGGTCGGTGGCGCCCAGCACGAGGGCGTGGCCGCCGGCGTAGCTGGTGCCCCACAGGCCGATCCGACCGGGGTCGACCTCGGGGCGGCTCTCCAGGTAGGAGATGGCACGCCGCCAGTCGGTGATCTGCTGCCAGGGGTCGACGTCCTGGCGAGGCTCGCCGTCGCTGGCGCCGAAGGTGCGGTGGTCGTGCAACAGAACGACGAACCCGTCCTCGGCGAAAGCGCGTGCGAAGCGCTCGAGGCCGAGCTCCCGGACGCCCGCGTAGCCATGGGCCATCGTGACCGCCGGGTGCGGGCCCGGGCCGTCCGGCAGGAACAGCCAGCCACGCAGCGTGACTCCGCCGTCGGCCTCGAACTCGACATCCTTGCGCTCAACCATGAATATCCTCCTTGCTCAAATTCGGGCTCAGCCCTGGTGGAAGAGATCGGCCGGGACCACACCGCGCAGCCGTCGCCCCAGCTCCGCGGAGAACCGGTGAACAGCACCCAGCGGGCGGTGATGGATGGCGATCCGGGCGATCTGCCCGTTGTCGTCCTTGGTCAGAATGGTCACGCCCTCAATGGGCACACCACCGAACGCCGTGGCCCGCCACTCGAGGTAGACCCGATGTCCGGCGACGGCCTCCTGGGTGAAGGCGAGTGACTCGTAGATACCGCTCGCCGTGCCCATCACGCTCGTGACCTGGTCCCGGCCTTCGACCGGGCGAGTGAGCACGCTTGCCTCCAGCACCACATCCGCGGCGAAGGTCTCCCTGAACGCCTCGGCGGACTTCTCCGCGAAGGCGTTGGTCCAGCCCTGCGGGTGTACGGCCGAGGCCGCGGCTCCGTCGCCCGAGGGGAGCACCCCGGTCAGAAGGCGGTCGAGATGACCGGCGACCTCGACCGGCCGCTCGAGATGCACCCAGTGCCCTCCCCTGCCGACCGACACCGACTCGACCGAGCCGAACCGCGGCGCGACCAGCTCGCTGACCAGCTCCTCGGTGGCAAACCCGTCGCCCTCGCCACGGATGATCAGTACCGGGCCGGTGAAGCGACTGGGCCGTTCGCCTGCCGGGTGACCGGTGTTCCAGCAGTCAGCCATGTCGCGGACAACCTCGGAACGCATGCGCACTCCGCTCACGATCAACCGGTCGAGTTCCGCCTCCGGCAGCGCGACCGACAGCTGCTGCCGGACCGCGCGCTGCGCCTCGGGGTCTCCGCCCAACGAGCGGAACGGGTCGATCGCCTCAGCGGGCAGCCGGGTGCCCGCCAGCGGGATCGGAGTCACCAGCACCAGGCCTACGGCCCGCTCCGGCCGCTCCGCGGCGACCAGCTCGGCCACCGCCGACCCCATGCTCTGGCCCACGATCACAAAGGGCTTGCCCAGGGCGTCGACCACGGCGCCCACCTCGTCGGCGAATCGCTCGTAGCCGAACGGTCCGCCCGCCGCCGTACGGTCTCCGCAACCGGCCAGGTCGAGCGTGACGCACTCGACGCCGGACGTCGTGAGTTCGGGGATCAGCCCGTCCCAGACGTACTGGTCATCAAGGAACCCGTGCACGAACACCACGGCGACATCACCGTCGCCCTGCCGGCGGAACCGCACATCGGTGTTCCCAACCCGCTCTGTCCTCATCGCTGTGCTCGCTTTCCGGGAGATGACACCGCGCCGGAGGGGGACCACTCATCGGTGTCGATCGGGGACCAGTCCGCCGGGTGTGCGTCCAGGCGCTGCATCCGTCGGCCGTCCCGAGCCGTGAGCAACTCCTTGTCCAAAGGCGTGGTGAAGACGTTCTCGACCAGCGTGTACTCGGCCGCCAGGCGGCCGACGGCCGGCAGGGCGGCGGTGTCGATGCGCCCGCGCTCCAGATACAGGTCGTCCCGGACGTGGAAGCGCACCACCCTGCCCCACACCACATGATCGACCCCGTCGTCCCCGACCGGCATGATGCGGTCCACGACACACTCGAACGAGATCGGCGCTCCCTTGACCCGGGGCACACGCACCACCTCCGACGGCGCCTTCTCCAGCCCGAGCGCCTCGAACTCGTCCACCTCGGGGGCGAACGCGAACGCCGAACTGTGCATGGCATCCGCCTGCGGCAGTGTCGCCAGGTTGGTGACGAACTCGCCGGTGTCACGGATGTTGAAGAAGGTGTCCTTGAGCGTGACCCCGTCCTCCTGCGGCTGCAGAGTGAGGGAGACCATGGGCGGCTTGCGCCCGACCACGGTGAAGAAGGAGATGGGCGCGAGGTTGGCCACACCGTCCTGGGACACCGTACTGACCCACGCCACAGCGCGCGGAATGATGCTTCCGATCAGCAGTTTGTACGCGTGAGTCGCGTCGAGTTCTGCAGCGTCAATAATCACCGGAGACCCTCTATCCGTTGAGCTTCGGCACATGGACCAGCGCTGTCGCGGTACGTCCACGGCCGGAGGAGTGACTCGCGGGGCGGTGCCGAACCGGAGGCCTATGGCCAGCGCCTCACATCGCACCCTTGTTCAACATAAACATAATCCTGTTGGTTATGTCGAACAAGGGTGAGGCGGAAGGGACTCCCGTCACAGTCGACACCCAAAGCCACATGGGCGTACCGCGAACACCTCTAGCGGAAAGTGCGGCAGTACGGCCCTCGACACCCCTCAAGGTCCAGCGCGAAGGCAAGCCCGATCGGAGCCGCGGCACTGCCTTACGGCGGGACCAGGACAGGCGGGCCGACCCATTCGGATCACCTACGACCGTCAGCGCGTATTCCACATCACGACGCAAGCGTATGACTTTCGCCTCTTAGTGGAGTGCGAGTCCCCACAGTCCACCACCCGGCACAGTCGGCGATCAAGGTCCAGCTCGGCCAACAGGACGCGACAGCGGCTAGTCGGCATATGCTGGGCGTTGACGGTTATGTCGGGGTGCGGCCAACATCAGCCAAGCTGGTTTAATATTGCAACCAAAAATTGAGGGTGTGGACCACCTCGCCTCACTCCTTCGGCCGGAACGCCACCAGCGTCGGAGCGACGGGGCGACATGCATCGCGCCCCGTACGGCGGCCGTCCGCCGGTGAGGCTTCTCCGATCCGCCCCCAGGCCGCCGCCCCGAAACCCGTATCCCCGAACCCGAACCTCAACCGAAAGGTCCCGATGGAGTCGCTCGACACGCAACGGTTCATGGTGGACACACCCACTGACACGGGACAGGCCCCCCTCCCCGGCGCGCCTGGGCGGTCCACGGGGGCTCACGCGCGCAGGCGGCGCTCGCCGGCTTTTCGCGCGGAGACCATCGGCCTGATGTCCATCTCACTGGGGACAGCCGGTGTGGGCGGGATGTGGCAGTCCGCCTCGGCGACCGTCTCCGCATCCTTCTCGGTGAGTGATGCGCTGTTCGCTCTCAGCGCCTTGATCTGGGTCATCCTGCTGGTGCGCTACCTCTGCCACGGCGGAGTACGGTGGCGCAACATCCGTGACGACCTGCACCATCCCGGCCAAGGGTTCGCCCTCGCCTACGTCCCCATAGTCGGCATGCTCTCGGCCGGGCATGTCTCCCACTACAACCTGGACCTTGGACGCGGGGTCTACATCTTCTTCGGCGCGACAGCGGCGATCATCGCCGCAGGCCTCCTGGCCCACTGGGTCACGGGGGGCCTCAACTCGGCACCGTTGCACCCCGGCTATCTGCTGCCCGTGGTGTCGGCGCCGTTCATCTCCAGCGTCACGGCCTCGACCTTGCGCTACCCGGAACTCGCGGCGGCCACCTTCGCCGTCGGGATCCTGTACTGGCTCGCATTCGGCACCGTTGTCCTCGGGCACCTTGTCGCGAACGGCGGCAGCATGCCCACCCCCGCCCGCCCCACGCTCACCGTTCTGATCATTCCGCCGGCCACCGGAGGTCTTGCCTGGACGGCCGCCCACCACGGCGTGCTGGACCCGGTTGCCTATGGCTTCGTAGGTCTGCTGCTCTTCACGCTCCTCATCATCGCCTTCCTGGTCCCGGAGGTGCGCCAGCAGTCGTTCCACTACGGGTACTGGACCTTTTCCTTCCCCGTCGCCACCAGCACCAACTTCCTCATCCGCTGGCTGGCAGGCACCGGCACCTCCGGCTGGCGGGCCGCCACGTGGGTCCTGCTGACGGCCGTGAGCGCAGTCTTTCTGCTCCTCTACGCGAGCACGCTCCGACATGTGCTGCGCCGCCCGGACAGGACTGTCGCCCAGAAGCCCGCGCATGCGGAGGCCGCAGTAGTTTAGAGGTGCAACCACCCGTAGACGATCACCACTGTCCGACCGAGGGGGCCACCGTGGTGCAGAGGACCAGATTCACCGACGCCACATGTCCGGTGGCACGCTCACTGGACCAGATCGGCGACTGGTGGTCGTTGCTCATCATCCGGGACGCGCTGGACGGCGCACGCCGCTTCTCCGAGTTCCAAAAGCGTCTCGGCCTGGCCAGGAACATCCTCAGCGCGCGGCTGAGCAAACTCGTCTCCCATGGCATCCTCCGCCTGGAGCCCGCGTCCGACGGCAGCGCCTACCAGGAGTACGTGCTCACCGAGAAGGGCGAGTCGCTGCGCATTGTGCTCCAGGCCCTGCGGCAATGGGGCCAGGACTTCCTCTTCGCTCCGGACGAGGAGCCCCCGCCGCTCGTCGAGAAGCGGACCGGCACGCCGGTGGCCCGCCTTGAGCTCACCCTCCCGGACGGGCGCGTGCTGCTCCCCCACGAGGTGGAAGTCCTCAGGGACTTGGACAACTGACATACCCCACACGGGAATTCAGTGAGCTTTGCGCGGAAACTCCCCGTCGGCCCGGTCATGCTGTGCCACGGGTGGGCCGGACAGCCCGTCGTGTGGCCTCGGCCAGGGCTGTGGTGGCGTTCGCAGCGGCCTGGGTGGTACGCCAGGCGATCACATGGTCGGGGCGGACCAGCAGGGCGCCGTGGTCGCCGATGCCACAGACATCGGCCGGCCGTGCCGTTCCGGAACCGGCCTGCCGGGGCAGCAGGGCCACGCCGAGGAAGGCGCCTCGCGGATCCACCTCGCGCGCGGCCCGTACCGACTGTGGTCCGTCGCTTCGGCTCGTCCCCGAGGCGCAGCAGCGCCTGCTCGACGGTGAGTCTGCCCACCGCATCACTGAAGTCCCCCGCGGCCGGCAGCGGCCAGCGCCGCACCTGCGGTCCGGCAAGGGAGGTGACCACCGCGGCGTGATCGGCCGGCGGGAGACTGTGCTGGACGGCGTATATGCCCTGGTCGGCCCCTACGCAGCGGTACACCTCCATGGTGCGGGGATAGAACAGCTTGGCCCGCAGCCGGGTCGACACCGCCGGATGCTTCTCGACAAGGACGGGAGTGATACCGCGGGCGGCGAGGAAAAGCGCGGCCGAGGCCCCCACGATGCTGCCGCCCACGATCAGGACGGTGGCCCGCTCAGCTGGTATCCGGGAATCCGTGTTCACGCCTCATCGTGTCCGTCGCCCGGGCTCAGGTCCGTTCACCAGCCCTAGGCTCGGCGGATCCGACACGATCCGAGGTCTCCTGGATCAGCCGCACCGCAGGCGGCACCGAACTGGTCTGCCGGACCTCCGCCCCCGCCCCCGTCGACGAACTCCTGCTCACTCCACGGTGCAACGCCGGATCACCGAACTACGCGACAGCGGCGTGCTCTACTGCGACATCGACACCGACCGCGCACGTCTCGGGCTGGCGATCCGCACCCAACTGTGGCTGACGGTGCCGCCCACGGAACCCGCCGCCACCGGCCTGGCGCCGGCCCGACATGACGAGGTTGCCTTCGCCGCCGCCATCACGGGCACCCGCAATCTCTATGCCTCCGTATCCACCCCCAGCGTCCGAGGGTTCTACGAGTACCTGACCACCACCGTTTCCGGGCTTCCGGCCGTCCAGAGCGTCGAGAGCTCCCTCGTGCTGCCCACCGTCAAAGGCCCCGCAGGCATGCGCAGCCCAGGGACCGACCACTGAGCCACGGCGGTTGGAGGGAGCGGGGGCGCGCAACCGACCCTGCGGCGTGTTCAGGCTGCAGCCACCTGTGGGGGAACCCGGGTGCGCACCAGTCCGGTCCGCAGCAGAGCTCCAGGACACCTGAGCGGGCCGGGTTCCAACCACCCGATCAGGTGTGACTTCCGCGCTGGGCGACGATGGATTCCGCCGCTTCGCAACACTGATTGGCCCCCGCGTGGCCCGCCGTCCCAGGCCTGGCGGGCCAGCGCCCCGAAAGGCGCCTTCGCGAGGTAAACCGGAACGTACGCTTCCGCCGGGCAAACCGGAAGCCCCACGACTGTGTGCTCCAGCTCACACCGCCCGGACCGGGTCACAGACCCGGCTGATGGGCCTACCGCTCGCGCAGCTCGGCAAGCAGCGAGGGATTGACGATCGAGAGGACGACCTCGATGTGCTTGCTGTCGGCGGCGTCCCAGAGCGTGTCGCGCGCTTCGCGGTACTTCGCAGACAGCCGATCGCGCTGCTCGGCCGGAAGCCGGGCGGCCCGGTCGGGGTGGCTGTTGTGCGCGTTGTCGGCGATCTTCACAAGGGTTGCGTCTCGGTTGCCCGTGATGCGCTTGATCTTCTCGCCGTAGGGCACGCCGGGCTGGTTGGTCACGGTCTCCACGATCGAGACGACATGAGCCGGGACACCAACTGCCCTCAACTGCTCTGCCGTCCAGTCGGTGTCCTCGATGACGTCGTGCAGCAGCCCGGCCATCACCAACTCCGGTCCGAACGGCGCGAGTCCGGCAGCGACCGCGCGGACATGCCCGATATAGGGGACGCCGATCCTGTCGACCTGGCCGGCGTGCGCCTGCGCCGCGAAGTTGTCGACTTCCTCGACAGTGCGCATGCCTACTCCTCTCATTCGAGGGCCACTTCGGGCATCGGACAGGCCTGTTGACGCTCCTGGAGGGCCAGATGACGGAGCATCGGAGAACACTACGGCGCTCGGGGTCGCCCGTCAGCGGAGGCTGACGCTGCATCAACTGCGGTCTGCGGTTGGCGGAACGCCACTGCCCCGCTCCTGGCGGACTCGGCCCGCGCCGCCCGCAACGCTCGCCCGCGCGATCACGCTGCAGGATCTGACCCTGCACGGCTGGGACCTGGCCCGTGGCGCGGGTCGCGAGGCGGTCCTGACCGAGGACACCACCCAGGCCGTGCCGGCGGTCGTCGAGCGAATCGCCGACCAGGCCCGTGCCACCGGCGGCTACGGCCCGGCCCTCGGCACCCATGTGCACGAGGGTCCCTTCGAGCGCGCGCTCGCCGCCGGCGGCCGCGACCCCCTGGTGGACGGCCTGACCTCGACACCGCTCCCGGCGCCCGGTGCGCGTGGATCCCCTCGATCACGCACACCGGGCGACTACGACGTCGTACGCCTTCACCAGGCCCTCGCCCTGCCCGGCGCCACGGTCTTCGAGCCCGCGCCCGGCCGCGCCATGAAGGACTGTCGCCGTACCCGAGGCACCCGCCGAGCACTACCCGCGCCTCGCCGAAGCCGCCCTGGACGCATTCGACTGAACCGCGCAGCAAGCCCTCGGACCCGGTCCGTAACCCCGTCCGACCACCTGGACCGGAGGTCAGCCGCGGGCGCGGAGGCTGGCTTCTTCGAGGTCGAGTTCGCGCTGGATGCGGCGCCGGGTGGCGTTGCTGATCTTGTTCGCCTCGTAGAGGCGCTGGAGTTCGGCCGCCTCAATGGCGATGAGGGTGCGGCGTACCTCGCGGTAGGCGTCGGCAGGACGGGCGTCCGGATCGCTGTAGTGGGCATCGTCGGCCTGCTCCACGCGCGCTTCAAGATGGCGACGGGCCTGCTTCAAGGCGGCCTCGGCCGCGGCGCCAAGGTCGGCGAGCTGGTCCGGATCACCGAGCTGTTTGAGCTCGTCGAGGGCGGCGCGGGCGATGCGCCGACGGGTCCGGGCCTCCTCGCGTGCGGTGTGCTCCGGTTCCAGAGCGATGCCCGAGCGGCGCACGACAGGCGCGAGGGTGAACCCCTGGAAGATCAGGGTGAGCACGATGGTCCCGGTGGTGAGGGTGAGGATCAGCGCCCGGTGCGGCAGCGGCGCCCCGGTGTCGGTGGTCAGCGGGATGGAGAGCGCTGCAGCCAGCGGCATCACTCCTCGGGTGCCCGCCCAGGACAAGACAGCCGGAACGCGCCAGGAAAGCCGGCTGTCGCTCTCCCCGCGCCGGTAGTGGATCAAGGCGGACAGCGGGAAGACCCACAGCAGCCGGATCGCCACCACGGTGAAGGCGATCACCGGCACCCACAGCGGCCAGCCGTGCTCATCGCGCGCGAGCTGACGAACGGCGGAGGGAAGCTCAAGGCCGATGAGGGCGAAGACGACGCTCTCCAGCAGGAAGGCGACGGTGTCGTAGACGGCGTGGACCTGGATGCGGATAGGGGCGTTGCTGAGCTTGTGCCCGGTGCTGCCGAGGACGACCCCGGACACGATGACGGCGGTCACACCGGAGGTGTGCGATTGCTCCGCGATGACGTACGAGGCGTACGGGGTGATCAATGCGATGACGGTCTCCAGTATCGGGTCCTCGGTCCGTCTACGAATGAGGGCCACGACGGCGGCGACCGCCGCCCCGATGAGGGCTCCTCCCCCAGCGAGGATCAGGAACTGCTCGACGGTCCCGGCCACGGTGATGGCACTACCGGAAACCGCGGTGACCACGGCGACCTTGTACAGGACCAGGGACGTGGCGTCGTTGAACAGGCTCTCCGCCTGCACCATGGCCTGCACGCGCGATGGGAGACACAGGCGTCGGCCGAGCGCGGTGACGGCCACCGGGTCGGTGCTGGCCAGAACGGAGCCGAGGATGAATGCGGTCGCGGCGGTCAGCGGGGTGATGGCTCGGGCGACGTAGCCGACCGCGACGGCCGAGGCGAGAACCAGGCCGAAGACCAGGGCGGTCACAGGCCGCCACACCGTGCGTACGTCGCGCACGGAGATCTCGCCGGCCGCGGCGTAGAGCAGTGGAGGCAGCACCAGCACGTTGATCACGTGAGGCGGCAGGCGAACCTCGGGAACCCAGGGCATCAGCCCGACGGCCAGACCTGCGATCACGAGGAGCGAGGGGGCGGGCAGGCTCCAGCGCCGGGCACCGGTCGCCACAGCGGTGGCCAGGACCACGAGCAGCAGAATGACGATCAGGCCGGTCATGGAGCGTCCCCGGTTGGTTACGGCTTGTTACCCCCATCTGACCAGGTACTTTCCCAAAGTAGCCGACCTCCGGCGGTGATGCAGCGTGCAGGGCGCCGGTGTTCCGACTCCTGCGCAGAGGAAGTGTCGGGGTGAGTTGCCGACGAGCCGGGCCGAGAGGGGCCGACGAGCGGGTTGGGAGAACGTTGTCATGACACAGACGCGTCAGTGGTGGCCGTGTCGCCCCAGGGTCTCCACCGGGGTCGCGCCGCGGCGGATCCACTGTGGCACGGGGCGGCTGGTGGGGCCCCAGGTGGCGTTCCCGTCCGCGTCCGAGCGCCAGGACCAGCACGGGCTGCGCCCCTCGGGCCAGCCCTCGGGGTTGTCCTCCCACGCCTCGCCGCGGCCGTAGGGCGTCATGTCGAGCAGGCCCAGGGATCCATTGACCCGCTCGTTGCCACGGCCCGTCGTGGAGTAAGTGAGGAACACATGGTCGCCGTCGCGCAGGAAGCAGGTGAGGTAACCCATGGGGCCGACGACCGGCGCGTCCACGTCGCGCACCGAGTACCAGGGCTGGGTGTAGCCCATGAACTCGACGTAGGCGGCCACCTCGTCCCAGGGACCTGTGGTCAGGATGGCGAACGAGACGCCGCGGGCGTTGAGGTAGACGGCGTCCTTCAGGTGCCAGGCCGTTGTGGTGCAGCCCTCGCACTGCCCCTGGTGCGGCGCGCCGTCGTGCCACATGTGTTTATAGACCACGAGCTCGTCGCGGCCCTGGAACAGGTCCAGGAACGGGACCGGTCCCTCGGGTCCGACGACCTCGACCGCCCCGTCGAGCTCCGCCATCGGCAGCCGGCGGCGGGCCGCGGCGATGGCGTCGCCCTCGCGGGTGTGGGCCTTCTCGCGGACCAGCAGCTCGTCACGGGCAGCCTGCCAGGTGGCCAGGTCGACGACGGGCGGTCGGCCGGGCAGCGCGGTGGTCGGGTCGTCCGGCGTGGTCGTCATGGTGTCCTCCGTGGTGTCTCGTGCCGGGCAGCGTCCTACGACGGTCATCAGAAGAGACTCCCGACCCGGCCGGAACTCATCGCAGCGAGGACACCCTCGGCCGAGCCTGCACGGACCACGGCGGAGGCGTTGCGGGTCAAGATGTAGCCGGCGGTGGGGGTGTGGTGGTCGCCGGTGTGGGATCGGTGTCCGAGGGTCTCGCGCGGACGACGGCTTTGTCGCCTCGTGGTCCGAACAGGTGCAGGATCTCTACGGCGCTCGTGTGCGCGGGGCCGAACCAGTGCGGTTCTCGGGTGTCGAACTCGGCCACTTCGCCGGGGTGGAGCGTGCGTTCGTGTTCTCCGAGGATGAGGCGGAGCTCGCCGGCGAGGACGTAGAGCCATTCGTAGCCGTCGTGGGTCACCAGCTTCGGCTCGCGGGGAGCCAGTACGTGCTTGAACACCTGCACCCGGCCCGGGTACTGGGTCAGGGGCACGAGGATGCTGCCGTCGCCTTTGCGCAGGGGTCTCAGATGCACCCGGGGGTCACCGGTGGCCGGTGCGGCGACGAGTTGGTCGAGTGCGACACGGTGCGCCCTCGCGAGTGGGATGAGGAGGTCCAGAGTCGGGCGTCGTGTGCCCGATTCAAGCCGGGACAGGGTGCTGACCGAGATCCCGGTCGTGGTTGACAGTGTCTCCAGGGTGAGTCCTCGGTCCCGGCGCAGCATACGCAGCCGTGGCCCGATGCCATCGAGGATCTGCTCCAGTTCGGTGTCCACGTGGTTCAGTGTGCGGTTCTTTGCGGTTCTCGCAAAAAGCGTGGTCCGTGGTTGTCGGCCTGGCTGAGCCTTGCCACCAGGTATTTCTGGATATGAGAGGCGATCCGTGACTGCGACTACGACGAGTACGACTCATTCTGTTGCGCCCGCTCTGACTGCGCGCAGGCGCTGGACGGTGCTGGCCGTCTGCTGTCTGAGCATGTTCCTGGTGGGCCTCGACACCACCATCGTCAACGTGGGCCTGCCGGCCATCGGGCGCGGCCTGGGCGTGGGGACTCGCAGTCTTGAGTGGACGGTGGACGCCTACACCATCGTCCTGGCCGGTTTGCTGATGTCCTCCGGTGCGCTGGCGGACCGCTTCGGACGCCGCAGGGTGTTCCAGTCCGGATTGATGGTGTTCGGTGCGGCTTCGCTGGCCTGTGCGATGGCTCCTTCGGTCGGCGCGCTTGTCGCGGCCCGCGCCGTTCAGGGCATCGGTGCCTCGATGCTCAGTCCCGTGGCTCTCGCGATCGTGGTGAACGCGATGCCCGACCCGCGGGAGCGAGCGCAGGCGAGCGGCGTCTGGGCGTCGGTCTTCGGGCTCAGCATGGCCGTCGGACCGGTCACGGGCGGCGCCCTCGTCGCGGAGCTGGGCTGGCGGGCCCTGTTCTGGATCAACGCTCCCGTCATCGTGGCCGCCCTGGTCCTCAGCGCCGTGTTCGTGCCCGAGTCCCGAGGGCCGCGGGCACGGCCGCTCGACCTTCCGGGTCAGGTCCTGCTGACCGTGGCCATCGGGGCCTGGGTCGGCGTCCTCATCGAAGGGCCCCACATCGGCTGGACGTCGTCTGAGGCGCTGGCCGCCTATGGCTTCGCCGCCCTGGCGACGGTCGGATTCGCAGGGGTCGAGGGCCGCCGACACCAGCCTCTGATGGATCTGGGGCTCTTCCGCAGCCCCGTGTTCAGCAGTGCGGTCCTGGGCGCCGTGGCTGCCTTCGTCGCGCTGAACGTGACGCTGCTGCTCAACACCCTCTACCTGCAGCACACCCGGGGATTCACGCCACTGGCCGCCGGAGCGGCGACGCTGCCCATGGCCGTCGGCGCCACCGTCTGCGCCCCCTGGTCCGGCCGTCTCGTCGGTCGCGTCGGACCCCGGCTGCCACTGACCCTCGCCGGCGGTTTCACCATGGCAGGCGGCCTTTGCCTGGTCGGCCTCGACCGGCACACGAGCGTGCCCCTGCTCCTGCTCGCCTATCTGCTCACAGGCATCGGGTTCGGCTTCGCCAACGCGCCGATCACCAACACCGCGGTCAGCGGTCTGCCTCCGGCCCGGGCCGGCGTGGCCGCAGCGATCACCTCCACCGCACGACAGGTCGGCTCCGCGCTCGGCATCGCCGTTGCCGGCGGCCTGGTGGCGAACGCCACCCCAGCAGGGCTGGCCCACGCGTCCCGCCCGGGCTGGCTCTTGGTCGCCGCCTGCGGACTCCTCCTGGCCCTCATGGCCCACGCATCGCGGACGACCCAGCGTCGGGGAATCACCTTGAATCCTTTGACGCCGGGGGCGCGTTGGCGGAGGTCTTGATGCTCTGCGGGGTCCAGCACACGGTTCCAGTAGTACCGAGGGGCGCGGTTCACTCGGCGTCGAGTTGGTGGTCGGCCCATACGTAGCTCTCGGGCAGCAAGTCGGTGATCTGCACGGTGCGGATGCGGTCGCCTTTGCCGACGATGACCTTGAGGGAGGGGAAGTAGTCGAGAAGGACCTGCCGGCACCGGCCGCACGGAGGAACAACCCCTCGGTCGCGGTCGCCCACGGCGACGATCGTGTCCAGCTCGTAGGCGCCCTGGGCGGCTGCCGCGCCGATGACGACCAGCTCAGCGCAGGGGCCTCCCGTGAAGTGGTACGCGTTCACCGCGGTGACGATCCGGCCGTCCCGGGCACGGGCCGCGGCTGCCATGGTGTGGTTGTCGCCCCAGCAGCGAGTGCGAGCCATGTGTGCTGCGGCCTCGATGAGTTCGTGGTCGACGGGATGGGTCTGCGTGGTCATCTTCTCTGCCTTCGTCAGGTCTCAGGCAACGTTGGCCCGCCGAACATGGGCGTGCAAGCGAATATCGGCGGTGTGTTGTCCCGTCTGATGATGTAGCCGCGGCCAGGTGACACCACGCCGCCTGGACCAGCATCCGAACGGTCCGTCAGTTACCAGGACGGCCGGCACGGGCTACGTGCGCAGGTGGCGGCTCACATCGCCCACCAAGTGGATGCGCACCAGACGTTCCGCGAACCGCCATACCCCCTCGCGGCGTTCGAATCGGTCGCTGTAGCGGCCCGCGGCGACGGCCTGCAACGGGAAGTCAGGCAGGGCTTGAAAGACGGTGACGTAGGAACGCGCGGTGGCCGTGCCCGCGTTCTCGTCGACCGTGACGGCGATGTTCGTCGTGGCGTGGTGGGTGCGCGGTATGCCGTCCTCGTAGAGGATCACGGTGTCCCGGAGCATCCGCTCGACGGCCTCGCGGCCCTCGGCCGGTGCCCCGCTTCCCACGAGCACCGCGTCGGCGAACAATGCGCCGACGCCGGCGAAGTCTCCGGTGTCCACCAGCTCCGCGTATCTGGCGATCAGGCTGGTCACGGCGAGCGTATCCGTGGCTGCGTTCATGGCACGTGAGGATATGAGACTGAGTCAGGCACCGCATTGACGCCCATCGCCTTGCCCTCGGCCTGGTGGTCGGCCTGCCCGACTTCCTGCGGTCGGCAGGGGACCGTGGTCCAGCATCAGGGCATGGACGTCCCCAAGCCGCTCTGCCATTGGCGCTGCTACGAGACGCGCAATTGCGAGAGTCAGCCCTTCGCGGATCTGGCCGAGCCCCACAGTGCGCCCTGGTTGACCCGGTCAGGATGCAGTTCCAACATGCCGCGGTAGAGGTCGAGAGTCGTCGTGGTGCGTTCTGCGACGGCCTCGAAGTCATGGATGTAGCGCCGGGTCTCGTCGATCGCCTTCGGGTCGTCGGGACGGTCGGGGTTCTTGTGTCCCGCCACCACCGCTTCAGGGTCCAGTGCGGCGATGGTGTCCAGCGCGTTCAGCCAGGCTCGCCGACCCTCGGCGGGCGATTCGGCGAGGTAGAGGTGCACATCGTTGTAGACGGCGTCGCCGGCGACGACCAAGCCGATCGACGGCACGTGCAGGCAGGTGGTGTCATCGGTGTCCGTGTGTCCCAGTCCCACGACGACGAGGTCGTGCCCCTCCAGCTGAAGCCGATCACCGGCCAACGGCTCCGCGGCCACGAGTGTGTCCGGGATCTGGCCGGGGAAGCGCTTGTTCCAGAACGACGCGACGAACTCCGGCGCCATCTGGTTCTTCATCTGCTCCACCACAGCCGGGGTCGCGACTGCGCGCGCTCCCGGGAAGCGATCGAGGAGGGTGCCCAGACCGAACCAGTGGTCGCCGTGCCCATGGGTCACGTAGATGGTGGTGAGGTTCTTGCCGCTGGCCGCAACCCAGTCGGCCAGGCGGCCGGCCTGCTCGACGGTCATGAGCGCGTCGACCAGAACCGCATCGCGCTCGCCCGTGACCAGCGTGGCCGTGATCGGCGACCACATGCGCCTGGGGAGATCGGGCGCCAGGTCCGCGATCTCGGTGGGGATCGACGGCGCCACATGGACACTCCAGCTCAGCTGCGCTCCAGGCATGAGTGCTCCTTGGACTGTGAGGCAGCCTCGCGATCTGTGACCGATCAGCCACGCTCATACGCATGACCGCTGCCTGGCTTGTCTTGCTTCTTCAGCCGAAAGTACGCCCAACATGCGACACAGTCAAATCCTTAAGACCTATGTCGTATATTAGGGCCGCAATCTCCACTCTTAGCAGCATGAAGACGCTGACTGGCATGTTGACTGTAGGCTTGCGACATAGGCAAATCGGTAATGGCTACTTCATCAGGTTCATGCGGAGGCGAAACTCCACCGCGACTACGTGGACAGACGACCTGCGTGGGCCACGCTCCCCTTCAAGGAGGCGCCACCATGACCGCAGCCGCGCCCAACTCCCTGTCGTACGAGACCTTTGTCTCGGACGGAACACCCCGGGCAGGCGACGAGCGCCTGCCGAACGGCGAACGGCTCGTCTCCTCGCCGCTGACGTCGACACTGATCTTCGGAGCGGAAGAGGCCGTACTGGTCGATCCGCCTTTCACCCGTGAACAGACCGATAAGGTCGGCGACTGGGTGGCTGGGTCCGGCAAGCGCCTGACCCACATCTACTCCACCCACGGACACGGCGATCACTGGTTCGGTACCGCAGAGCTCGTCAAGCGATTCCCCGGCGTCACGGTCTACGCCACCCGTGCCACCATCGAGGTCATGCACCGGCAGGCCACCGAGGGACGCCAGAAGATGTGGGACCCGAGCTTCCCCGGCCTGATCCCTGACAGCCCGGTTCTGTCCCGGCCCATTCCCGCCGACGGCTTCCTGCTGGAAGGCAACGTCGTCCAGGCCGTCGAGGTCGGACACTCGGACACCGACGAGACGTCCGTCCTGCACGTACCATCCCTCGGCCTCGTCGTGGCGGGCGATGTCGCCTACAACGGGGTGCACCAGTACATCCTCGAAGGCGGTGACGGCGGCCTTCAAGAGTGGCTCGCGGCCATCGATCGCGTCGTCGCGCTCGAGCCGCGCATCGTCGTGGCAGGCCACAAGAACAAAGACCTCCCCGACGATCCCGCCATCCTCGACCGGACCCGGCAGTACCTGCTGGACGTCATCCGGCTGCTCGGCGGAAACCCGACTGCACGCGAGTTCTTCGACCGGATGACAGGGCTCTACCCGGATCTGCTCAACCCGGGTCCCGTGTGGTACGGAGCAATCGGGCTGCTGGGAAGGTGACCTGGCGCATCGTCATCGCGGTAGCGGCAGGCGCGGGCACGAGCGTTGCCGACACCTCACAGGGATGCGCGCCGCGGCCCTGATGGCGCCGTGGCCTGGGTCAGCACGGAGTCCCGCGAGGGCGTCGCCAACCTCGCGCCCGTCTCCCTGGCATCTTCGCCGGAGCACCTCGGGTTCACGCCTCCCGCATCACCGTCAACGCACGCGGCGCCGGCCAGTCAGTTCATCGGTCGACGGGCCTGCTTCACCTCGCGGTCCACGGCCCACGCGTCGGCGACGGGCCCGAGGTGGCCGAGTTTGTCGGGATTGATCACCGCGCGGATGGTCTGGATCTGCCCGTCGAGCACCTCGAGGGCCAGGATGTGGAGCACTTTGCCGTCCCGGTCGCGGAAGATCGCGCCAGGCTGACCGTTGACGTCGTGCGGCTCGAACCTCACGTCGATCCGGGCCATCAAGGGGAAGACGGAGGCCAGCAGGCGGGCCACGTTCTCGGCACCGACGACGGCCTTGGCCAGCTGCGGGGCCTTGCCACCGCCGTCCCCGGCCATCGACACATCGGCGGCGAGCAGATCCCGCAGGCCGACGACGTCGCCTTCGCGGAGGGCGTCGAGGAACCGCGTCGCCAGCTCGCGCCGCTCCTGCCGGTCCGCCTCGAACCGTGGCCGCCCGGCCTGCATATGCCGCCGTGCCCGCACCAGCAGCTGCCGGCACGCCGCCTCGGACCGCCCCACCGCGGAGGCGACTTCGTCGAACCCGAAGCCGAACACCTCCCGCAGCACGAAGACCGATCGCTCCAGCGGGCTGAGCCGCTCCAGGAGCAACAGCGCCGCCATGGACACCGAGTCGGCCAGTTCCGCCGAGCGCGCCGGGTCCTCGTAGGGGTCGGCGAGCAGCGGCTCGGGAAACCACGGCCCGACGTACTCCTCCCGCCTCACCCGCGCGGAGCGCAGGACGTCGATCGCGATCCGCGTCACCGTGGCGGACAGAAACGCCTTGGCCGACATGGCCCGGGTAGCCGAGCCGTCGAAGCGCAGCCACGTCTCCTGCACCGCGTCCTCGGCCTCGCCCACGCTGCCCAGAATCCGGTAGGCGATCGAGAACAGCAGCGGCCGCAGCTCCTCGAACTCGTCGACCTTGCTCACGCCGAACCCCTTAGCCGGTGAAGGACTGCGGGCCGAAGCGGCCCCATGCCACGAATGCTGCAAGCAGGAGATAGATCAGGTTCAGCATCACATACATGGATTCGCCGCGTCGGCCGTGCGTGATCATCGCGCCGACCATCAGCAGGACCCAGCACACGGCGGTCACCGGTACGAGAGCCGGTGCGATGTCGACCACGGCGGGCAGGATCAAGCCCGCCGCAGCCAGAAGCTCAAGGACGCCGAGGGACTTGACGAAGCCGACGCCGACGTCGTCGGTCCATCCCCCACCCTGGACCGCAGCCAGTTTCTCCTTGGGCACGAATGTCTTGCTGATGCCGCCGGTGAGGGCTACCACGGCCAGCAGTCCGGCACCGATCCACAGTGCAAGGTTCATGAGGTCACACTCCTGTCGCCCGGTATCTCCCCTCTACCGCTCAGTGGAACGGCCCGACCTCGTAGTTGCCGGCCGGCTGCTGGGTGATGATGTTCAGCCGGTTCACCGAGTTCATGAAGGAGACCAGGATCACCAGGGCGGTGAGCTGCTCCTCGTCGTAGTGCTTGGCGGCGTTCGCCCACGCCTCGTCGCTGACCCCGCCGGCGGCGTCCGCAACCCGGGTCCCCTGCTCCGCCAGCTCCAGCGCGGCACGCTCGGCGTCGGTGAAGACCGTGGCCTCCCGCCACGCCGCGACCAGGTTGAGCCGCACCGAGGACTCACCGGCCGCGGCGGCCTCCTTGGTATGCATGTCGACGCAGACGGCGCAGCCGTTGATCTGGCTCACGCGCAGCGCCACCAGTTCCTGCGTCTTGGCCGGCAGTGGCGAGTCCTTGAGCGCCTTGCCCGCCGACATGAAGTGCTTGAGGGGGTTGCCGGCGGTCGGCATGGCGAAGTAGTTCAGTCGCGCGTCCATGGTGTGCTCCTCTGCGGTCGTGTGTCGCTACACCCACGAGACGAGGTGGCCCGCCCTCCTGTGACATGGACGAAAGTGCCCCCCTCCCCGCCGTCGACGCCCGTCAACCGACGGGCACTCGCCGCCAACTGGTCGATCAGAGACACCAACTGGTCCATCAGGCAATTGAGCGACTGAAGCGCCTCGCTCAACGCCGGAGGCGCACGGTGGTGGTCAGGGCTGCATCGACAGGTCGATGGCCCGGTCGACGTCCTGCGGTTGCAACACGCGCAGGATGCCTTCCAGCAGGTAGTAGTCGGCGTAGGGCAGGGAGACCTCGATCCCGTCCTCGGCCGGCCGGTTGCGGGTGCAGCGGGCGACTATCGCCTCGGCGCGGGCCGACTTTCTCGTCAGGCAGGTCTCCGACAGGGCGGTGAGGATCCGCACCGCCACCTGCCGGTACTCAGGCCTGCCGGTGGCGGTGGCCAGGTCGAGCAGCCCGCACGCCATGACGGCGCCCGCCGATGCGTCCTTGACGTCGTGGGGTTGTTGCGGTGCACGGTAGTCCCAGACGGGCACGTGGTCCTCGCTCAGCGTGCCCAGCGCGTAGTCGGCGAGCTTGCGCGCTGTCGACAGGAACTGTTCGTCGCCGGTGCGGCGGTACATGGTGGTGAATCCGTAGATCCCCCAGGCCTGCCCCCGCGACCAGCAGGAGGTCGGGCTGTAGCCCTGGACCGTGTTCGGGCCGATCGGTGCGCCGGTGTCGGGGTCGAAGTCGTAGACGTGGGGGGTCGATCCGTCCTGGCGGGGAAAGGTCTTCTGCACTGTCCTGGCATGTTCCACGGCGATGCCGAGGTATTTCTCGTCGCCTGTCTGCCGACTCGCGAAGGCCAGCAGATCGAGGTTCATCATCGTGTCGATGATGACCCGGCCCGCGTTGTTCGGGTCGCCGAGCGCTCCCCATGCCCGGATGAAACGGCCTCGCGGGTTGTATCTCTGGATCAGCGACTCCGCCGCCTGCACGGCGCCCGCGCGCCAACTGTCCTCGTCGGTCAGCCGCCAGGCGGTGACCCACGACGGAGAGAAGAGGAAACCGAGGTCGTGGGTGGTGGTGTCGTGCTGGCGGGGAGCAAGTTTGCGGGCCGAGTCGAGTGCCAGCGTTCGAAACACATCATCCTCGCTGTAGAGATACGCCATCCACAGCGTCCCCGGCCAGAACCCTCCCACCCAGTCGCCGTCCTGGGAGTAGACCCACTTCTCGAATTTCGTCGCGACGGGAAAGGCGGTGACGCGTGGTGCGACAGCGCGCAACTTCTCCACCGCATAGTCGGCTGCCGCACGCAGCGTGTGTACCGTCGACGCCGGCTCCGGGCGACCGGACGCCTCCGCGGCCCAAGCCGGTGACGTGGCGGTCGCCGTGGCACCGGCTGCCACGGCGAGGACAGTACGCCGGGAAATGCTCATGGAGGTCCTCCAACTAGGCAATTCCGCAGGGAACGTTGAGCGAGTTTGGCATGGCGGACACCTTTGCGTACACCCACGTGTGCAAGGTTCGTGTATGTGAACCAGACCCCGGCGGTCGCCTGCCGGCCCGCACCAGGGTGCCGCCGGACGGCTTCGGCTCGTCGGGCATCCTTGGGAGTGGGGCGGCGACACGGTGACGGGAGCTGTGGTGGACGAGCGCGCGCAGGATTCGCGTGAGGTGGAGACATCCAGGATGTCCGCGTCCGGGACGTCTCCACACCTGCGACTGGACGCGTTGCTGGACGACCTGCAGCAGCAGGTGGCACACGTACGAGCGGCTCAGGGCCGGGTCCACACGTTGCTCGACGCAGTCCTGGCCGTGGGCTCCGACCTCGACCTCGAAGTCGTGCTGCACCGCATCGTGGAGTCGGCGGTCACCCTGGTCGACGCCCGGTACGGGGCGCTCGGTGTGCTGGGCGAGGAAGGCACGATCAAGCAGTTCCTCACGGTCGGCATCGACGAGGAGGCCATCGCCCGCATCGGACACTACCCGCGCGGCGAGGGCATCCTGGGCCTGCTCATCCGTCACCCGGAGCCGCTGCGTCTGGCGGACCTGGCCCAGCATCCGGCGTCCGTCGGCTTCCCGGCCGGGCACCCCCCGATGACCAGCTTTCTCGGTGCCCCGATCCGGGTGCGCGACCAGGTCTTCGGCAACCTGTACCTGACCAACAAGAACAGCGGCGCGGAGTTCGAGACCGACGACGAGGCCGTGCTGCGCACCCTGGCCGCCGCAGCCGGTGTGGCGATCGACAACGCCCGGCTGTACGAAGACGCGCATCGTCGGCAGCGGTGGCTGGCAGCCAGCAACGAGCTGACCCGCAGCCTTCTGTCCGGTGCGGAGCCCGCCGCCGTGCTGGAGTCCTTCACCGCCACCGTGCGGGAGATGGCCGGCGCGGACCTGGTCACCCTGGCCGTGCCCGTCGGCGACCGCGGAGAGCTGGTCATCGAGACCGCTTCGGGAGCGGTGGCCGACAGAGTCCGCGGGCTGGTGCTGCCCGCCGCTGCACTGGCCGCGAAGGTCTACACGTCCGGGGAGACGATCACCAGCGACGCCGTGAGCGCCGACCCGCGCGCCAAGGGCGGCAGCGCCTCAGTGGTGGAGCTCGGGCCGGCGTTCTTCGTACCGCTCGGTACCCGGGAGCACGTCCGCGGAGTGCTGCAGGTCGCGAACGTACCGGGCGGCCCTCACTTCGCCGACGCCGTGGTGGACATGGTCACCGGGTTCGGCAACCAGGCCACGCTGGCCCTGGACGTCGCCGAGCATCGGCGGGACATGGAGTACCTGATCGTGCTCAACGACCGTGACCGGATCGCCCGAGACCTGCACGACCTGGTCATCCAGCGGCTGTTCGCCGGCGCGCTGTCACTCCAGTCCACGCTGGGTCGACTCGCCGACCGGCCGGAGGTGAGCGAACGGATCGAGCGGGTGGTGGACGACCTGGACGACACCATCAAGATCGTCCGCTCCACCGTCTACGCCCTGCGCGAGCACGACCAGGCGCGTCGCGGCAGCGGGCTGCGCGCCCAACTGGTGGCGGCCACCGAACGAGCCACCGAGTCGTTGGGCTTCGCCCCGGCATTGCGCATGAGCGGGCTGCTGGACACGGCCGTGTCCGCCGGACAGGCCGAGCAACTGCTGGCCGTGCTCGGCGAGACCCTGTCCAACGCCGCCCGGCACGCGGACGCCACGACCGTCGACATCGGTGTCGAGGTCACCCACACGGCCCTGGAGCTGCGTGTCGCCGACAACGGCCGCGGAATCGACCCGGCGGTCACCCGCCGCAGCGGCCTGGCCAACCTTCGGCGGCGTGCGGAGGAGATGGGCGGCACGTTCACCCTGTCCTCGAACCGACCGAGCGGCACCGTCGTCGAGTGGGGCGTTCCGCTCGACTCATCCGCCTGACGGCTTCGCCCTGACAGAGCCCGGGCCCGGCAGTCGGAAGGTGTGTCGGCGGCCTGCGAGGCGGACGAAGGACCGGACTGGGCATGGGGGCACGCGACAAGGGCCATCCGGCCCTAACCGTGCTGCGGTGGCGCAAGGGAGCATGGACCGATGTTCCACAACGACGGCTTTCGCGCGCTCGATCGGCAGGAGTGCCTGCGGCTGTTGGCCAAGGTGCCCGTCGGCCGTGTCGTGTACACCCGCCGGGCGCTGCCCGCGGTGCTCCCGGTCAACTTCTCCCTCGACACCGACTCCTCCGTGCTCCTGCGCACCCCGGTGCACTCGGACCTCGTCCGCGCGATCGACGGGACCGTGGTGGCCTTCGAGGCCGACGACTTCGACGCCGTGACGCGCTCCGGCTGGAGCGTGGTCGTCACCGGCCGGGCGGCCACGGTCACCGACCCTGCCGAACAGGAACGGGTGTCCCGGACCGGACCGCGCTCCTGGGTGGTCACGGGCGACGGGATCTTCGTACGCATCGAGTCCGAGATGGTCACCGGGCGGGAAATCACGGTCCCCGACAGCACGGACTGACCCGGGTCGCGAGGGGTGAGCACAGCTCGGCGGTTGTGGAGCTGTCGCTCGGAGTACGGGTGGGGAGAGCGGGCCGGGCCGACTCAGGTCGCCGATCCGGTACGGATCACGGGACGTTCGGCGTCGGCCTCGGCCTCGTCCGCCGCCTGTGCCACCTACTCCCCGCGGGCGCGCGGAGTGGGCCGCCGTCTGGACCGTGGCCGAAGCGGATCAGCAACGGCGGGGCATCGCCGACCGGAGAGGCCAGTGACTGCTCGTAGGTGCGGCCATTCCGTCGCCTGGTGCAGGCGAGAGGTACGTACGCCGTGCACCGTTGCCGTCAGCAGCGCGCGCTGCAGCGCCTGACCCGCACGCAGCCAGTCCTCGCGCCGGTCGTGGGAGGTCCACAACAGAGCTGCCTGCGCGTGGCGTTCGAAGCGCAGAGCGGGCGGATGCAGTGCGCGGCCGCCGGCGTGCGCCCGTTGCCGGGTTCGGCGAGCGAGGCCCAGGTGACGCCCTTGCGCCAGGCCGGTCCGGCCGCCCGGGAGTCAGGGCAGACGTGGCGGGCGACCGGCCGGTGAGATCCGGCCCATGCGCGGCGCCCGCCACGGGGGACGGCGATGGAGACAACCGCACGGGCGCTCTGTGCGGTCGTGCACGGGACACCTCCGGATCAGTCGGCAGTCAGCCTCCGGCATCGGGCTGCCTCGGCGCGACGGCCGATGAGCCCGTCGTCAGGGGATGAAGGTCCCTCTTCCGGCGAGCGTCAGAGGGCCGGATGGCCCGCCGGGACGTTGATCCGTCCCGGATGCGCTGAGGTTGCAGTCACTGGAGGAGTTGAGCGACGGCCGCCGCCATGGTCGACGACGATGGCAGCGGCCGCCCGCGCGAAGACCTCGTGGACGCCCGGCACGAGATGCTTGCGCCGATCGTCTTTCGGTACCGGCCGCTCGACCTGACGTGCCCGTGGCCGGGCACGTCAGGCAGCGCGGCGCGGGGACGCACCCACGACGTTCGCCGTAGCCACCAGCGCCGCGCCGAGGCCGGTCAGCGCGCCTCCCAGGCCCGTGACCAGTGTGGTGAGATGCCAGGCCTGGTAGGCGGACAGCAGCGAGCCGCGCAGCGTCTCACCCATGAAGGCGGTCTGGCGTAGCTGGGCGAGCTTCTCGTCGTCGTTCCCGGCGACGCGCAGTTCTTCGGTGATCTCGGAGTAGGTGCGGCCGCCGGTTGCCTGGACGACATGATCCTTGATCAGCTCGGCGTAGGCGTGGGCCTGGGGGCCGGTCTCCACACTCTGCCCGGCGAAAGGGGTGAGGTGGTCCGGCAGCCCATGAGGGGGGAACGCGATCTTCTGTGCGGCCAGTTCCCTACGGATCTCCTTCCGGCCCTTGCGGCCCTGCAGAAGCATGACGGGGCCGGCGGCCATAAGGGCCGCGCCGACGGTACCGACCAGCGCGCCGGTCCAGCGGTGCGTTCTGTCCATGGTGTGCTCCTTGTTGCTTCGTTGTGATTGCGGATACGACGGGTGTCGCGGGCGCTGGGTGCGTAGGCGTCCGAGGGCCACGCGGGCACCCGCGGCAGACGCGGTCAGCGTCGGCTGAGGCGCAGTCGCCGGACCTCGGGGCCCCGCTGCGCGTACTCGACATCGAAGAGGCCGGGGTTTGCGCTGTTTGCCCGGTGCGAGCAGCGGCAGCAGGCCGTGCGGAGCGATGAGCCCCTTGGCGCAGCCGGCCGGCACAGCGTCGAGCGCGTCGAGGACCATGGCAAGGTGACGGCGTGGGGGACGGACGGAAGATCCAGTTCAAGCGCGGCCTGCTCCGTCGCACCGCCGTAGCCACGGCTCTCTCCTCCGCATCGCCGCCCGATATGTCCCTGAGTGTCTCAGGCCTACGGGTTCCGGGAGCGGCGTCAGTGGGCGTGTCCCGCGCGAGCCGCCGGTTGTGCGAACTGCCGGTGCTCACCGGAACCCGACTCCCGACCGCGGACACTGGGCGCCGCTGTACCGGCAGCCGAGGTGTCCGAGCGTGGCGGCCGGTCACCCGGGACCGGGCGCCGCAGGCACGGAGCGCCTGAATACCCCACCTTCCGGAGAAGAGACGCACCGGCAACGCCGCCTGTCACCCCGACGGCGCCCTGCAGCACTCCGAACAGCCCATCGCAGGCATGGCTGGAAATGATCGGGCGGGGGTGAATGTCTCGAATGATGTGCAGCCGGGAAGCGGCAACGACCGTCAATACAGCCGCAAACGATCGTTGATGCCGGCAAGGAGCGCCGATAAGCTGCCATGCGCACGCCAATGTGACTAGCGGCGCACCCTCGCCGCACGGGGCTGATACCGACGAGATCGGACCCCGCACGCCGCTGGACCGCGCAGTCCGCGACGCTGAAGGTCCTGCTGGAACTCGACGACGAAGGGCACTGATGAGCACGGGACCGAGGGCGATGCGAAGGCTCAGTGCCCGGCTCGCCGGAATCCTCCAGCCGCCGACCGAGGATGAGGATGTAACCCCCTCTTTGGGCCAAGCCCTCAGCCAAGGGCGGGACCGGCCGGTGCGCTTACGCAAAGCAGCGTTCGCGCCGGCGACGGCCGACGGGTTAGGGGCGGACCGCACCGGTCACGACCTCGCGCGGCGCACACAGCACCTGGTCCCGCTGTCCCTGCTCTCTCCTCACCCTCTCTTCGACCGAACTGCCGGACCCTGTACGTCACTTGGTACCCCTGAAGAAAGCAGCGCGTCATGAGTAGCGCCTCGCACCGCAGCCCCACCCGCGCAGTCGTCGTCGGGGGCAGCATCGCCGGCATGCTCGCCGCGGCTGCCGTGAAGGACCACGTCGACTCCGTCGAGATCGTGGAAGCCCATGAGCTGCCGGGAGGACCCGAACCACGCACCGGTGTCCCCCAGGCCGTCCACATCCACCTCCTGCAGACCGGCGGAGCCAGGGCGATCGAGGCCCTTCTCCCGGGCAGCGTCGACCTGCTGCTGGCCGCAGGTGCCCACCGCATCCCGGTCACCACGAACATGGTGATCTACTCTCCCGAGGGCTGGTACCGCCGCTGGCAGCGCGCCACCCACCATGTGATCACCGCAAGCCGGGACCTGACCGAATTCGTCGTCCGCCAACAGGTCCTCAAGGACCCCCGGGTGGGCGTGCGCACCCGCACCAGGGCCGTCGGACTGCTCGGCGACCGCCGCACCGTCACGGGCGTGCGGGTCCGCACCACCGACGGTACGGAAGCCGAACTCCGCGCCGACCTGGTCATCGACGCCGCCGGCCGGGCCACCCGCATGCCGCGATGGCTTGCCAGGCTGGGCATCACCGGCCTTGCGGAGGACCACATCGACTCCGGCCTGGTCTACGCCAGCCGGATCTACCGCGCCCCCGTCCCCACTCGCGGCTGGCCCGTGGTCAGTGTGCAGGCCGACCCGCGTCTGCCCGGGCCGGGCAACTCAGGCGGCATCCTGCCGATCGAGGGCGACCGCTGGCACGTCAGCCTGACCGGCGCCCCCGGACGGCACCCCACCCATGACGCGGACGCCTTCTTACCCTTCGCCCGCACCCTGCGCCACCCCCTCCTGGCCGACCTCTTGGCACACGCCGAACCACTCTCGGACGTCAGGGTCACCCACAGCACCGCCAACCGGCGCCACTACTACGAACGGCTTGCCCACTGGCCGGAGGGCCTTGTGGCGCTCGGAGACTCGGCTGCGGCCTTCAACCCTGTGTACGGGCAGGGCATGTCGGCGGCGGCACAAGGCGCCCTCGCCCTCCGCGACTTGCTCACCAAGGGCCTGACCCCGAAGCTCGCCCGCGAGGCCCAGCGCGCCATCGCCCGCTCCGTGGACAGCGCGTGGGCCCTGGCCACAGGGCAGGACATCCATTTCTCCACCACCAAGGGAAGGAGCCCGAACCTCGCCGACCGGCTCCTTCACCGTTACGTCAGCCGTCTGTCCCGCACCGCCACAGGGTCCTTCCACGCCGCCACGGCCCTGACCGACGTACTCGCACTTCAGGCCCCGCCCACCACACTCGTCAGCCCCGGCGTCCTGCTGACAGCCCTCCTCGGCCCCCTCCGCCGACCACTTGACCGCCCCCAGTTCACCCCAGCCGAGCTCGACCTGCTGAACAGCCTGGACAAGCCCGTGGGAACTCCCGGGTAGAGGTACTGCCGGGCAGTGCCGTCTCCCACTCCCCCGGACTCCACCACGGGACGCCCCGTCGCCCTGCCGCAATGACCCACCGCGGCCGAAGCCGACCTGGTCAAGACACTGGACCGCGGTGGGGCACCACCACCCATGGGGCATGATCGGGGCTATGAAACATCCGCATCTGGCGAGCACCGAGGCTGCTGTCATGGCGATTCGTGAGATCGCGCAGCAGTACGACCTGGAGATGACCGTCACCGATGACATCGGCGCAGACCAGACATCCCGCCGCACCTCGGCCGGGGCATTCGCGGTCCTGGACCCGGACGGCTCGCTACCGCACGAGGCGTTCGTCGAGTTGGGGGGCTCCCCCGCCGTGACCGTCCAGGTCTTCCCGGAGGACGACGCGAGAATCACTGTCGACGGCGTGAGCTTCGAGGACGTGCCACGTGACTCTGTCCCGGCGTTCCTGCGGTCTGTCTACGGCGGTCTGGCCTACGCAAAGGGCAGATTCTTCCCGCCTGGCCAGTGGCTGATTGTCCCCTTGCCCGGTGACGAGACCTACAAAGAGCTCATCTGGCGCACCGCACTCACCCCCTGGCTGGCCCGCCGCGTCCGCGGGTAAGGCTCGTCCCGTACAAGGGCGCGAGCTGGGGATGTTCCTGACGGTACCGTCGTCGGGTGGAGCCGGAGAGGCTGATCGCATACCGGTTGCACGGGGTGGGTGCGTGCAGGGGTGGACGCGGTGCGCAGGGGTCGGCAGTGGAGCCTGCCGTTTCAGGGGCCGGTCAGGACGCCCGCACCGGCTTGACGTCACGCTGGTAGCGCGCCAGTTCCCACGGATCGTGGGCAGAGAAGACCTCGACCTCGTCGCCGTGGTGGCGGGCCAGTTCACGCAGCCGTGCCTGCGTTCCGAGCCGCAGGTCCCGATGTACTTGGGAACGCGTCTGCACAACGTCCAGCAGCGGATGGGGTTCCATCAAGTCCCCGATCTCGCGGTGGTAGTAGTAGGCGTCCCCGCAGTGGAGAAGCCACTTGTCCCGGTCCTGGACGGCGACCCCGGTGTGGCCGGCCGTGTGGCCGCCGAGAGGGACGAGTTTGATCTGCGACGGCAGCCCCTTGGGCTGTAGCGCGGTGAAACCGAACCACTGCTCGCCGGGCTCGGGATCGTAGGTGACCCACCGGGGTTCGTGTGCCCAGTGAGCCGGGCGATAGCGGGAACTGCGCCCCTCGGCGAGCGCGGCGTCGAGTTCGGCGGCGAGCACGTGAACCTGGGCGCCGGGGAAGTCGGGCAGGCCACCGCTGTGGTCCACGTCCAGATGGGTCACGATGATGTGGCGCACGTCGGCGGGTTCGTACCCCAGCCGGGCGATCTGCCGGACGGCCGCCTCCTCCTCGGCGAGCGCGGGTTGCGTCATCTCGACCCACTCCGCGCCGAGGGTGCCGTTCGGGTCGCGGAGGTCACCGAGGCCGAGTCCGGTCTCGACCAGGACCAGGTCGTCGGCGTCCGTCTCCACCAGCAGACAGTGGTTCACCGCGGATGCGGGATGCGGGCCGTCGTAGGTCGCCTCGATCGTCCGGAGCGATCCACAGTTCAAGTGATGAGTCTTCATGGCGACTAGGCTGCGACTTGAACCGCGATGCAAGTCAAGGAGCGTCGATGGATGAAGCGTTGCTGGACATCTCCGAGGTCGCACGACGGACCCGACTGGCGCCCTCAGCGCTGCGGTTCTACGAGAAGAAGGGCCTGATCGCCGCCGCGGGCCGCAATGGCCTGCGCCGTACTTACCACCCGGACGTGCTGGAACGTCTGGCACTGATCACCTGCGCGCGCAGCGCTGGATTCTCGATCGCCGAGATCGACCGGTTCCTCGTGGCGCGGCCGTCCGACGCGGACCTGCGGATCCGTATGGCCGCCAAGGCCCGCGACCTCGACGAACAGATCGGCCAGCTCACGCGGCTCCGCGACAGCCTCCGCCACGCCGCCGACTGCACCCACGAGCCGATCGTCGACTGTCCCGACTTCAAGCGGGCCGTCGGCAATGTGCCGACGCCGACGAGTACCCCGGACAGGCCCTCCTCATTGCCGTCCGGGAGGCAGTAACGGACCGCGCTGGACGAGGAGTTGGGGGTGGTGGCCGGAGCAGGCCGGTTTCTGGTGGGGGTCTGCCCCGACTTCGTGGCGCCCTTCGGCCGGCTGGTCCCTCAGCCGTACTGACTCAAGACCGCCTGGAGGTACTCCTCCAAACGCTCGGCGAGAACCGCTGGTGTCAAATCCGTCCTCCCCAGTTCCCGCCAGGGCACGGCGACCTTCTCCGCGTCCGGTGCGAAGGCCAGCGCATCGAGCGCCCGCCAGTACAGGTGATCGGCCGGGGCGTCGCTGAGCGTTCCACCGGCTGCGATGTACTGATCCGCCAGCCGCATGCCGACACGCACTCCGTGCAGCAGAGCAAGCGCGGTGGAGCAGTGGGCCACGTCCAGGTCCGCGGGTCCCCAGGACGTCTCCACCCAGTCCACGACACCCGTGATCGCCAGACCGTCTCCTTCTCCCGCAAAGAGCACGTTCCCGGGATGGAAGTCACGGTGCAGGAAGCAAGGCGGATACGCCGGAGGCCGGCGGCGGATCACCTCCACGGCACGCTGCCACACATCCGGGTGTTCCGAGTGCTCGGGAAGCCGCACCCGCTCCGAACTGGTCCACGCCTCATACGTACGCGGTCGGGCTCCGTCCGGAACGCGCAACCCGTGAATCTCCACCAACTGCCGGGCAAGGAGCTCGGTCTTTCGCTCGACGTCCTCCTCGTCCAGCCTGACGCTTCCCGGCAGCAACGACATCAGCAGAGACGGATGGTCACAGTGCTGGGCTGCCGCATCGACACCATGAAGACGAGCGGCCGGCACGTTCGTGTTCGCGAGCAGTTGGAGGATGTCCGCTTCCCGCGTGAGCAGTCCGAGCGCATGCTTCACGTAGAAGGGCTTGACGAAGGATCGCAGTACGAGGGAGTACGACTCACCGTCTCCCTCAACATCGAGGCGGCGCATCTGTGACGACCAGCCCCCGCGGAGCGTTGCCACGGCACGAATCCGGTCTTCGGGACGGAGACTCCGTTCCACCCAGAGGCGGGTGTTGGACCAACCCAAGGAATCGATACCAGCCTCAACAACCGCCGCGCTCTCGCCCTCAGCCATGCCGGCAGCCTATCCCGCGCGCAAGTCTCGGCCTGCGAAGCCGCTGGTACCGTCCGGCGATGCAGGCGTCGGCATCCGGCGAGCCAGGAGACCGTCCTCTCCACGACCCCTGTCTGGACCGTGGAAACCCGCTCGACCTGACACCTCCTGAAAGAGACCCTATGGCCATGGAGTTCCTCTGCTATCACCGTGACCGGGCCGACTCCGTAGCGCTGCGCGACGAGTTGTTGGAAGAGCATTGGTCATATATGGACCGGTACGCGAAGGAGATGATCGCCCGCGGCCCGACCCTCGCCGATGACGGAGACACCCCCACCGGCAGCGTGCACATCGTCGATCTGCCCGATCCGGTCGCCGCCCGCGCGTTCGCCTTCGACGAGCCCAACTACCAGGCCGGCGTGTACCGAGACGTGCTGGTGCGTCGGTGGCACAACACGCTCGGGCGCACCATGTGGGACTTCCCCGGCGGCCGGACCGGCGGCAACCGGTATCTGGTGCTCGGGCTCGGCTCGGGGAACGCCGCCGACCTCGCGGCGCCTCCCGACAGGGACGAACTCATCGCGTACGGACCGCTGTTGTCCGACGACGGCGCCGCCTGGCTCGGTACGGCGGTATTGGTCCGCGCGCCGGACGCGGAGACGGCACGCGCCGCCCTGACCCTGGGCCGGTACGCCGACATCGAGGTGCACAACTGGCAGTTCGGCGGACGGCCGTCATGAGGCTTCCGTGCCGGGCGGCTTGAGGCAATGCGCCGTACGGAAGAGAGGCCCCGCGCTGGCCGGCGCTTGTGCTTCTGCCGCTGTTGGGGGCCGTTGCGTTCTGGGCGGTTCAAGGTCGGTGGGGATGGATCTGGAACGAGGTCTCCGGGCTGCCCGGGCTGACGGCGTACACACCGGACCCCACCCCCTGCACACCCGCGACGCTCCCCCTCGTACCGCAGGCGAAGACCGGCCATCGTGGTCACCGACCCTCCGCCGGGTCCGCGGGCGGGACGGCCCGGGTGCATGTGGCACGCACCCAGGCGGTCCCACGGTCAGGCCACCGCGTCGCAGGCCGCTCCGCGCGGCCAGCCCTCAGCGCGCGTGGTCAGCCGCCAGCGCTCCGGGCGCCGGCGCTCGGTCAGCCCTCGGCGCGGGCGGGCAGCCGCCATCCCGGGCGCGGGAAGTGGCAGGTGTAACCGTCGGGGTAACGCTCCAGGTAGTCCTGGTGCTCGGGCTCCGCCTCCCAGAAGGGGCCGACCGGCTCCACCTCGGTGACGACCTTGCCCGGCCACAGTCCGGAGGCGTCCACATCCGCGATGGTGTCCTCGGCGACCCGCTTCTGCTCGTCGTCCACGTAGTAGATCGCCGACCGGTAGCTGAGACCGATGTCGTTGCCCTGACGGTTCTTCGTGCTCGGGTCGTGGATCTGGAAGAAGAACTCCAAGATCGCGCGGTAGTCGGTCTTCGCGGGGTCGAAGAGGATCTCGATGGCCTCCGCGTGGGTACCGTGGTTACGGTACGTAGCGTTCGGCACGTCACCCCCGGTGTATCCGACCCGGGTCGCCTCTACGCCCGGGAGCCGGCGGATCAGGTCCTGCATCCCCCAGAAGCATCCGCCCGCCAGCACGGCCCTCTGCGTCTGCGCTGCCATTTCGGCCCCTCCAAATATCTGTCGCCTAGCTCACTCGGGCTGCTCGGCACACATACAGCCTGCACCCCATAATCTCTGGCTTCATCAGCAAGGGAGGGTGCCCAGGAATTCCGTGCCCGCCCACCCCACCCCACGTGGGGGGCTCGACCGTGCCGGCACCCGTGATGTGCGAGGTCAGGGGCAGATCGAGGATGCTTTCCAGCAGGTACTGGCAGGCATCGCACCGTAGTCGAAGAGTCACTCTCCGAGGGGGATCCTGCGGCTCCCAGGTGTGCATGCGCTCCACCAGCTTGCCCGGGCCGCGAGGGTGGAAGACAACCAGCTCGCCGGAGACGACCCCGCTGCCGTAGGCGTCCAGGAACGCTCCGAGGCTGGTCAGCGGTGGTGTGCGCCGCCAACTTTGCCCTACGGAGGGCTGTGGGTCGAGCGGATAGGGTGGTCGCATGATCAAGGTTAGGAGTGCTGGGCCTGGCGACGGGGACGCTCTCGGTGAGATCCACGCTGCGGCGTGGGAGGCGGCCTACGCGCCCTTCTTCCACCCGGAGTTTGCAGCTCAAGGGGTACGGAGCAGGCGTACGCGATGGCAAGCGAGGGTCACGCAAGGGGAACTGACCATTGTGTTGGCCGAGCACGACGATCGTCCGCTGGCGCTGTGCGCCTTCGAGCCGTCCTCCACCCGCCCAGGGCTGGCCGAGATCCACAGCTTCTACAACCATCCCGACGGTTGGGGCAGCGGCGTCGCCGCCGTATTGATGACCGAGACACTGAGTCGCCTACGGGCCGCCGGATTCACACGCGTCCACCTGTGGACGCTGCGCGACACTCCGCAGTCGCGGCGCTTCTACACCAAGTGCGGCTTCATCGAGAACGGCGCCGCACGGACATACGACTTCGGCGATGGGAACCCTCTGGAGCAGGTCGAGTACGAGATCAGCACGTCGGCAAGGAGCCTGTGACACGAAGGCGGGAACCCTCGCCGGAGTCGGCACGCGCGTAGGCCTCGCTCCGGGTACGGCGGTTGTGGCGGTCGGCCTGGCCGCCGACGTCACTGTGTTCCACGGCGGCGACATCTCTGCCGTGGTCGGCGCTGTCGTCGTCATCAACCGTCCTCGGCACTGCGGTGACGCCCGAAGACTCTGCCTTCGGATGCTGACCGGGGGCGGCAATGACGTCGTCGGTCTGCCGGAGTTCGGCGAGCAGTTCGTTCTGGCCCGCCAGGAGTTCGGTGAGGATACGGCGGGCCGCGCGCAGCAGTTCGGCGACATCGCCGCCGGCGAGCGCGTAGCGGACCGTGGATCCTTCCCGGATGGACACGACGATGCCGGACCGCCGAAGCACGGCGAGTTGCTGGGAGAGGCTCGACGGCTCGATCTCGATGTCTGCGAGCAGATCACGCACAGGCACCGGACCATGCTGGAGCAGCTCCAGGACTCGGATGCGCACGGGGTGCCCGAGCATGCGGAAGAACTCCGCCTTGGCCTGATAGAGGGGGACCTGCATGGGTGCTCGCTCCCTGCCGCTTCGGGGACGGTCCAGACGTGGTGGCGCCCCGGAGGGCACCACCACGGAATGTGCTGCGCACACCTGATCCTTCTCGCACTCGGCCGTGTGCATGCACGAATTGGAATCATGCTGATGTAGTGACTTGAAGAAGTCTTCACATCATGGGCGCACGTCGGCCCAGGTCACGGGAGGGCCTAGATCTCAAGCTGCTCCTCTACGCGCTTGAGCTGATGGCGGGCCATCGCGAGATTCGAACGGGCCTTGTCCAGAACCAGATAGAGGAACAGACCGTTGCCGTTGCGACCGGTGACCAAGCGGATCAGGTGGTATTGGTCGCCGAGAGTGATCAGCACATCCTGGATCTCACTCTTCAAGCCCAGCTGTTCCATGGTGCGCACCTTGGCGCGGATGACATCGGTGTTCCCGGCCGCGGCAATGGTCAGATCCAGATCCTTGCCTCCGCCCAGGGTCCCGAGGGCCATACCGCTGGTGTAGTCGACGACCGCCGCGCCCAGCGCCCCCTCGGACCCGGTCATCATCTCCTTCAGCGACACGTCCACACTCGCCATGGTTCCTCCCCTTGATCGTCCGTTGAGGGCGGGACAGCGGTGCCCCGCCCAGAGATCGCACCGTAGGCGCGTGGCTCGGATGCTCGGGGGGAGGTCTTCGGGAGTGACGTCCGTTGACCGAAGGGTGCCGTGTTTGGACAGTTCTACGACTACAACTGGCCCTTCACTTTTCTGAACTGGAGCGTATGTGCTGCGCGCCGATGAGCTCGTCGGTGACCCACCGTGCGACGTCGGCGGGGTAGGGCGCCGCGAGTCCGAGGACGATGTGCCGGAAGCCGGCGTCGATCGCGTCGCCGATCGCGTCCTGGGTGTCACGGGGGCGGTCGTAGGAGACGGGCAGATGGATCGAGCGGGTGATCGAGGCGGGGTCGCGGCCGATCTCGGTGCAGTAGCGGTCCAGCAGTGCGCTGCGGCGGACGACGTCGTCGATGTCGCCACCCGGGATGTTCCACAGGTCGGCGTGCTCGGCGGCCACGCGCAGGGTCGCGGACGAGCGTCCGCCGATGAGGATCGGTGGGTGCGGATGCTGGAGGGGTTTGGGGTTGCCGAACGCTCCGGTCAGATGGTGGTAGGTGCCATGGAAGTCGAACGGTTCGGGCTCGGTCCATATCCGTCGGATCACCGTGCAGGCCTCTGCGAGGCTCCCCACGGCGTGCGCGGTGTCATGGAAGGGCAGGCCGTGCGCCTCGTACTCACGCCGGGCCAGGGGATGGCCGGGGCGTGAGCCGACGCCGATACCGAAGTCGAGCCGACCACCGGAGACGATGTCGACGGTCGTGGCGATCTTGGCCAGCATCGCGGGCGGCCGGAACCGGTTACTGGTCACCAGCACGCCGAGCCGCAGTCGCCGGGTCTGGGCGGCCAGTGCCGAGAGCAGCGTCCAGCCTGCGTAGGCCGGTCCGCCGGGGTCCCCGCCGATCGGCATCAGGTGATCGAACAACCACGCATGCTCGATCTCCGGGATCGTGTCCGCCTCGCGCCAGACCCGGAGGAGGTCGTGGTAGTCGACCTGCGAGGGTGCGGTCATGATCCCGAAGCGAGGCCGAGACGTGTTCAGAGGTGTGTTCAGAGGTGTGTTCGGTGATGTGTGCAGCATGGAGCCGTTGGTTCCTTCCGGCATCGGTGGCACGCCGGATGGGGCGCGCTACCGACAGAAATCGACAGCACTTCTATGAGCTTCGCTTGGATTCAATTCGGCCCAATGGATGGGCGCTCTGCGTCAATTCCGTGCTCGCTGCCGACCAACCGGAGTCCTGAAGGTTAAGCGCGCTGCGAAGATAGGCCGAGGTGAGCCGCTGGATCAGGGCGACGCGTTCGGGACTCTCGTCCGTCGTTTCCGTGACGCAGTAGCCGGGGATTCCGCCGAGCGAATGTTCCGCTCCGAACAGAGTGAGCAGGCTCTTGTCGCCCGGGCTCAAGAAGTACGGGTCAGTGAACCAGTCCGGCCCTCGAACGGACAGATGGGACTGGTCTCGGTCCCCCGCGATCACGAGGGCCGGCGTGGTCATGTCGGCGAAGCTCGGGTTCATGAAGGGGAGGTGCTCGACCGCGAACGGAGTCAGGTCGTCACCGCCCCGGCCGGGCGCGGCAAGCAGTACACCTGCTTTGATCCGCGGATCGGACATGTCCTCTCCCGTTCCGCCGTCGGGATCGAGGACGCGCGCGCCCAGCAGCAGGCTCGTCGTCTGGGCGCCCCAGGAGTGTCGGCCGCGGCGATACGGCTGCGATCGAGGCGCCCGCTGAGACAGGGAACGGAAGCTTCGACGTGATCGA
The DNA here is from genome assembly GCF_040680495.1 of Streptomyces sp. NPDC052036. Lineage (NCBI taxonomy): Bacteria > Bacillati > Actinomycetota > Actinomycetes > Kitasatosporales > Streptomycetaceae > Streptomyces > Streptomyces sp. NPDC052036. Next base: position 70,214 of record NZ_JBFAWW010000021.1, on the reverse strand, counting down.
GCTGTCGAGGACGCGCTTCATGTCCTCGACTCGGGAACGCCAGACCAGCGGCGTACGGGGATCGTCCGGGGGAAGGTTCAGCGTCCTGGAGTCGAGATGGGTCGGTTGAGTCACCACGAAGCCGTGAGGGGCCCAGAAGTCGACCAGCGGGGCGTAGCCGTCCATTGACCAGCCGAAGCCGTGCGAGAAAGCGATGATCGGCAGTTCGTTCCCCATCGTGGGCGCCGACACCTGTACTTGCAGATCCTCACCACGGCCCGGGGCTGACAGCACCACCGGTTTCATCGAGACGACCGGAGTGGGCGCATTCGTGGCCAGGTCCGTGATCACCATGGCTGATTCGCTCATAGGAGGGTCTTCCTTTCGGCTGCTTCATGGTGGGTACGTTCGGCCTTGACGCGGCACAGGCTGCTGCCGGGCATCGGGCGGTGCGACGTAGGCCGATGCCATTAAACGGAGCGTCGTTCCGGAACGATACGGAACAACGCTCCGTCTAGCAAGCGGCATACCTGGCGGGATCCATGCAGGGGGTGGGCGGACCTTGGCGCTGGATGCTCTGGCACTGGGCGCTCGCGTGGTCGGCAGGAGCGGCGGTGTCGGGCGACCTGCACACCGCTGAGGGCCCGGAGCCCGCACTGGCGTGGTTTGGCTGCCTGCCCCTGTTCTGGCATCATGGGCAAACGGAACGTTACTCCGATAACGAGACGGACATTGCTCCGATCAGCAGGCTCGGTAGCGGAGGGAGTGAGCGCCGTGAATGACAGTGGCGAGGACGCAGGGCGCGCGACCCGGTCCAAGCGGGCGGACGCCCGCCGCAACAAGGAGACGTTGCTCGACGCGGCTGCCGCGGTCTTCGTCACGTCGGGCGTGGAAGCGCCGGTACGGGACATCGCGGCCAAGGCCGGCGTCGGGATGGGAACGATCTACCGCCACTTCCCGACGCGAGCGGATCTCATCATCGCTGTCTACCGGCATCAGATCGAAGCCTGCGCCGAGGCGGGTCCAGCTCTGCTGGCGACCTGTGCGACTCCGCACGCCGCTCTAGGGCGTTGGATCAATCTCTTCGTCGATTTCCTGGTGACCAAGCACGGACTTGCTGCCGTGCTGCAGTCCGACGACGCCGGCTTCGACGCACTGCACGCCTACTTCCTCGAGCGCCTGCTGCCTGTGTGCACCCAGCTGCTCGAAGCCGCAACCGTCGCCGACGAGATCCGCCCCGACGTGGATGCCTACGAGCTCATGCGCGGCGTCGGGAACCTCTGCATCGGCGCCGACCACGACCCCCGCTACGACGCGCGTCGACTGGTCGAGCTCCTCATCGCAGGACTACAACGACCGCACTGACCAGGGTCCGCCTTCCAACGGCTCGCGCCCGGAGCAGAGGTTCTCCGCGGCAACAAGCGTGGCGCCATCGCTGATGGGAGCGATGGCGCCTTGCCCGGGCAGGATCAGGCGACGGTGACCGGGGAAGCTGCGCGCAGCGGCGCCAGGGTGGGGCCGTCCGGCGAGCGCCGATCACGGGCGTGACACAGGCCGTAGTTCACCCGCGACATGCCGTCGTGCATGCGGCCGAGCTGCTGCATGTAGGCACGGCCGGACGCGGTGTCGCCTTCGAGCCGGATCACGCCCGTGTGCGAATGGGTCCCCGAGCCGCTGCCGGACCTTATTGCTGGAACTCGGCGGTGTCCCCGGGAGCGAGTACGGTCAGCCCGTCGGACACTCCCGATCGGGCGAAGGCGGCGCGCAACTCCTGGTCGCCTTCGGTGAAATGGCGCCAGCTGTTGAAGTGCAAGGGCACGGCGTGGCGGGCTTCGAGGATCTGGGCGGCCTGGGCGGCTCGATCGCTGTCGAGGGTCAGCAGAGCGCCGTCGAGGGCACCGGTGCGGGCGGCACCGGCGAAGATCAGCGCTATGTCCACCGGGCCGAAGCGCTCGGCTGTTCGCCGTACCGCGTCCAGAGACGCGTTGTCCCCGCTGACGTACACGGTCGGCAGGTCAGGCGCCGTGAGGACGAATCCGGTGACCTCTCCGCAGATCGGTTCGCAGCCGACCGGCCCATGGCGGGCGGGCACACCGGTGACGGTCAGCGGCGGGGCACCGCCGGGACGTTCGAGGTCGATGTGGTCCCACGGCCCGAGTGGATGGGCGTTTCCGGCCAGCCGTCCGGCGCCGCTCGGCGTGGTCAGGACCAAAGGGACGGTCGGCAGGAAGGCGCGCCCTGCTTCGTCGAGGTTGTCGGCGTGCTGGTCGTGGGACAGCAGAACGGTGTCGACACGACCTACCTGGTCCGGGCCGATCGCGGGGCCGATGGTCTTGGTGAGCACGGAACCGGAGGGGGCCGTGTAGGAGCCCGGTTCGTCGAAGGTGGGGTCGGTGAGTAGTCTCAGGCCACCGATCTCGATGACTGCTGTGGGCCCTCCGACTGCGCGGATACGCACGCCGAACGGGGGCTGTTCCGGGGTCTGCACGACTGGCTCCTTCGCCGGGAGTGATCAACGAGTGCGCAGAAGCTAGCCGCTCCTAATGGACATTGTCAACAGTTAACATTAGTCGCATGGAGAGGAAGCCGACACAGTCCCCTGCCGCCACCGCCCGGCCCCGGCCTCCCGCTCCCGGTGAGGCGGGCTCGGTGGCGCTCGCCCTGGCGAACACCCGCACCCTGCGGCGTGGTCTGCCGGACGACGCACTGCCGGACCCGAGCGCGGTCGCACAATGGCTGCACCAGCAGGATCTGATCCCGCGGGAGGCAGACTTCGACCCGTCACGCGACGACGAAGTCCGGCAGTTGCGTTCGGCCATACACACCCAGCTGGCCCCGGCCGTCGACCACGCCACACCGTCGCCGGAGGCCGTCGAAGTCCTCAACGCCGCGTTGCGCGCCGCACCCAACGTTCCCTCGCTGCGCTGGCCCCCCGGGCAACCGGAGCACGAAGGCCGCCATCAGTCGCCTGATCCCGGTGCCGACGTTTCCCGCAATCTTGGTGTATGCATAGGACGACCGAATGCGTTTTCCGCAGCGAGGGCTGTTCCGTAGGAATCGGGAGAGAAGCGAAGCCCGGCCCCAGGAGTAGGGAGCAATCGCATGGCACGTCAGCACAGCCACACCGTGACGCGGATCGAAATCCCCACCGGAATCGCCTACGACGACTTTGTGACCGCATTCGAGAAAGCGGCACCCGTATTCGATCCGAGCGCCTTGGAGCGCATTGCGGAATCCGGGGGAAGCTGGGACACCGTTCGCGCCGCGACCGCCGTGAACGCACCCAACGATCTGATGCGTTACGCCCGGATCAACGGCACCCAGCTCTTCAGCGTGGCAGGGCACTCCACCAGGTCGATGGAGTATCTGACGGGCAACCATGTCATCGCCGAGACCATGTTTCGCCATGACCCGAGAGCGCTGCTCTATGCGCCTCTGCGGATGCTGGTCTACAGCGACGCCGACGGTAATGCGGTGTTCACCATGCACCGGCCGAGCGACGAGTTCGCCAGCCTCGGCATTCCCGAGGTCACCAAAGTCGGCGAAGACCTTGATCGCATCGTGGTCAATCTGTTGCGGGTCTGCGGTGTCGATGCCGCCGATGCCTTCACCACGACAGGGCACCGCACGACGCCCGACCCTTCATGACGGTTCGTCCGGTGTTTCAGCGCAACTGAACCTACGCCGGTTGAGCCCGGGGGGTCATCGGATCTGGAGGAGGAGGTGGCGGGGGCCGCGGAGCATGGCGTTCTGCCGGTACGGGGGTGGGTCCTGGACCAGGGCCGCGGTGCCGAGTCGGGGGATCAGTGCGTGGAGTGCGGTCTGGGCTTCGATGCGGGCGAGCGGTGCGCCGAAGCAGAGGTGGATACCGCTGCCGAAGCCCAGATGCTGATTGTCCGGGCGGACGGGGTCGAACCGATCGGGTTCCTGAAACCGGCTGGGGTCCCGGTTGCCCGAGGCCAGCGCGAGCACGACGGTGCTGCCCGCGGGCAGGATGGTGCCTGCGACGTCGATGTCGGCGAGGGGGATGCGTTCCCGCATGTGGACGGGGGGCTCGTAGCGCAGCAGTTCCTCCACCGCGCTGGGCAGCAGGTCGGGGTCGCGGCGCAGCCGGTCCAGTTGGTCGGGGTGGCGCAGCAGGGTCAGGGCCCCGTTGGTGATCAGGTTGACCGTGGTCTCGTGTCCGGCGATGAACAACAGGATGGCGTTTTCCGCGAGTTCCTCGTGGGTGAGCCGCGCGTCCGGGTCGGGTTCGTTGATGAAGGCGGACAGCAGGTCGTCGCGCGGCTGGGACCGGCGCTGTTCGGCGAGGTCCAGCAGGTACCGGCCCATCTCGGCCCGCGCCTGTCGGCCCGCCTGGTCCAGCTCGGTGGTGTCCTCTCCAGCCCTGACGTCGGCGGCCGCGACGAGCGCCTCGGACCATGCCTGGAACAGCGGTTCGTCCTCGCGTGGCACACCGAGCAGTCGGCAGATGACCGTGACGGGCAGCGGGTAGGCGAAGTCGTCGACGATGTCGATCTGCTCGCGGTCCCGGAGCGCCTCGAACAGTTCCTTGGTGATGTCGGCGATCTGGCCTCGCAGGGCGTCGATCCGGCCGGGGCTGTGCGGCGGGCCGAACGGCCGCATGGCCAGGGTGCGCAGTCTGTGGTGCTCGGGGTCGTCGAGCCGCAGGAAGGACGGCTTGCCCCCTTCCACGTACGGAGTGCCGGCCGTGGCCGGACGGCTTCGGGGATCGACACTGATCCGCGGATCGTGGAGCAGAGCGGCGAGGTGGTGGTACGTGCCGATCAGATAGCTGCCGTCCGCCTGAGGCACCACGGGCCCGGCTTCGCGGAGTTCCGCGTACAGCGGGTAGGGGTTGGGGCGGTTGGCGTAGTCGGTAATCCGTTCCAGCAGGGTGTCCGCGGTCATGGTGTGGCTCCTCGGTGGCGGGTGGAGGGGGTCAGCCTCGCGGCTGCACCACGGTCAGCCGGCGGTCCGGCAGGTAGCCGGTGAGCGCGACGGTGGGGCCGTGGGAGAGCCCCTTCGGATCCGGCACGTCGGAGGGGATCGGGATTTCGGCCGCCATCGGACGGTCCGCCGCGCCGGGGGCGGGCGGGAACGGGGCGGCGGTCTCGATCAGGTGCTGGTAGTACTCGAGCGTCTTCGCCATGTTGACGGTGACCGCGGCGGTGACCCGCCCCCGGTAGCCGTACACCATGGCCAGTCGGCGCGCCTCCAGCGAGCCCTGCGCGATGACCACCTGGTCGGAGAAGGACGGGACGCCCACAGACTTGATGTTGAGCCCGAACTGGCTCGACCAGAAGACGGGCACCGCGAGGTGGGGACGTCTCAACGGCCCCGGATTCACCAAGTTGTGGGCCGCGACCTCCGCCTGCGCGACGGCATTGCCCCAGTGCTCCAAGGAGAGCATCTGGTATTCGAACAAGGGGTGCGGGAAGCGGGAGACGTCACCGGCCGCGAAGACATCGTCGGTGACGATCCCATACATGTTGAAGGCCCGGCACCCCGCGTCGCAGGCGAGCCCTCGCGGGCCCGCCGCAAGGCCGGAGTCCGCGAGCCACTCGATATTGCGCACCGCTCCCAGCGCGACGACGCACACGTCCGCCTCGACGCTGCTGCCGTCGGACAGGTCCGCGCCGACGAACCGGCCGCTGCCGTCGCCGCGCAGGGCGGTGACCGTGACCCCGCACCGTAGATCCACCCCGTGGCCTCGATGCATCGCGGCGGCAAGCTTCGACAGCGTCCCGCCGAGCGCCCCCACCAGGGGGCCGGGGCCCCGTTCGGCGACCGTCACCTCCAGTCCCCGTTCCCGGCAGGCCGAGGCGACCTCCGAACCAGTGAAGCCGCCGCCGATCACCAGCACCCGACGCGGCCCGGCAGCCAGCCGCTCGGCAAGCCCCTCGCTGTCGTCACAGGTGCGCAGGGTGAACACCCCGTCCAGGGCGCCCTCCTCCGAGTTGGGCCAGGGCCGTGCCCGGGTCCCGGTGGCGATGAGCAGCCGGTCGTACGGCAGCTCATCGCCATCGGCCAGCAGCACCCGTTTGCGCAGGGGGTCCAGGCCGGTGGCCGCCACCCCCAGTCGCCACTCGGCGTCCGGATCCCGGCGCATCGGCAGCGCGGTGGTGTCCGCCGCCACCTGGCCGAGCAGCACCTGCTTGGAGAGCGGCGGCCGGTCGTAGGGCAGGTAGGCCTCGTCTCCCACCACGGTCAGTGAGCCGGTGAAGCCCTGCTCGCGCAGTGCCTCGGCGGCCCTCAGCCCGGCCAGGGACGCGCCTACGATGACGATCCGGCCCTTGCGCAGGTCATCTGTCACCCGCGCTCACCTCCTCGCCGACGAGGATGGCCTGCACGGGGCACGCCGCCGCGGCCTGGCGTACGCGCTCCAGCTGATCGCCGGGAACCGTCGGCGCGTACAACAACGCCTCTTCCCCGTGGAGCCGAAACACCTCCGGTGCCAGGAACACGCACTGGGCATAGCCCTGGCAGACCGTGAGGTCCACAACGATCTGCATCCCGCCACTCCCTCCGTCGTCTCACCCCCTCCTGCTTTTACAGAGTGGGGGAAGAATCGGACGCTCGCCTGGCTACTCCGCCGGAGGCGGGGCGGGAGCAGGACTTGGCAGGCGGGAGAAACGCGGACGGCGGCGGGCCGACGGACCGCCGTGGCGCAGCGAACGCCCAGCGGGCGAAAAGTGGCGGCGGGGCGTCGTCCCGCTCCCCCAAGGGAGTGGTCACGCCCCGTCAGCGGCAGGCGGCCGGTCAGATGTCCGCGATGGCGGCGCGGGTGTTGCCGGCGGCCCCTTCCAGGGCGCGGGCGGCCTGCTCGGCGGTGGAGTGGGTGAGGAGCATGACGATGGCGGTCTTGGCATGGCCGTCGGCCGCGTGCAGGGCCTCGGCGGCCGTGTCGGGGTCGGCGCCGGTGGCCTGGACGACCATGCGGCGGGCGCGGTCGACGAGCTTGTCGTTGCTGGCGCGGACGTCGACCATGAGGTTCCCGTAGACCTTGCCCAAGCGCACCATCGACGCGGTCGACAGCATGTTGCAGACCATCTTCTCGGCGGTGCCGCCCTTGAGGCGGGTGGACCCGGTGAGGATCTCGGGGCCGGTGGGGACCTCGATCGGGATGTCGGCGTAGCGGCTGATGACCGCGTCGCGGTTGCAGGCGACCGACACCGTGACGGCCCCCTTGGCGGCGGCGTGCTTCAGGCCGCCGACGACATAGGGGGTACGGCCGCTGGCAGCGAGGCCGACGACCGTGTCCTTGTCGTCCAGGCCGATGTCGTCGAGGTCGGCTACCGCCCTCGCGGGTTCGTCCTCGGCCCCTTCGACCGCGACGATGAAGGCACCCGGACCTCCGGAGAGCAGGCCCACCACCTGGTCGGGCGAGGTGCCGAAGGTGGGCGGGCACTCGACGGCGTCGAGCAGGCCGATGCGGCCGCTGGTGCCGGCGCCCATGTAGATCAGCCGTCCGCCCCGCCGCAGCGACTCGGTGATCGCCTCGACGGCGGTCCCGATCTCCGGGAGGGCGTCGCGTACCGCGAGGGCGACGGTCTGGTCCTCGGCGTTCATGACCGAGAGCAGTTCGGAGACCGGCATGCGGTCCAGCTCGGCGGTCCGCTCGTTGCGGGTCTCGGTGCCCAGTGTGCTGAGGTCCACGGCGCGGTCGTCCTTTCAAGGGTGGTGCTGAAGGGGGGAGGCAGGGGTGGCGGTCAGTCGCCGGCCGGTGTGCGGCGCTGCGACTGCGGGCGCCTGCGGCGCTGGATGGCCCCGTAGGTCTTCTCGAGCGCCGCGGTCGTGGCGTCGTAGGAACGCTGTGCCACGCCGACGAACAGGCAGTCGATGAGCGCGAGTTGAGCGATGCGGCTGACGGTCGCGCCCGAGCGGAAGGGAGTCTCCCGGGCACATGTCGTCAGCACGAGGTCCGCGCTCTGCGCGAGTGTGGAGCGCGGGACGTTGGTGAGGGCGATGGTGGCGGCGCCGCGTTCGGCGGCGGCCTGGAGGGGCTCGAGGGTGTCCTCGGTCTCCCCGGAGTGGGAGATGGCCAGGGCGACGTCGCCGGGCCCGAGCAGGGCGGCGGCGGTGAGGGCGGCGTGCCGGTCGGTCCAGATGAAGGCCATGTGGCCGATCCGGTGCAGCTTCTGGTGCAGGTCCTGGCCGACGAACGCACTGGCGCCGACGCCGAAGATGTCGATCCGCCGGGCCCCCGCCACCGCGTCCACCGCGCGGCCCAGTACCTGGAGGTCCAGCCCGGCCCCGGTGTCCTCCAGAGCGCGTACCTCGTTGTAGATGATCTTCTTGACGATCGCGTCGAGCGTGTCGGTGGCGCTGATGTCGGTGCCCGGCGTCGGACGTTCGCCGCCGAGGGCGTGCTCGCGGGCGGCGGCCGCGGCGAGCGCGAGGCGCAGTTGGGGGTAGTTGGCGATGCCTATGGCGCGGCAGAAGCGCATCACCGTGGCCACCGAGGTGTCGGCCCGCTTGCCGAGGGCGCTGATGGACAGCTCCGAGGCCTGCGCGGGATCGGCCAGGACGGCGTCGGCGACCCGCCGTTCGGAGGGGGCCAGGGTCGGCAGCGCCGCGCGAATGCGTGCCAGGGTCGCGGCAGGGGTGGTGTCCTCCGCCGGCTGGACCGGTGTGCGGGGTGGTTCCTGGCGGGCCATGGGCCGTTCCCTCCTGAGTGGGTGGGCGACACATTAATCACACCCCGATGGCACGTCAAAAATTTACGTGCCGATCTACGGGAAGTTACTTATTGACATTCGGAGGTCGGCCTTCGGATACTCGCTGGACCGCGATCCGCGCCGGTCACCGGCCCTGCGGCCGTCCCCGTGACCGCCCGACGCGCCGGATCCCTGGAGACGCGAAGGCGTGCCCCATGACAGCAACCGTGGCGGTGGACCTCGGCAAAACCGGCTGCCGTGCCGTGCTGTGGTCCGGCGACAGCCCCGCCCATGACGTCCGCGAGGTGCCCGGAGCTCCCGGGCTCGCCGCGGACAACGGAGTGGCAGCGGCCCGCGCCGCCGTGCGCGCCGCGGTCCTCCCGCTGCTCGCAGGCGAGCCCTCGTCCCGGCTGGCGGCTGTCTGTGTGGGCGCGGCGGGGGCGGCCGCCGCACCGGAGGCGGCCCGCGAACTGGCCACCCAGCTCCTCGACGACCTGCCCGCGGACGAGGTGGCCGTCACCAGCGACGCCGTCACCGCCCACGCGGGCGCCCTCGGAGGCCGCACCGGTGTGGTGCTCGCGATCGGCACCGGCTCCGTCGCCATCGGTATCGGGGACGACGGATCGTACGCCCGCGTCGACGGCTGGGGTCCCTGGCTCGGCGACGAGGGCAGCGGCGCCTGGATCGGCGCGGCGGGCCTGCGGGCCGCGCTGCGCGCCCATGACGGACGCGGGCCGGACACCGCGCTGCTGGCCGCCGCCGTCGAGCGCTTCGGCGATCCTGACCGGCTGCCCTCGGCCGTCGGACGGGACGGCAACCCCGCCCGCACCGCCGCGTCCTTCGCCCCGGACGTGGCCCGTGCCGCCGCCGCGGGTGACGCCGCCGCCGCCGCGATCGTCCGGGACGCCGCCGACGCGCTCGGCGAGGCGGTGCTCACCGCCGCCCGCCGGATCGGCGGCGGCGACGCTCTCCCCGTCACCATCACCGGCGGGCTCACCGGCCTCGGCGAACCGCTGCTCGACCCGCTGCGGGCGGCACTCACCGCCTCCCCGCACCCCCTGCACCTGCGGCCCCCGCTCGGGGACCCGCTGGACGGCGCGCGCCTGCTGGCGCTGGACGCCTCGGCACCGCACGAACCCCACGTCGCCCGCGTACGGCGGACGACGCCCCTCCCCCCTGTCCCCACCCCGCCGGTGACTCCGCCGGCCGTCGCTTAGGAGTGAGCGTGCGCCAACTCGACCTCGTGGTGATCGTCGTCTATCTGGTCGCCATCGCCATGATCGGACTGCGCCTGGCCGGACGGCAGAAGACGGCGAAGGACTACTTCGTCGGCGAAAGCCACATGCCGTGGTGGACCGTCTCGTTCTCGGTGGTCGCCACCGAGACCAGCGTGCTCACCGTCATCAGCGTGCCCGGCGGTGCCTACAGCGGCCAGGGCTTCGGCAACGTCGAACTGGCCCTCGGCTATGTGATCGGCCGCATCGTCGTGGCCACCGTGCTGATTCCCCTGTACAAGCGCGGCGGATTCGTCAGCGCGTACCAGTACCTGGGAAGCAGATTCGGGCTCAAACTGCAGGGGCTCGCCTCGGTGACCTTCGTCTTCACCCGGCTGCTCGCCGAAGGCGTCCGCCTGTTCGCCTCCGCGATCCCGATCAAGCTGCTGCTCGACGAGTTCGGCGTGCACGCGAGCTTCCGCGTCATCATCATCGTGCTCACGGTGATCACCGTCGTCTACACCTACCTCGGCGGTATCAAGGCGGTCATCTGGACCGACGCCATCCAGATGGCCCTGTACCTGGGCGGCGCGATCCTCGCCATCGCCGTGCTGTCCGGCCACGTCGGCGCCGACGGCTTCTCGCGCGCCCTGGACACGGGCCACTTCAAGCTCTTCGACACCAACTTCGACCTGGCGCACATCCTCACCAGCCCGTTCGCCCTGCCCACCGCGATCATCGGCGGCGCCATCTTCGCGATGGCCAGCCATGGCTCCGACCAGCTGATCGTCCAGCGCATCCTGGCCACCCGCTCGCTGCGCGACGGTCAGAAGGCCATGATCGCCTCCGGTGTCTTCGTGACCCTCCAGTTCGCTGCCTTCTCCCTCGTCGGCGCCCTGCTGTGGTCCTACAACCAGGGCAAGGACTTCAAGCAGCTGGGCCTGGCCAGCGCCGACAACCTCTACCCGAACTTCATCCTGCACGGGCTGCCCGTGGTGATCTCCGGTCTGCTGGTGGCCGGCATCCTCGGCGCCGCGATGGGCTCGCTGTCCTCCGCGCTGAACTCCATGTCCAACTCGACGGTCGCCGACATCATCCACAGCTTCTTCCGCAGCACACCGTCCGAGGAGTCCCTGCTCAAGCTGGCCCGGGTGATGACGCTGGTGTGGGCGGTGCTCATGGCCGTCTTCGCGTGTGCGTTCAGCGCCAGCACGGGCAATGTGTATCTGACCGGTCTGACGATCGCGGGCTACACCTACGGTGCGCTGCTCGGCGCGTTCCTGCTGGGGCGGCTGGTCAAGCGGGCCAACCAGGTCGACTCCGTCGTGGCCTTCTTGGTGACGATCGCGGTGATGACCTACATCGTGCGCGACGTCAAGATCGACGTCACGGTGGCCGGGGCGACGGTGCCCACCGCGATCGCGGCCCAGTGGCTCGTGCCGATCGGTGTGCTGATCACGCTGCTGGTGGGCGGTGTGATGAGCCTGTTCCACCGCGCGCCGCAGGTGCAGACGGTCAACGAGGTCACGCTGCCCGGCGGTGAGCCGGAGTCCGGTTCCGGCTCGGACCGCTTGGCGGCGGGCGCCGGCCTGGAGTGACAACGCCCGGGTGCGGGGCCGCCCCACGGGCGGCCCCGCACCCGGGCCCATCCGTTCGTCCCGCGATCCCCACCGGGAGAAGCCATGCGTGTGATCGGCCTGATGTCCGGCACCTCGTACGACGCCATCGAGGCGGCCGCCGCCGACCTCACCCTGGTCGGCGACACCCTGCACATGCGGCCGCTCGGCCACCTCTCCGTCCCCTACCCGGACGAACTGCGCGACCTGATCGCCGCCACGCTGCCGCCCGCCGCGACGACCACCCAGGCCATGTGCGCGCTGGACACCGGTATCGGCCAGGCCTTCGCCGACGCCGCCGGACACGCCCTGAGCGAACTGTGCGACGGCACAGCGGACCTCGTGGTGTCCCACGGCCAGACCCTGCACCACTGGGTGGAGGACGGCACCGTCCGCGGCACCCTGCAGGTGGGCCAGCCCGCCTGGATCGCCGAGGCCACCGGGCTCCCGGTCGTCTCCGATCTGCGCAGCCGGGATGTGGCCGCGGGCGGGCAGGGAGCACCGCTGGTCGCCATGACCGACACCCTGCTCCTGCGGGGACTGCCGGGCATCCCGGCGGCGCTGAACCTGGGCGGTATCGCGAATGTCACGGTCGTCGCGCCGGGCGCGGAACCGCTGGCCTTCGACACCGGTCCCGCCAACGCGCTGCTGGACGCCGCCGTACGCCATTTCACCGACGGCGCCGCCGCCTACGACGAGGACGGTCGCCGGGCGGGTGCCGGCCGCGTCAGCGCCGAGTTGCTCACCGCGCTCCTCGACGACCCGTACTACCGCAGACCCGCGCCGAAGAGCACCGGGAAAGAGCACTTCCATCTGCCGTATCTGCTGCGGGCGCTGGCAGCGGTGCCCACGCCCGCCGCGGACGACGTCCTGGCCACCCTGACCAGGCTGACCGCCGTCACGGTGGCGGACGCCTGCCGCGCCAACTGGGTCACGAACCTGGTGGTGTCCGGTGGTGGCCTGCGCAACCCGGTGCTGATGCGCATGCTCGCCGACGAACTGCCCGGTGTGACGCTGCGCCCCAGCGACGAGCTGGGTCTGCCGTCGGACGCGAAGGAGGCACTGGCGTTCGCCGTGCTGGGCTTCCTCACCGTGAACGGTCTGCCCGGCGCCCTTCCCTCGGGTACGGGGGCCCGCCGCGCCGCGCTGCTGGGCAGCATCACCCCTGGTCTGTCGCCGCTGCGTCTGCCCGAGCCCGCCGCGCGCCCGCCGCGCCTGCTGCGGATCACCGACGTCCACTGACCGCCCTCCCCCGTACCGAGGAACCATGACCATCCCCGCTGCCACCCCCTCCGCCGCGCCCACCGCCCAAGAGTCGGCTCCGGCCGGCCTGGCCGAGATCCTGGCCGGGTGTGTCGACGACCCGGCGCGGGTGTCCACCGAGATGCCCCGCAGGATCGCGGTGGCCCACGACGCCTCCCCGTATCTCTTCACTCCGCAGGCGGTCGTACGTGCGGCGTCGGCAGCCGAGGTGGGCGCGCTGATGGCGGGGGCGCGCAGCGCGGGGGTGCCGCTGACGTTGCGTTCGGGCGGTACCAGCCTGGCGGGGCAGGCGGGCGGTGAGGGCCTTCTCGTCGACGTCCGCAGCCACTGGCGCGCCGCACAGGTCCTCGACGAGGGCGCGCGGATCCGGCTCCAGCCGGGATTGACGGTGCGTCAGGCCAACGCGCGGCTCGCCCGGTACGGGCGCCGGCTGGGCCCCGACCCGGCCAGCGAGTCCGCGTGCACCATCGGCGGACTGGTCGCCAACAACTCCAGCGGCATGAACTGCGGCACCCGCGACAACGCCTACCGCACCATGGAGTCGCTGCAGTTCGTGCTGCCGTCGGGCACCGTGGTGGACACCGCGGACCGGGACGCCGACCAGGGGTTGCGGGCGCGGGAGCCCGAACTCCACGCCGGGCTGCTGAGGTTGCGGGACCGGGTCCGCGGCTCGGCGGCCTCCCGGGTCACGGTGGAACGGCTGTTCGCGATGAAGAACACCATGGGCTACGGCCTGAACTCGTTCCTGGACCACACCGACCCCGTCGACATCCTCGCCCATCTGATGATCGGCAGCGAGGGGACCCTCGGCTTCGTCGGCGAGGCCGTCTTCCGTACCGTGCCGCTGCTCCCTCACACCGCCACGGGACTGCTCGTACTGCCCGGTCTTGCCGAGGCGACCGACGCACTGCCGGCGCTGCTGGCCGCCGGGGCCCGCACCGCCGAGCTGCTGGACGCCGCGTCGCTGCGCGTGGCACAGCGCTCCCCCGACCCCGTGGACGACCTGCGCGGTCTGAGCGTGGAGCGACATGCCGCGCTGCTGGTGGAGTTCGCCGAGGACAACGCCGAGGCGCTGGACGCGACCGTGGCCGCCGCCCAGCCGGTCCTGGACGGCCTGCCCGCCGTCACGGGCACCGCACTGACCCGCGACGCACGGGTGCGGGCACGGCTGTGGCATCTGCGCAAGGGCCTGTACACCGCGGTGGCGGGGGCGCGCCGCCCGGGTACCACCGCGCTGCTGGAGGACATCGCGGTCCCCATGGAGCGGCTGACCGGCACCTGCGAGGGACTGATCGGCCTGTTCGACCGGTACGGCTACCAGGACGCGGTGATCTTCGGCCATGCCCGGGACGGCAATCTGCACTTCATGCTCACCCAGGACTTCGACACCCGAGTCGAGACCGAGCGCTACGCCCGCTTCACCGACGCCATGGTCGACCTCGTCCTGGAAGCCGGCGGCACCCTGAAGGCCGAACACGGCACCGGCCGCGCCATGGCCCCGTTCGTGCGGCGCCAGTACGGCGACGAGCTGTACGAGGTCATGACCGAGCTGAAGCGGCTGTGCGACCCGCACGGCGTCCTGAACCCCGGGGTGCTGCTGACCGACGACCCGGCCGCGCACCTGCACAGCCTCAAGAGCGTCCCCGAGGTCGATGCGGCGCTCGACGCCTGCGTGGAGTGCGGCTACTGCGAACCGGTCTGCCCGACCGCGGACGTCACGACGACGCCCCGTCAGCGCATCGCCCTGCAACGGGAGATCGCGCTGGCCACCGCCGTCGGCGACGAGGAACGCCGCAACGCCTTGGAAGCCGACTACGCCTACGCGGCCGTCGACAGCTGCGCCGCCGACAGCCTCTGTGTGACCGCCTGCCCGGTCACCATCGACACCGGCGCCGTCATGAAACGCCTGCGCGCCGAGCGCCACAGCGCCACGGCCCAGCGGGCGGGCACCACGGCCGCCCGGCACTGGAGGAGCGCGGTCACCGGCGTGCGCACCGCACTGAACACCGCGCACCTCATGCCCGCGCCCGTCCTCCGCGCCGCGACAAGTGCGATCCGCACGGCGGGGGCGGCGGAGCTGGTGCCGGCCTGGGCCGACGACATCCCCCGCGGCGGTCCCGCCCGCCCCGCGCCCCGGCGGCCCGCCGAGGCGCAAGCGGTGTTCTTCGCCGCGTGCATCGGCAGCGTCTTCGCACCCGAGGGCACCTCCGGCGGCGCGGCGGCCGCGTTCCTGCGGCTCTGCGACCGCGCCGGCGTCCCTGTGACGGTGCCCGACGACCTGTCGAACCTGTGCTGCGGCACACCCTGGCAGTCCAAGGGCTACACCGCCGGACACCGCACCATGGCCGCCCGTACGCTGCAGGCGCTGTGGGAGGCCAGTGACGGCGGCCGGCTGCCGGTGGTCTGTGACGCGTCGTCCTGCACGCACGGTCTGGAGCAACTGGCCGACGCGCTCCCGGAGTCCGACCGTGCCCGCTTCACCGCGCTGCGCTTCGTCGACAGCGTCGTCTTCACGGCGGAACGCCTCCTGCCCGCCCTGCCCACGCCTCGTCGTCTGGGCAGTCTCGCCCTGCATCCCACCTGCTCCACCGTCCACCTCGGCATCGACGCCTCCTTGCGCACCGTTGCCGCCGCCGTCAGCGCCGAGGTGACCGTGCCCGACAGCTGGGGCTGCTGCGCCTTCGCCGGGGACCGTGGTCTGCTCCACCCGGAGGTCACCGCCTCGGCCACGGCCGCCCAGGCCGCCGAGGTCACCGCGGGCGATTTCGACGCGTACGCCTCGTGCAACCGCACATGCGAGATGGGCATGACCCGCGCCACCGGCCGGCCCTACCGGCATGTGCTCGAACTCCTCGACGAGGCCACCGTGTGACCCGGTCGGCAGCGAGGCCGTGCCGCGGCAGGGAGGCGGGGGTGCGCTCGTCTCCGAGGGCTCCGGGCCTCGGGCTCAGCGGCGCAGGGCGGTCTCCTGCCCCATGTGCGACAGCTTCTCGGGATTGCGCACGGCGTAGAGCCCGGTGATGAGTCCGTCGTCGACGCGCACCGCCACGACGGTGTCGATCTCTCCGTCGAGCCGGAGCACCAGCGCCGGACAGCCATTGACCTGGGCCAGTCGCAGCGCCGCCGTGGTGGCCCTGTTCAGCCCGGCGGCCAGCAGACGGGCCACCTTGTCGGCCCCGACGACGGGCTGCTGGAGGGCCTGTTTGATCCCGCCACCGTCGCCCAGGAAGACGACATCCGGCGCAAGGATGTCGAGCAGGCCCTGCAAGTCGCCCGTCGCGGCGGCCCGTTGGAACGCATCGAGCGCATGTCGGGTCTCGGCCGGGGAGACGACTCCGCGCGGGCGGCGCGCCGCGACATGGGCCCGCGCCCGGTGCGCGATCTGGCGGACGGCGGCCGGGCTCTTGTCGACGGCTTCGGCGATCTCGTCGTACCCGAGGTCGAACACCTCGCGCAGCACGAACACCGCCCGTTCGACGGGCGAGAGTGTCTCCAGCACCAGCAGCATCGCCATCGAGACGCTGTCGGCCAGCTCGACGTCCTCGGCCACGTCCGGGGCGGTCAGCAACGGCGCCGGCAGCCAGGGACCGACGTAGGACTCCTTGCGGCGGCCGAGGGTGCGCAGCCGGCTCAGCGCCTGGCGCGTGGCGATCCGGACCAGGTACGCACGCTGATCCCGCACCGAGCCGAGATCGACACCCACCCATCGCAACCAGGTCTCCTGCAGGACGTCCTCCGCGTCGGCGGCCGAGCCGAGCATCTCGTAGGCGACGGTGAACAGCAGGTTGCGGTGGGCGACGAACGTCTCGGTGGCGGGGTCCGCGCGTCCACCGCCCACGGGCTGACCGGCCGTGTCCTGTGTGCGCTCGTTCTCCACCGGCTGCTCCTGCCTGTTCGCTCCCGACGCTGCCACGCGCACAAGACGTCGGTCCCCGTGGCTTTGTGACACTCCAACAGGGTGGCGCACGTCACACTGCCGTCCCGTCACAGGGGGCGGGTCGCCGGCATCTCGTGTTCGTTCAGTGCCACGCCACGAGTGAGGACGACATCATGGACGCCCGATTCAACCTGTTCGAGAACGAGACCGCCGCCAAGTTCGCCAAGCGGTTCGCCAACGCCAGCCTGGTGATCGCCCAGTCGCCGCTGCCCAAGTCCACGCAGGAGTTGGTGTCGCTGCGCGCCAGCCAGATCAACGGCTGCGGCTGGTGCGTCGACCTGCACACCAAGGAGGCCGCAGCCGCCGGTGAGACCGCGGTCCGGCTCCACCTGGTGGCCGCCTGGCGCGAGTCCACCGTGTTCACCGAGGCCGAGCGCGCCGCGCTGGCGCTCGCCGAAGAGGGCACCCGGCTCGCCGACGCGCACGACGGCGTGTCCGACGAGACCTGGGCCCGGGTACGCAAGCACTACGACGACGACCAGATCGCCGCGCTGGTCTCCCTGGTCGCCATGATCAACGCAGCCAACCGGCTCGCCGTGATCGTGCACCAGCGAGGAGGTTCCTACGAACCCGGCATGTTCGCCGCCATGGTCGACTGACCGGCGGACGAGTCCGGCCCGGCCCCGGATCGTTCGGTCCGGGGCCGGGCCCGCGCACGTCCGGGCGCGGCAACGGCGCCCACGAACGCACGGCATGGCAGCCGCACCCAACCACCTCGGACACAGGCACTGTTGACGAGTACACACCCACCGCGAACAATGGGCGCCCTCATCCTTGACAACGTTATCCAAGAGGTGGGGAGGCGCTGACGCCCATGAGATGGACCAGACGCATACGGGGTACGAGCACGGTCATCGTGACAGCGGTCGCACTCCTCGGCGGCGCCCTCGGGGCGCCCACGGCCCAGGCGGCCTCGTCCGCGGAAGGCCGGCTCACCGACCTCGTCAACCCGTTCATCGGAACCGAGAACGAGGGCAACACCTACCCCGGCGCCGCCGTGCCCTTCGGGATGGTGCAGTTCTCGCCGGACACCGGGCACAACACCGGTTACGACTACGCGCAGAACCATATCCGCGGCTTCTCCCTCGTCCACCTCTCCGGCGTGGGCTGCGGCCTGGGCGGCGATCTGCCCGTGCTGCCGACGGTCGGCGACGTCACCGAGACCGATGACGCCAAGTACCAGGCCGAGTTCAGCCACGACACCGAGAAGGCCGGCCCCGGCTACTACAAGGTCGGGCTGACGTCCGGCATCGAGGCCGAACTGACCGCCACCGCACGCACGGGCGTGCAGCGCTACACCTTCCCCGCCACCGACAAGGCCAACGTCCTGCTCAACGCGGGCCAATCACTGCACCGAACGGTCTCGACCAAGGTCGAGATCCTCGACAACCGGACCGTCCGCACCACGATCACGGGCAGCGGCTTCTGCCAGGACACCAAGCCGTACACCCTCTACACACTCACCCGCTTCGCCCGCCCGTTCACCGCGTACGGCACCTGGAACGGCTCCACTACCACCGACGGGTCACGGACGGGGCGGGACGGCGCCTACGTCCGCTTCGACACGACCAAGGACCGCACCGTCGAGGCGACGACCGCGCTGTCGTACGTCGACGCCCACGGCGCGGCCTTGAACCTCCGCGCGGAGGGCGGCCGTTCCTTCCAGCAGGTCCGGGAGGCCGCGCAGCGCACCTGGGAGGACCGGCTCGACAACGTACGTGCACAGGGCGGCAGCGACACGCTGCGCCGCACCTTCTACTCGTCCCTGTACCGGTCCTTCCTGGCGCCGAACATCGGCAGCGACACCGACGGCCGCTACACCGGCTGGGACCAGAAGATCCACCGGACGAGGGGGTTCACGTACTACCAGAACTGGTCTCTGTGGGACACCTACCGCACCCAGACCCAGCTGCTGTCACTGCTCGCGCCGCGTGAGGCCCGCGACATGGCGATCTCCGTCATCAAGATCGACGAGGAGAGCGGCTGGCTGCCGAAATGGGGCTACGGCACCGTCGAGACGAACATCATGACGGGCGACCCGGTCACTCCGTTCCTCACCAACGCCTATCAGCAGGGGCTGCTCAAGGGCTACGAGGAGCGGGCCTACCGCGCCCTGAAGAAGAACGCCGACGGGGTGCCGCCCGCCGACTCGCCGGCCGTGGGCCGCGAGGCCGACAAGGAGTACATCGCGAACGGCTTCGCGCCCTACATCAAGGGCCGCCCGCACACGAAGCCGGGCGACTCGGACTACGACCACGGCGCCTCCGCGACGCTGGAGTACGCCCTTTCGGACGCGATGCTCGCCGAGATGGCCCGCGGTCTCGGACACACCGCCGACGCGGCGCGCTACGCCGCCCGAGCCCAGAACTACCGAAGGATCTTCGACCCCTCGACGGGCTTCTTCCGTGCCCGCGACGCCTCCGGCTCCTTCACCGGACCGGCCGACCCCGCCCAGAGCGAGGGCTTCCACGAAGGCACCTCCTGGCAGTACCAGTGGATGGTGCCGCAGGACCTGCCGGGCATGGTCGACCTCATCGGCGGAAGGCAGGCGGCCGACGATCGGCTGGACGCCTTCTTCGCCTACGACCAGCTGCTCAAGGACCCCGCGAAGACCGCCCGCGAGGTGTGGGTGAACGGGCCGTACGCGTACTACAACGCGGACAAGTACAACCCGCAGAACGAGCCCGACCTCATCGCCCCGTACACGTACCTCTCGACCGGCCGGCCATGGAAGACGACCGACGTGGTGCACGCGGCGCTGACCCTCTTCACGGACACCCCGACGGGCATGACCGGCAACGACGACCTGGGCACCATGTCCGCCTGGAACGTGCTGTCGTCGATCGGCATCTTCCCGGTCCAGCCCGGCTATGACACCTGGGGCCTGTCCACACCGGTCTTCGCGCGGGTCGACCTGACACTCGACCGGCGCTACTACCCGCGTGGCTTGCTCACGGTGACGGCTCCCGGCACCTCGGACGGTCGCCGCTACATCCAGTCGGCCCGTGTCGACGGCTCCCCCTACGGCCGCACCTACCTGACGACGGACGCACTGCGAGGGATGCGGTCGCTCGCCTTCACGGTCGGTACCGAGCCGTCGGACTGGGGCACGGCCGCCCAGGCAGCGCCGCCGGCGCTCCACTGACACAGACGCACACGGATTCCCGTCGCCTTCCGGGCGGCGGGCGATCCGCCGCCGGGTGCGCATGGCACTCCTCACACGTGACAGAAGCAGTGAGCAAGCGCTTAGATAGTACTGGACCTGTCTCGTGCCCGGCTGGAGGCCCCGTTGCTGTTCGCATCCGTCGACGATGTTTCCGCGCGCCTCGCGGAAACCGGCTATCTGGCGTCCCCCGCGGTCGCGACGACGGTGTTCCTGGCCGACCGGCTCGGCAAGCCGCTTCTGGTGGAGGGCCCCGCCGGGGTCGGCAAGACCGAACTGGCCAAGGCCGTCGCCCAGGTCGCCGGGGCACAGCTGGTCCGGCTGCAGTGCTACGAAGGCATCGACGAGTCCAGGGCGTTGTACGAGTGGAACCACGCCAAGCAACTGCTGCGCATCAGCGCGAGCCGTGACGAGACCTGGGACGCGACACGCACGGACATCTTCAGCGAGGAGTTCCTGCTGCCGCGTCCGCTGCTGACCGCCATCCGCGGGGACGATCCCAAGGTGCTGCTGATCGACGAGACCGACAAGGCGGACGTCGAGGTGGAGGGGCTGCTCCTGGAGGTGCTCAGCGACTTCCAGGTCACCGTCCCCGAGCTGGGGACGGTGACTGCGACCCGGCGCCCCTTCGTGGTCCTCACCTCGAACGCGAGCCGCGAACTGTCGGAGGCGCTGCGCCGCCGCTGCCTCTTCCTCCACATCGGCTTTCCCGAGGAGGAGCTGGAGCGTCGCATCGTCCGGCTCAAGGTTCCGGGCATCGACGGGCTCCTGGCCGAGTCCCTGGTACGAGTGGTCAGGGCGCTGCGCGAGATGGATCTGCGCAAGGTCCCTTCGGTCGCCGAGACCATCGACTGGGCGCGCACCCTGTTGGCGCTCGACGTCGGCGCCCTGGAGGAGAGCGTCGTGCGCGAGACCCTAGGTGTGCTCCTCAAGCATCAGGAGGACGTCCTCAAGGCCGCGGCGAAGCTCGACCTGGACGCCGTGTGAGCGCCCCCGCGCCGTCGACGGGTGTCGCCGGACGGCTGACGGGTCTGGTCGGCGCGCTGCGTTCGCACGGCATGCGGATCGGCACCGGCGAGACCGTGGATGCCGCGCAGGCGGCGGAGCTCCTCGGCCTGGCGGACCGCGAGCTGCTGCGCGAAGGGCTGGCGGCCGCGCTGCTGCACAGCGAGGGACAGCGGCGGGTGTTCGATGGCGTCTTCGATGTGTACTTTCCGGCCCGCGTCGGGGTCCGAACCGGGGAGGCCCCCGCGGACCGCGAGGAGCTGCGGGACCGGCTCGCAGCCGCTCTTGCCGCCGACGACCGAGCGGCCATGGCCCGGTTGGCGGTGGAGGCGGTGGACGGCTTCGGCGGGTACGGGTCGTCGCCGGAGTCGGACGGCTGGTCGTCGTACCAGACGCTCGATCGGCTCCGCCCGCAGACGCTGATGGCACGCGTCCGTGACAGCGTCCGGGCGCAGCAGGACGTGGCGGGCTTCACCGACCGGCTGCTGGAGGACGAGGTCCGCCGGCGTATCGAGGCGTTCCGTCAGCAGGTCGCCGTGGAGGCGCGGCGCCGTGTCGCCGAGCGGCGCGGCCCGGACGAGATCGCGCGGCGAGCGGTGGCGCCCACTGCCGACCGGGTCGACTTTCTCTTCGCGGGACGAGATCAACTCGCCGAACTGCGCAGGGTCGTTCAGCCGCTCGCGCGCAAGCTGGCCACCCGGCTTGCCGCCCGCCGCCGACGTGCCGCCCGCGGCACCATCGACCTGCGGCGCACACTGCGTGGGTCGCTGTCGACAGGCGGCGTGCCGATACGGCCCGTGTTGCGCCGGCGCCGCCCCGTCCGGCCCGAGCTGGTGCTGCTGTGCGATGTCTCGGGCTCGGTGTCGGGATTCTCGGACTTCACGATGCTGCTGGTGCAAGCGCTGCACGACCAGTTCAGCAAGGTGCGGGTGTTCGCCTTCGTCAACCAGGTCGACGAGGTGACCAGGATTCTGGCGCACGGCGCCGCCGATCCCGCCGCGCTGAGCGCTCGGATCCGCTCGGAAGCGACGCTGACGGGCTGGCACGACAGCAGCGACTACGGGACCACGTTCGGCGAGTTCAACGAGCGCTATCCCGACGCGGTGGGCTCGCGCACCACCGTTCTCGTGCTGGGCGACGCCCGCACCAACATGGGCGACCCCAATCTGCCGGCCGTACGGCACATCGCCCGCCGAGCCCGCCGTGTCTACTGGCTGAACCCCGAGCCGCGCTCCCAATGGGGCACGGGTGACTCGGCCGCACCGGACTACGCCGGTGCCGTCGAGATGTACGAGTGCCGCAACGCGCGGCAGCTCAGCGCGATCATCTCCCGGCTGCTGCCGGTCTGACCAGGGCCTGCCAGAAGCTGTCCGGCCCAGGCCTGCGGTCCCTCTGTCCGACACGGCACTCCGCTGTCGGCTGCGTCACGCAGGGCGCAGCGGCCGCAGCCGATCGTCTTCCTCTCCTGTGTGTGGTGCCTCCGTGGCACCCGCCCCCCGAGATGTGACGAAGCCATCCCCTCCCCCGTTTGCCTCGGGCAATGGCCAGGCGTAGCGCAGCGTCGAGAGTGCATAGAGCAGGCTCGCTGGAAGCGCAGGTCAGCAGGGGCACGGCAGACTGTGGACGCCGGGCGCGAACTGGTCGAGGTGCTCGGCGAGTTGGACGCCGACCTCGCCCGGCAGGAGCGCGAGATCCAGGAGCGCCGCAGGGTGCTGGCGGCGCTCCTGAAGGGCCCGCTGACACCGGACGCACCGCTCTCCCCCGCCCTCGTCGAACTTGTGAAGAGTGCGCCCACCACCACATCGCCCGCGGCTTCCAAGGACCGCGAGCATCTGTCCCTGCTGGACACGGCGGTCGGCGGGGATGCGGTGTACGCCGCCCTGCGGCCGTTGGCCGAGGACCCGGCCGTGCTCCGGCTGTACGAGCGGCTGGACGAACTGGACGGGGCCGCGGCGGACGATCCACGGGTCGCTGCGCTGGCCGACGAGATGGCTGCCGCCGTACCGGACGAGGTGCTTGCCGCGATCCCGTACAGCGGTCCGGTGGCGAAGGGCTTCGGACAAGCGTTGCTTGCCGACTACCCGCCCGCCCACGCCGAGGTGGTGCGCCGGGTGATGCAGAAGCTCACCGTCCGGCTGCGCCGGAAGCCGTGATGAGTCCGCGGACCGCCCGGGCAGCGGTGTGGACGGTACTGCCCGCCGAGGCGACCCTCCTGGTGTGTGAGGTGGCAGGGGTACGGATACCCGGGGCGGTCCTCATCGGGGCCGAAGCGCTGGTGTCGACCGTCCTCGCACTCCAGGCAGTGGCTCTGTGGCGGCTGTATGCCGAACGGCGACGGGCCGGGGCCGACCGACGAGACGCTGTGCGGGGCGCGCTGCACTCCTTGGTTCCCGTGGTCGCGCGCCGACTTGTCGTACACGAACTCCGGGCGCTGAACAGTCTCGTGTTGTGGGTGCTGCGCCGCTGCCACCAGGTGCCCGAGGGTGCGCTGGCCGTCGCGTACACCGGGCCCCAGACGGCCATGATGTACGGGCTGCTCTTCGTCTCCGTCGTCGAAACGGTCATGCTGGCACTGGTGATCCCATGGCCGCTCGTTGACGCGGTCCTGCTCGTCATGGACGTCTACGGTGTGGTGCTGGTCCTCGCCCTGCACGCGTCCTGTGTGATCCGTCCGCACGTCGTGGGATCCGACGGGTCGCTGCGCATACGCTACGGCGCGCTGTTCGACCTGTCGGTTCCCGCCGCCGTCATCGCCGCCGCCCGGGTCGAACGGCGTGACCCCGACGGACGGTTGCTGCAGCTGCACACCGACGGTGTGCTGGACCTCGCGGTGGGCAGCCAGACCACGGTGACGGTGGAGCTGACGGAACCGGTGGAGTTCGTGCGACCGCTCGGCGCGAAGGCCTTCGCCCGTACGCTCCGGTTCCACGCGGACGACCCGCGTGAAACGGTCACTGCGCTCACGCGGGTTGGGGGAGTCAGCCGGCTCAGGGGTCCTCCGGGTGGCGCGGACGGCCGTTGGGCAGTTCGCCGGAGGTGGACTCCTCCAGCAGCGCCGTGTACTTCCGCGAGAGTTCCTCGTACCGCTCTTCGGCGCCGTCCGTGTCACGCTTGCGTCGGGTCATGACGTACAGAGCGATCGGGCCGGTGATCATCGAGACCACCGGGATCAACACCCACCATGCCATGGACCCTCCCCCGGGTGCGATGTGCCGGGCACTGCCCGGCACGCCTGACCACCCTATGTTCCTGACATCCCGCCCGCCAACGCAGCACACACCAAAGGATTTCGACGACCTCGTGCACGACGTCACCACGTCACGCAAAGAGGGCTACGAGTCCGTTCACCCGGATCGCGAGGAACACGAGGAACACCACCAGGCATCCGGCCCCTGCGAGGAAGCCGCCGAAGACGCTCCCCCCTCTCCACCCGCTGCCCTGGTGGCCGCATGTCCCAGTCGACGGGACGTCCCATGGCATCGGAGCAGGCTGCTCGTACTGCCGACAGTTGCTCTCTTGCGAAGGGTGACGAGGCGAGCGACTCAGGGCCGCACCAGGCGAGTGCCCGCATGCGCTGAGGAGCTGTGCGGTATCTCGCCTCAAAGGCGGAACTCTCAGCTGCGTCCCGGTCCTGTTCGAGGTACATCCAGCGGCCCGCTTCCGCCGGCTCTCCGTGCCGCAGTCGGCAGACAGTGATGCCGACTTGAAGGCCATCGACGTTCCGCCTGTGAGGTCCGACGGCGCGGGCTGCGGCGCGACGCCGAGCATTGCGTCACCATCTTGGCCACGCCGCCTCCGGGGGCCGGCATCTAATGACAGAGCGTCCCGACGTGGACGCGCACGGTGGTCGCGGCGTTCGCGCGGCTTCTGCGGCGGCTCGCCGGCCTGCTGTGACTTCGCCCACCCGCCCTTGCCTCACCCAGAAGGTCTACCTAAGTTCGGCCATATGTCCCCCCATGACCCCACTCTTCCCAATGAACCGGACGAACCCGCCGCAGCAGGTCGGCCCGCGGCGGACAGCACGTCGCTCGGCGACTTCAATGTCGACCTGACGTCGCACGAGGGCCTGCGTCGCACCCACGTCCTCGCCGCTCTCGGCCCCGACTGGGATCCCGTCGCCGTGCTGCGCGACGAGGACAAGGCGCGTGACCTGCTGTACTCCAACCTCAGCGAGGAGCAGCAGCGCCTGTACGACGACCTGGTCGCGGCCGGTGTGCTGCCCAGGAGAGGGGACGGCAGTGCTGCCTCTTGACCCTCAGGCCGACATCGGCCGCCGCGCCTGGGTGGCCTGCCCGAACTGCGACGACAGGGCCGGGTGCGCCGCGTGCGAGGAGCGGCGGACATGCACCAAGCACTGGCGCTACCTGCTCTCCAACACGGGCAGCCTGCTCCACCTGCAGTGCCCGTCGTGCACCCACATCTGGACGCACGAGTCCGGTTTCGGCGCCACCCGCGTGAACGACCAGGGACATCGCCGGACCCGGTGATCGCGTAGGGCACCAGTCGACGTAGCCCGTCCTGGCCCCGTCGGTCCGCTGAGCGGAGAAGGCACGGCGTTTCGGCCAAGATCGCCGTCGTCCCAGGCCCGTACGCGGCAAGGGTGGTTGCATCCCGCACGCTCCCCTCCTCCCGTCGGGACGCGGACTCCAGCACGTCTGAAAAACGTGCGTTCGAAAGGCGCGTCGGGTCGTTGAGCTGAACGACATCACTTGCTCACGCGGCTTCCAGGCGGACTCGATGGCCTCGGCTCAAGAGGGCGGACCGGTACGTGCTGACACCAGCCCCCCGCCCGGCTCCGCCTCGGGCCTGCGGGAGCCCGACAACGCGTCGGTGCTGATCGTCAACGACGCCGGCGAATACCTGCTGCACCTGCGAGATCACCGCCCGGACATCTGGGAGCCAGGATCGTGGTCACTGCTCGGCGGCGGGCGTGAGCCCGGTGACCGGTCTTTGCAGGAGACAGCACGCCGGGAGTTGCGCGAGGAAGCCGGACTGGATCTGCCGGTGCTGGAGCCGCTCCAGGTGGAGCACGCGACGCGCGGGGACGGCTCGACCGTCACCGTCCAGGTCTACGTGGCCCGCTGGAACGGCGACCCTGAGTCCCTCCACCTCACCGAGGGGGTCATGCTGCGCTGGTTCAGCCCGGAGGTCATGCCACGTCTACGGATGAGTCCCTCGACTCTCGACCTGGTGCGCGGCCATGCTGCCCGGCGGCAGGCCCCCGCGCCCCGCGCAGGACAACAGGCTGTCCCCAACGTCATCGGTGTCCATCTCCACCTGGAGAACGGACAGGGCGAGATCCTGCTCGGTCTGCGCCACCCCGACTCCGCGTACGCCGGGAACACCTGGCATTTCCTGGCCGGGCACTGCGAGCAGGAATCGGCCGTCTCCTGTCTCGTCCGGGAGGCCCTTGAGGAAGCCGGCCTCGTCATCGCCCCTGCCGACGTGGAGTTCGTGCACGCCGTACACCTCGTCCACACGCCAGGCGGCCGGCCTCGGATGCAGTTGGTCTTCCGGGCCCGACGCTGGGAGGGCACGCCGGAGCTGCGCGAGCCTGACAAGTGCCTCAGCTGGCAGTGGTGGCGGCCGGACGCACTGCCCGAGCCGATCGTCCCCTACGCCCGGGCGGCGATCGACGGAATCCGTGCGGGGCGGCTGTACACGGAGATGGGCTGGGAAACACGGTGACCCCGACCCGGCCGTCACCAGCCCACCTCTGGCGCCACGAGAGAGGCTTCACCCCTGTGACCACGCCCCCGTCATCCCCCGCACAACTTCCCAGCCTGCTCGCGATCTTCGCGCACCCGGACGACGAGTCCCTGGTCGCCGGGGGCGTGCTCGCCCAGCACGCGGCCGCGGGAGCACGCACCGCCGTTGTCACCGCGACCTGGGCCCCGGGCAGCCATCGCGCCTCGGAACTCGCCGACGCCCTGCGCATTCTGGGAGCCGGTGAGCCGCGCATGCTGGGGTACGCGGACGCCCGGGTACCCGAGTCGGCGCCCGGTCGGGCACGGTTCTGCGACGCTCCCCTCGACGAGGCCGTAGAGCGGCTCGTACGGCACCTGCGTGAGGTCCGCCCGGACATCGTCGTGACCCACGATGCATACGGTGGGCTGTCCGGCCACCCGGACCACGTGCACACCCACCGCGCGACCCTGCTCGCCGTACAGGCCGCCGGACTTGAGCACCGGTACCTCGAGGCGGGGGAACCGTGGCAGCCCAGCGCGCTGTACGTGGCCACGCATCCACACTCGGGCGTTGCAGAGTTGGGCGAGCTCATGACCCGGGTCGGCAAGTCCGTGCTCAGCGTGCCGGACGAGTGGGTGTCCGCCACGGTCGACGTGAGTCCGTGGCTGGAGCAGAAATGGTCCGCGATCCTCGCACACCGAAGCGAAGTAGCCCGAGAGCGCCCGCTGCCCGGCGTCCTGTCTCGTCTGGCTGCCGAGGCCCGGCGACGGATCCTCGCCACGGAGTACTACACGCGCCTGGAGGTCACGCCGACAGGCC
This sequence comes from Streptomyces sp. NPDC052036, assembly GCF_040680495.1. Taxonomy (NCBI): domain Bacteria; kingdom Bacillati; phylum Actinomycetota; class Actinomycetes; order Kitasatosporales; family Streptomycetaceae; genus Streptomyces; species Streptomyces sp. NPDC052036. Next base: position 42,870 of record NZ_JBFAWW010000021.1, on the reverse strand, counting down.
GTGGCATGGAGAGGCTGACAGCCTGAATCGTTCCGTGACACATGGAGCAGACACGCCGCCCACCGTCGGCGCAGGCCAATGCTTGCACACACCGTAAGCTGCGTCGGGTTGCGCGATGCACGGGGAGGCGCGAGTGGTGCGGGACATGGTCCTGGGCGGCCGGTACGAGCTGGTCGAGAGGCTCGGGCAGGGCGGTATGGGAACGGTCCATCGTGGGGTGGACCAGCGGCTCCGGCGTACCGTCGCGGTGAAGCTGCTCTCCCCCGCGCTGGCCCACGACCCTGAGTCGCGAGCCCGCTTCCGGCGTGAGGCACACGCGGCCGCCGCGTTGAACCACCCGTCCGTGGCCACCATCCACGATGTCGGCGAGGAACCGGACCCGGACGGCCCACGACCCTACCTGGTCATGGAGTACGTGCAGGGCACCACCCTCGCCGAGGCCCTCCACGACGGACCGCTGCCCGTCGCGGAGGCGATCAATGCGGCGTGCGCGGTACTGGACGCTCTGGGGCACAGCCACGAGCGCGGCATCGTGCACCGGGACATCAAGCCTTCCAACATCATGCTTGCCGGACCCGACAGCGTGAAGGTCCTCGACTTCGGCATCGCGAAGGCATTCACCGAAGCGGCCACCCGCATCACAGGCAGCGGTGCGGCCATCGGCACTCCCGCGTATCTGTCGCCCGAGCAGATCAACGGGGCGGAGATCGACCACCGGGCGGACCTCTACGCGATGGGATGCCTGCTGTACGAACTGCTCACCGGTCGGCCGCCGTTCCGCGGCGCATCACCGTTCGCCGTCATGCATCAGCATTTGTTCGCCGAACCCGAGCCGGTGTCGCAGCTCCGGCCGCAGGTACCGCCGGTCGTGGAGGCGGTGATCCAACGCGCCCTGCGCAAGGACCCGGCGGAGCGGTTCGCCGACGCCGGGCAGATGCGCGCGGCACTCGCCGACGCCCTCGTACAGGCGGTCATGCCGACCGTCCGAGCCGCCGCCCCCGTCGCTCCGGCTCCCCGCTCCGACGGTCGCACCCCGCTCCGGGAGCGGTTCCGGATGTCGCTGCGTCCCTCGGCCCAGGGCGCCTTGGCCCTGCTCGGATGTCTGCTGTCGTTGCTGTGCGCGCGTGGCGCATTGGTGGAGACCGACCACTTCGGCCGCGTCGCCGTCGCCGCCGCCGTGTTGGGCGTGGTGGCTCTGCCGTGGTCGGCACGCGTGTCGTGCGCGGTGGGCTGGGGGCCGGTGGCCGAGGCCGTGGCGGTCAACTCCGAACTGCGGCGGGCCAACGACGGGTGGGACCACTCGTACGTCGGCATCGCAGCTCTGCTGGCGCTGACCGCCGTCTGCTGCCTTGTCGGCGCGGCGCGCAGCCGGAAGCGCGGTGCCGGCTCACTGGTCGCCTTCTGGTTCAGCGCCACCGCATCGGTCTGGTACTTCCTCGACGACGTGCACAAGCTGTTCGTCTTCTATCTGCTTCTGTCCCTGGTGGCCGGTGCCGCCCTCGTGTGGGAGGGCGTGGGACTCGTGCGGCGCCGCACCGACGCCGGACGAGCCGTCGCCGAGGGCCGTCCGTCGACATGGCACCGCCTCGAAACAGGCGCACGACCGCACTGAGCCACCCCGTCCGCATGGAGGGCCCGACGCCCTCCGCGCACGGCCTGGCCTGGAGGGGGGAAGCAGGCCGGCTCAGTGTCCGGGGGTCGCGTTCCAGTCGACCAGTTGCACGATGACGCCGTTGGGGTCGCGGACCTGGAAGGCGCGCTCGCCCCACTCCTCCTCGGTCAACGGCATGGTGATCGTGACGCCTTCGGTGCGCAGGCGTGCCAGTTCGCCTTCGAGGTCGTCGACGACGAAGGCGAGGATCAGACCCGTCGCGTGCTCCTCGCGCTGGTCCGCCGGGAGCGTCGCCAGCCCCCGCCGCAGAAACACGACGTTCATGCCCACGTCGTCGCGCGTCAGGGACGCGAACCCGTCGGCGCTCATCTCCGCTCGGAAACCGAAGTGTTCGACGAGGAAGGCGGCGGAGCCGGGGACGTCGTCGACGTTGAGCGACACGGCGCTGGAAGTGACCTTCACGGGACTCCTTCGAGGGTGACGCATCTCAGATGCCCGACCTGCACATGCACTTCCCTGCACGCCGCGCTTCTCTGTACGGCGTACAGAATACAACGTACGAAGTTTTGATGCGAGAGGATTGTCCCCGTGCCGACGGAACGAACCAGCGCGGGCGAACCGGCCCGAACCCTGCAGCTGCTGTGGCGACACTCCGGCCCCGACCGCCGACGAGGTCCACGGCGCGGGCTCAGCGTGGACGCGGTGGTCGAGGCAGCCACCGCGATCGCCGACGCCGAGGGCCTGGACTCGGTGACCATGCGCCGAGTGGCCCAGGAACTCGGCGTGGTACCCATGACGCTGTACACCTACGTCCCCGGCAAGGCCGAACTGCTCGACCTCATGCTCGACGCCGCCTATGCCCGCATGCCCCGTACGGACACCACCGGACAGGCGTGGTACCGACGCGTCACCGCGGTCGCCGAGGAGAACAAGGCCCTCTTCGAACGGCACCCTTGGGCCGCGACCGTCTCCACCGCCCGGCCTCCGCTCGGACCGGGGCTGATGGCCAAGTACGAGCACGAGCTGTCCGCACTCGACGGCCTGGGCCTCAGTGACGTCGAGATGGACGACTGCCTGACCTATCTGGTCACCTTCGTCCAGGCGTGCGCCCGCGCAGCCGCCGGCGCCCGCGCCGCCCAGCACGACAGCGCCATGAACGACCAGCAGTGGTGGGAGGTGAACGCCCCGCTCCTGGCCCGGGTCCTCGACCAGAACGCCTACCCCACAGCCGTCCGTGTCGGAGCGGCGGCAGGCGCCGCGCACGGCAGTGCCTACGACCCCGATCACGCGTACGCCTTCGGACTGCAACGCGTCCTCGACGCCTTCACCGCACTCATCGACGAGGACCGGAACGCGGACGCGCATGCGCCGTCGCGCGAACGCGGCGCGGGCACCCCGTGAGCCGGTCCCATCGCGCCCCAGTCAGGCCACCGTCGCCCCGTGGTGCGCGGCGTGCACGCCGTTCGCGGCGATAGCGCGCACTCCTCTTCGCAGCGCCCTCACCTCGCCATACGTCCGCCTATGTACGCCCTTCTGCCCCCTGTTCGCTCCATAGGTGCGTTTGGTGCGAATTACGGTCCAAAGACCGGTCGGCCCCGCGACCATCGTCGGCGGAGGGGCTCCATTCTCCGGAACCCCACGGGACGAAAGGACACCTATGCGAGGCAAGCAGGCGATCGGCGCGGGCGTACTGGCTCTGGCCCTGGTATCCGGACTCGGATGGGCCGCCCAGGCCACCACCGGCGAGACCGCCACCGATCAGGTCGCGGCGAGCAAGGCACAGCCGGCACGGGCTGCCGCCGTGGACGGCTACCAGATCGTCCGACTCCCCGTCGCCAATGTGCCCAACTTCCAACGACGCACCGTCTCCTGCCCGCCGGGCAAGAGGGTCATCGGCGGCGGCGCGGAGGCTCAGGGCAACGACGCGATCCTGGTCGGCAGCTTCCCGACCGACAACGGAACGGGCTGGATCGGCCTGGGGCGGCAGAACCGCTACTCCAGCGTGGGCATCACGGTGTACGCGATCTGCGCCCACGTCTGACCGACCCGACACCCTGGGTGGTTCCCCGCTGACGGTCGGCGGGGAACCACCCCCGGCACGCTCAGCCGTTGTCCGGCAGGGGGCCGGACACCTGGTAGTGGCTGATGTACCAGCGTTCCTGGAGGTGAGTGACCAGCACGCCGAGGTTGAGTCGTTTCGCGGGACGGTCGACGAACATGAAGTCGACGCCCAGATAACCGAGAACGAGGTCTTCGCCGAGGTGTCTGGTTTCGAGAATCCGGTAGTCGAGCGTCATTCCGAGGGGCTGGGAGTCGTAGTACTCCGCGACGCCGGGCCGTCCGACGCTGTAGGGGTGCAGTCCCTGGAATATCGCGTTCTCGGTGAAGACGGACGCCACCCGTTGGGGTTCGTGCCTCTCGACGGCGCCCTTCCACTGGTCGAGGACGTGGCGCAGTACGGCCTCGCGGCCCGCTTCTGTCGTGTGCTCCATCGGATTCCTCCGGTCGGGTGAGTTCGGGCTGGGGGCGGGGCGGTAGGCCGGCCGGTTGTGGTGCCGCCCGGCCAGCCTGCGCCAGGATCAGTGACCGGCGCTCATGCCTCCGTCGACGTGGAGGATCTCGCCGGTCACGAACGGGGCCTGCTCCAGGTAGAGCACGGCGTCGACGATGTCGCTCAACTCGCCCATCCGGCCGACCGGGTGCAGGTCCGCAAGGAACTCATGGGTCTCCTCGGGATGCATAGGGGTCTTGATGGTGCCCGGCGACACCGCGTTGGTGCGGATGCCGCGGCGGGCGTACTCGATGGCGAGGGACTTGGTCGCGGACTGCAGGCCGCCCTTGGTCAGAGAGGCCAGCACCGAGGGCACCCTGGAGTCGGGGCTGTCCACCAGGCTGGTGGTGATGTTGACGATGTGACCGCTGTCCTGAGCGAGCATCTGCTCGACCGCCAGCTGAGTGATGCGGAAGAATCCGTTCAGGTTCACGCCGATCACGGCCGCGTAGTCGTCGAGGGTGTAGTCGGTGAAGGGCTTGGCGACGAAGATGCCCGCGTTGTTCACCAAAGTGTCGACCCGGCCGAACCGCTCCACCGCGGCGGAGATGACACGCGCGGCGGTGGAGTGATCCGCGATGTCCCCCTGGACGGTGACGACCTCCGCGTCGTCCGAGGGTGCGATGGTGCGGGAGGTGGCGACGACCGCGTACCCGAGTGCGCGGTAGCCGTCCACAAGTCCGGCGCCTATGCCCTGGGACGCGCCGGTGATGACGGCGACCTTCTGCTGCGCAATGCTCACGGTGATCTTCACTTTCGAGGTGGGAGGACTGTTCAGGACCGGACGAAGATGTACTAGCCGACCGGTCGACTATTTGACGATAGGCAGTCGTGCGGCCTGGAGGCAATGGTTGTCGGCCCCTGCGCTGGGACTTGATTCCTCCCGTCTGAGAGGCCATGACTCTCAGCTCAGGTGAGACGTTCCCGGTGGAGGATCACGGGGTGCGTCGGCGCAGACGGGTTGCGTCGGCGCAGGGGAACGGCGGCTTCCTGCCGCGGGGGCTCGGTGTCTACTGCCGGTACGGGTCGCCGGCGGGCAGCCAGGCGTCGGCAGCGTGTATGCCGAGGTCGGCGACACCGTCACACAGGGCGTCCATGGCGGCCACGACCCCCGCCCGCACCTCGTCCTGGCGTCGGACCAGGGACCAGGTCCAGTAGACCTCGGGGGCGACCACGGGGCGTCGCACCAGGTCGGCTGGGAGCGCGCAGGTCTGCCCCTTGGGCGAGTTGATGATCGGACGGTCGCTGCGGCGGACGTGGTCGAAGAAGGCCGGGCCGGTGATTCCGCCGTCCGAGATGCGCACGACTCGGGCTCCGGCGTCACGGGCGAGTTCTTCGGCGTAGACGTTCCAGGACGACCAGGACGTGATGTCGTCGTCGAGCAGGACCGTGGTGTCCCGGGCCTGCACGGGGCTGGTGTCATCACCCTTGGCAACGGCATAGAGCCGATCGGCGCCGAGGAGCCGGGCGTTCAGGCGGTACCGCTCCACGTCCTCGGCCCGTACCCAGCACACCGCGAGATCGAGGCTGCCGTCGGCCACCCGGGCTGCCTGCGTGTGCGAGGGGGCGACCCAGGCGTCGATGTGGATCTGAGCCACCGCGGAGGTACGAGCGGTCAGATCGCCGGGCAGCCAGTTGACGTAGCCGAGCCGGACCGGTTCGGAGCCGGACAGCCGGCCGGCGCGGCGCTGGAGGTCCTCCGCCCGTTCCAGCAGAGCGCGGGTGTGCGGGAGCAGCGCCGCGCCGGCCGGCGTGAGGGACACCGAGCGGCGATCGCGGTCGAAGAGGCGCACTCCGAGGTCGCGTTCGAGGGCCTTGATCTGCTGGGAGAGGGAAGGCCCCGCGATCAGGAGCCGCGCGGCGGCCCGGCCGAAGTTCAGCTCCTCGGCCACCGCGATGAAATACCTCAGTTGGCGCAGCTCCACGCCCGCCATGCTACGCGCGCTGGGAGGTGTCACCTATCAGCAGGGAGGGAGCCGGTCGTGGCAACGTCCCTGGTGGCAGGCCCAGGATGGAGCCACGAAGGCGAGGACGGGGCGCCGAACGGCGCTCCGGAGCGGATCGCATGACTCCCGCGCGGATCCAGTGACTCCGGCGCGGATCCGAAAGGAGCGAGGAGATGCCGGAGTTCCTGGTTCAGATCACCACCACCGTCCCCGAGGGCGTCGGTGAGGACGAGGTCGGGCGGCGCCGTGCCGCCGAGGCCGTCCGGGCGGCGGAACTGGCCGCTTCCGGCCATCTGTACCGGCTGTGGCGCCCGGTGGGCGAGCTGCGCAGCATCGGCATCTGGCGGGCCGCCGACGAAGCCGAGCTGCACGAGAAGGTGCTCGGCACGCTGCCGCTGCGGCCCTGGATGACCCTCACCGTCACCGCGCTGGTGCCCCACCCCAACGACCCGGGCACGGCCGGCACGACGCAGTGACCGGCGCCTGTGCCGGGGCCATCGCCGCCGCGCATGGCCGCAGCACCGAGGCCTTCCCCATTCAAGATCCGCACCGCATCAGAGGGACATCGTCATGAGTTCGCCGGCCCTGGGCCTGTCGTCCGTTCGTCCGCACCGTCCGCTGCGCTCGCCGCGCGGCCACGCGGCCCAGGCCGCCGCGGCGCTGGCGGCGGGCATGGGTGTCGGCCGGTTCGTCTACACCCCGATCCTGCCGCTGATGCACGCGCAGGCGATGCTGTCCGCCAGCGAGGGTGCGAACCTGGCCACCGCCAACTACGTCGGTTACCTCGTCGGCGCGCTGGCGGGCATCCTCGTCCCGGCGCTGGTCCGCTCCCGTATGCTCCTGCGCGTCTCCCTGGTGGTCTTGACCGCCACTCTGGCGGGGATGCCCGTCGTCCACAGCACCGGCGCGTGGCTCGCACTGCGGCTGCTCGCCGGGATCACCAGCGCCCTGATCTTCGTCATCGCGGTCAACTCCCTCCTCGGCCACCTCTGGCAGCACCCCGCCCATCTGACCGGTTGGGCCTTCGGTGGCGTCGGCGCCGGTATCGCCCTGTCCGGTCTGGTCGTCCTCTTCCTGCGCGCGTTCGGCGACTGGCGCACCGCCTGGTGGGCCTCGGCCGCGCTCTGCGCGCTCCTGGCCGTTGCCTGCTGGAGCTTGCGTCCCGAAGAAGCGCGCGCACCCTCCGACGGCGGGACGGGCTCGCGCCCCAGGACGCGGGTACACCGCTGGTTCAGCGCTCTGTTCGTCAGCTACACCCTGGAGGGCATCGGGTACATCGTCGCCGGCACCTTCCTCGTCGCCGCGATCGGACAGGGCTCCCCCGGCTGGGTCGGCAGCGGGGCCTGGGTGCTGGCCGGGCTCGCCGCCGTACCGTCCTCGGCGCTGTGGGCATGGCTCGGGCATCGCTGGTCCCGCCCCGGCCTGCTCCTGACCGCGCTGGTCATCCAGGCCGTCGGCATCGCCCTGCCCGTCGTCGTCGGCGGAGTGCCGGCCGCACTGGTCTCCGCGGTCCTGTTCGGCGCGACCTTCATCGGTGTCAGCACCCTCGCCCTTGCCGCGGGCGCTCATCTGCGGTTCCCCCGGTCGGTCGCCCTGCTGACCGCCGGCTACTCGGTCGGCCAGATCCTCGGCCCGTTGGCCGTCACCCCCTTGCTCCACCACGGCTACCACCAGGCCCTGATCCTGGCCTCAGTGGTGGTCCTGGCCGCCGCGGGCGCCGCCGGCGTGCTCCGCGTCGGCTTCCCCCACCCGATGCCGGTCGTGGGCCAGACCCCTGCGGCACGGTCCGCCGAGCAGATGGGACAGTCCGCACCGCCGTACACCGTCCCCCTGCCGGACGAGGGCGAGGCCTGAGGAAACCGGGCATTGGCCGGCCAATCGCTCACGGAAGCGGCCTCGCGGGAGGGGATGCTCCGCGTCGCCGCCGTCCAGCCGAAGCAGCCGGGAGCAATCGCTCAGGCGAAGACCGGGTCTCAGACGCCGGCCACGGCCTCCTGCGCCGGCCGTCCGCCGAGAAGGGCCAGGCAGTTGGGCCACAGGGGACCGAGCCGGTCCGTGTTGTTGTACAGCTTGGCGAGCATCACCTGGCCCTCCAGCTGCGCGACCACCGACCGTGCGGCTTCCCGGGTGTCGGTCACGGCGATCTCCCCCCGCTGCTGGGCCTCGACGACGACCGCGTCGACCATGTCCACCTGCGCGTCGAAGATCTGCTGAAGTCGCGAGCGGATGGCCTCTGTCTGGTTGCTCAACTCCAGGGAGAGGTTCCCGAACAGACAGCCCGAGACCGTACCGCAGCTCTGCTGGCCGACACGTTGCTCGGCCTCCGTCTCTTCGAGCAGTCGGCGCAGCCGTTGGAGCGGCGGCGCGTCGCCGTTCAGCATGCTCGCCCACGCGGCCCTCTGGTCGGCCCAGTGCTCGTCGATGACGGCCAGCGCCAGAGCCTCTTTGGACTCGAAGAAGTAGTAGAAGCTTCCCTTGGGCACGCCGGCCGACTTGCAGATCTCGGCCACGCCCAAGGCCGAGTAACCACGCAGCTCGATGAGTGACTGCGCGGCGTCGAGTATCTTCTCCCGCGCGTCGCTGGTCCGTCCCATGTGGGGAGTGTACGGCCCGCACCCGCGCATTACTAGACCGGTCGGCTACCCCTGTCGCGGCAGGCCTCGGTCGGTCACTTCGCGGTCAGCGGGAAGCGCTCGGTTTGCGGTCGACCGGGGTGACGGGGGCGACGGTCTCCATGAGGGTGCGGCGGGGGCCGGACCAGGGGGCGGGGACGACGTCGAGGACGTAGGCGAATCGGTAGGCGAGGTATTCGTAGTTGATGCGCCAGCCTCGGAAATGAGGCCACGCCTCCTCGGGGGTGCGTTCGATGGAGTAGCCGTTCGCCGTGGCGTGGGCCACGGCCGCGGCGAAGTCCTCGTACGTGAGCCGGATGGCCGTGTCGGGTGAGGGATCGGACTCGTACGGGATGCGCCAGACGTCGGCGATGTCGCGCAAGCAGACGAAGCCGGCCCGCAGCGCGAGCCGGGCCTCCGCCTGCGGTTGGCCGGGGTTGAGGGCGAGTTGCATGGAGCCGGCGTCCATGACGGCCAGCAAGGAGACGATCCAGTTGCGGTCGTGACGAGGGGAACGGAAACGGCTGAGGACCACATAGCTGGTGTGGCTCTCGCTGACCTCGGCCGACCAGCGCTCCCAGCTGCGGAACAGCTCCGTCATGCTGCCGGTGAGCCCGACCTGCCCGTAGCGGGCGAGGATTTCCGGCCCCCAGGGCGGACTGCCCGCCCGCGCCCCCAGCATGGTGACCTCGGCCTCCCGGCGGGAGTACGCGCCGTAGAGGGTCGGCAGGTAGCCGACCTGGAGACCGATGACGATCGGGCCGGTCGCGGCCGCGCAGAAGTCGAGAACGGTCAGACCCACCCGATGGCCGCTGGCGAAGCCGAGCGTGAAGAGGGCAACACCCGTCTCACGCAGTGCGTCCAGCGCGCCGTAGCCGCTCACCGCCGCCTGGAGCGTCGCATAGCCCGCCCAGAGGGCGACCAGCCAGCCCATCAGATGGAACAGGATGGACACCGCCGCCACGGGGGTCAGCGCACGGTGTTTGCCCTCGGACGTGCTGCAGCGGTCCGCCAGGAACTGAAACGGCACCTGCACCATCTTGTGCAGCACACGCGTGAAGCTGGAGCGGGTCGGCTGCGCGATCACCAGGGTCCGGAGCACCGAGGAGAACGTCCCCAGGACGATCAGCGCCCCGATGATGCCGATCAGGACGCGCAACAGTCCTCCCTCCGAAGGCCGGGGCACAGCAGGACGCAACCATACAGTGACCGTCCGCGCACGCTCCGCGCAGAATTCAGTTGAACGTTGCACCACCAGCCAGGATGGTTTAGCCTTCAACCACGCGCCGCAAGCGCACATCTCGCCGATTTCTGAGATGAACATTTCAAACGAAAGCTAGCCAGGCACCATGGGCTTTTTCCGTCGCAACACCGACAGCATTGCTGGATTGGAGACCACCCCCGTGACTTCCCCCGTCAAGCTCGCGGTCATCTACTACTCCTCGACCGGTTTCAGCGCCGAGATCGCGAAGGAGATCAGCGCAGCGGCAGAGAAGGCCGGGGCTGAGGTTCGGCTGCTGAAGGCCGCGGAGCTGGCCCCCGAGGCGGCCATCGCCTCCAACGAGGCGTGGGCCGCCCACGCCGCCGCCAGCGCCGGCATCCCGGTGGCCACCCCCGCCGACGTCGAGTGGGCCGACGCCGTGATCTTCGGCTCTCCGACCCGCTTCGGCAACATCGCCTCGCAGCTCAAGCAGTTCATCGACACCCTCGGCGGCCTGTGGGCGCAGGGCAAGCTCGCCAACAAGGTCTACAGCGGCTTCGCCACCACCGCCACCGCCCACGGCGGCCAGGAGTCCACGCTCCTCGCGCTGTACAACTCCATCCACCACTTCGGCGGCATCATCGTCTCCCCCGGCTACACCGACCCGGTGAAGTTCGTCGACGGCAACCCCTACGGCACCTCGCACGTCGACGCCCAGGGCAACAACCCGATCGGTGACGACACCCGCAACGCCGCCCGCCACCAGGCCGAGCGCGTCATCCAGATCGCCGGGGCCCTCAAGGCCGGTCTCTCCGCCTGAGCCGTACTCAGCACCGCATCCGCGCCGACAGGGACACTCTTCCTGTCGGCGCGGTCGTGCGTCGGTGAGGTGCTCGGCACGGTCGCACCATGAGTGGGCGTGCGCGCTGGTCGGTCATGGCCCGCCGTCCGTCCGTGCCGGTAGATAGTGTCAGACCCTGCGCGAGGTCGCGGACTCCAGCATGGTCCGCGTCTTCTCCTCGACCTCCCGGTCGAAGCCGGTGAGCCGGCCGCCGTGCTGCCGCAGGTGTTCCTCCCAGGAGGCGACCAGGAACGCCTCCAGGTACTGCTGGGGATCCGCCCCGTCCTGATAGAGATTCCACTGCAGGGCGCCCGTACGCAGGGGGGCGTCCGAGGGCGTTCATCGCCGCTACGAAGGCGTCGGCACGGCCGGCCGGCACCCGGTAGGCGACGGTGACCAGCACCGGTCCGGCGAACTCGGCCGGATCCAACATCATGACGGGCGCCGCCCGGTGCAGGGAGGGCGTCCGGTCCAGAGGCGTGTCGGGCACCGCGAAGCCGTACCCGACGAGTGAGGCGGCCGCGAGCACCACGGCGGCGACCGACGCGGCGGTCCCCGCGCCGACCGTGTCGGCGACCGCGCCCCATACGGCGGCCCCCACCGCCATACCGCCCTGGAAGATCGTCAGGTAGACGGCCAAGGCCCGCGCCCGCACCCATGCGGGCACGGTGACCTGCATCTGCGAGTTCAGCATGGACAGCAGCGAGTTCAGCATGGACAGCACCGCGACCCAGGCGACGCCGGACAGCCCCAGGACGACCGCGACGACCCACGGAATGCGTACGAGGGCGAGCACGGCCAGCGCGACCGCGAACAGCAACCCTCCGGCGGTCAACACCATGTTGCTCGACCGGCGCCGGCGGACCCGCGGCAGCAGTACGGCGCCCAGCACGGCCCCCACCCCGATCGCCCCGAGCAGCAGACCGTATCCGCCGGCGCTGAGCCCCAGTCGCCGCTCGGCGATCACGGGCAGCAACGACCACAGTGCGGCACTAGCGGGGACGAACAGCAGAGTGCGCAGCAGCGCCCGGCGCACGCGAGGGGCGTGCCGCACATACCGGTAGCCGGCGCGTACGGCGGGCAGCATCCGTTGGGCGCCCAAGGGGTCTCGTTCGCCGCTGCGGCGCCAGATGAGCAGTGCGGCCATGGTGGCCAGGAAGGAGACGGCGTTGAGGGCGAAGACCGCGGCCGTGCCCACTTGAGCGACGACCAGGCCGCCGAGGGCCGGGCCCACTGCCCTGGCGAGGTTCATGTTCACCCCGCCCAGGGTCGCCGCGGCGGGGATCTGGTCACGGGGCACAAGTTCGGGCCGGATCGCCTGCCAGGCGGGGTTCATCAACGCCGTGCCGCAACCGAGGACGAAGGTCAGGAGCAGCACCCCGTAGGGGTTGATGCTCCCCGTCGCGGTCAGGGCGGCCAGCAGTCCCGCGGCCGAGAACATCACCACCTGCGCGACGAGCAGCAGGCGCCGACGGTCGACGATACCGGCCAGAGCCCCGGCGAGGATGCCCAGAAGCAGGACAGGCAGGCTGCCCGCTGTCTGTACCAGGGCGACCAGGCCCGCCGAGCCCGACCGCTCGGTGATCAGCCACTGGGCGCCCACCGTCTGCATCCAGCCACCGATGTTGGACACGAACTGGGCCAGCCACAAGGTCCTGAACGTCCGCACAAGCAGGGGCTGCCAGGGCGAGCCGGTGGCCGTGCGCGGCGTCGGCGGTCCGGACTCGGCGCCGCCGCCGGACCCCTTCGGCTGGTTCATCCGCTGTCGCTCCCTCGGGGGTGAGGCTGCTGCGTACGCGGGCTCGGCGGCCCGGTGCGCGGGAGCACCCGCCGGGCCTTCGCGGCAAAAGGAACCGAACCTACTGCTTGATCATGGAATGAGCGTAGGCCACACCCAGTCCGTAGGCGCCGGCGTGTTCCAGGACGACCTTCGTGACGGCGTCGTAGGTCTCTGTGCGGGCCCAGTCACGCTGCCATTCGAGCATGGTGGTCAGCCAAGGTCGTCGTGACGATGCCGTGCTGCGTGATCCGCCGCAAGGCGTTCTCATGGGCTTCGAGCGACACACCGCCGCAGGCGTCGGTGGGGACGTAGACCTCGTAGCCCTGTGCTCTTGCGGACAGGCCGGCGAGCGCGATGCACACCTCGGTCCACAAGCCCGCCATCACGATCTTGGGGCGGCCGGTCGCTTTGACCGCCTCGACGACTCGTGCGTCCTCCCAACAGTTCATCGTGGTGCGGTCGATGGGCTCGACGCCGGGGAACTGGTCTGCCAGCGGGCCGAGGAGGGGGCCGGAGAAGGTCTTGGCCGCGACTGTCGTGAGGACGACGGGGACGTCGAAGACCTTGGCGGCCTTGGCCAGAGCAACTGTGGCGTTGCTGATGTCGCCGCGGTCGGTGCTGGTGGTACCGAAGAACATCTGCGGCTGATGGTCCACCATCAACACGACGCTGTCCTGCGGAGTCAGCAGAGACGGGGCGGGATCGGGCTTGACGTCCTGAGTGTTGACCATGGGGCTCTGCCTTCCGGCTGGGTGTGGGACAGGGCGGTCACCGCTCCGGCTCGCCGTCTCGTCGACGGCCTCGCGGTGCCGCTGTCACAGGACGAAACACGAGTCGAAGACCTCGCCGGCGGAAGAGGCGCCGTTGTCGTCGGCAAAGCCTCGGACGATGCGCCATTGGCGGTGTTCCTCGGACGCGGCGGCGGCCTCGACCACTGCCTGCGCCTGGTCGACCCCGGAAGGGGGGCTCGGGAACACCGTGTGGTGGTACCCGCCGAAGTAGGCCACCGGGCTCCAGGACGGTTCCACGCCGGGCAGGTGCGCGGCCAGCCCTTCGAACTCGCCGGCGGCGTACACCATGCGTCCGCCGACGACGGTCAGCAAGGACTCGATGTGTGAGATGTCCTCCTCCGGTACGGAGAAATAGTCCTCCGACAGCACGGCCAGGTCGGCGTAGTAACCCTCTTTCAGAACGCCCTTGACGTCGGCTTCGCCGGTGAGTTCGGCGCCGGCGACTGTGTACATGCGCAGGGCCGTCGTCCGGTCGACCCGGTTCTCGGCGGACGCCAGCAGTCTGCCGCCGATGGTGCGTCCGCGCAGCAGCCATTCCAGGGACAGCCACGGGTTGTAACTGGACACCCGGGTGGCGTCGGTGCCGGCGCCGACCCGCAGTCCGCGCTCGAGCATCTTGAGGATGGGCGGGGTGTTCGATGTCTGGGCCGCGCCGTAGCGGTCGGCGAAGGCAGTGCCCTGGAACATCATCCGGTTCTGGATGGACAGGGCGCCGCCCAGCGCGGCGATCCGGTCGAGGCTGACCTCGGAGACGGTCTCGGCGTGGTCGAAGAACCAGGGCACACCGCGAGGGAACCCGCCGTCCGCGGCCACCTTGTCGAACACGTCGAGGTCGGCGCGGATGGTCTCGTCGTAGGTGGCGTGCAGCCGGAAGCCCCATCCGTTGTCGAGCAACAGGCGTACTGCCGCTTCGAGTTCGCTGTCGGCGCAGTCCGGCCGCAGCGGTCGGGGCTCGGTGAAGTTCTCGTAGTCTGCGGGCGACCATGCGAGGTTCTCGCCCGTTCCGTTGAGGCGCAGCCACTCGTCGCCGTCGCCGGGCCGGACCATACCGATCCACCGCCGCAGATCATCCAGTTCCTGGCCGGGGTTCTGCGGGAACAAGTGGTAGGCGATGCGCAGGGTCAGCAGGCCCTGCTCGGCGAGCCTCATCACGGCCCCGTAGTTCTCGGGGAAGTTCTGGAAGCCGCCGTCGGCGTCGATGGCGCTGGTCAGGCCCAGCCGGTTCAGCTCGTACAGGAAGTACCGGGTGGAGCCGACCTGTTGTTCCTCGTCCAGCTTGGGCCCTTTGCCGAGGGTGGAGTACAGCAGACCTGCGGCAGGGGCCGCCAGCAGAAGACCCGTGGGCTCCCCCGAGTGGTCGCGGACGATCTGTCCCCCGGGAGGCGGGACGCTGTCCCTGGTGAGGCCGGCCGCTCTGACCGCGGCCCGGTTCAGAATGGCCGACTGATACAGGTGCAGCACGAAGACAGGGGTGTCCGGGGCCGCGGCGTTGAGCTCCGCCACGGTGGGCAGCCGCCGCTCGGCGAACTGATCAACGGTCCAGCCGCCCACCACGCGCACCCATTGGCCGCTGGGGGTGCGTCCGGCCTGATCGCGGAGCATCCACAAGGCCGTACGCAGTGAGGGGACGCCGTCCCAGCGCAGAGGCCGCCCCAGGCAAAGATGCGTCACCGGGCACCGGCGTTTACGGTGGGTGAATACATGACCCCGGTGCGTGCGCGGGCGAGCGCCGCGAGCACGGCCCGCCCTCCTTGAGCGCCGCGCCCGGAAGGAATCGCCCAGAAGGAATCCTGACGGCCTCCGTGGCCCAGAGGAGCAGGCAACCATGAGAGACCGCGCTCTCGCTCACGTCCTGCCTGTCGTACTCTCCGCCACCCTGCTTGTCGTCCCAACGGCCGCCACGTCGGCAGAAGGCCTTCCCCGCGCCTATCGAAGCGCTCAGAGCCAGATCGGCGTCGGCCCTCAGTACGACACGACGCATGTCTATGTCGAACCCGGCATGCTGGCGGCGTTCACCGCCAGCTGGAAGGCGACCTTCGGCGGGACGAACACCGCCGTCTCGGTCACCGACGTCACCCCGACACCCAGCCGGACCAAGTCCGAGCTCATCTTCTCGCCCGTCGGGACCCTGTCGGTCTTCGACTTCCAGACACCCGTCCCGTACCCGTTCGGGGCGGAGCGGACCGGCTGGCTGCTGAAGGACTTCGACGCCGGCATCCGGCGCGCGCAGGCCAGCGGCGCGTATCTCCTCGTCTCCCCTTTCTCCGACCCCATCGGGCGGGACGCGGTCATCCAGTTCCCCGGCGGGATCAACACGCAGGTCTACTGGCACACCACCGCGCCGTCGTACCCGCCGCTTGCGACCGTGCCGGAGAACCGGGTCTATGTCTCGGCCGACGCGGTCGACGCCTTCCTGCGCTCCTATGCGAAGTTCACCGGCGGATCGGTCGTCTCGGACAACCGGCGTGCGGACGCGGGTGAAATCGGTCTGCCCGGCACGACGTACCGGCGGATCCGTCTCTCCTCCCCCTTCGGGAAGACCCTCGTCATGGTGACCGACGGACACCTCCCGTATCCCTTCGGGAGAGAAGTCACCGGCTACGAGGTGACGCACCTTGCGGAGACGTTGGCCAAGGCCAAGTCGAGTGGGGCGAAGGTGCTTTGGGGGCCGCACTCCGCGGCCGGACACGGCAGCGCCGTCGTGCAGTTCCCCGGCGGATACATCGTCGAGATCCACGATTAGTGCTGTGCCCGAACAGGTTCGCCCGGTCTGTGGTGGGAGCGGCTGGATGAGCGGTGACCCACTCAAGACCGCGTAATGAACCGGCACCGGACCATGACGCTCTCAACGGGTCTGCCGGTGGTCGGAGGCGAGGAATGCACGGGCGATGGCATTGAACGCATGCGGCGCCGTCATGGGCAACAGGTGCCCGGCGTGCGGAACCACAGACAGATGGGCCCCTGGGATGGCCGCCGCGGTCTGTCGGGCGTCCGGCAGGCCGCTGCGATCCCGTTTCCCGCACAGCACAAGCGTGGGCGCGGCGATCCGCGGAAGTACGCGGGACAGGTCGCTCGTTTGCAGAGCGTCCAGCACGTCGATCCACCCGGCGCGATCGGGCAGGTCGGAGAGCGCGCGGACCAGCAGGCCGGGACGACGCCGTTCGATCCGAAGCCGCCGTGGCGACGTCTTGCCTGGTGCGATCTCGGGCCCACCGGACAGAATCAACCGGGCAACGAGGTCCGGGTTCTCAGCCGCCGCCCGTGCCACCACGATCGCCCCGAGGGAGTGGCCGCACAGATGGACAGGCCGTAGCCGCCGGGCGATCTCGGCGACCCGTTCCACGGCCGCCGTCAGGCTGAACGGTCCCGGTGTGCCGCCAAAGCCCGGCAGATCGGGTGCGACGACGTGGAAGTCATCGGACAACGCTCCCAGCTGACGTCTCCACATCCGACCGCCTTGCCCGGCACCGTGCACCAAGACCAGCGCCGGACGCTCCGTGCGGCCGGCTTCCGTCTCCCGCTCGGGCTCAGGCGCACCGACTCGCTCTCGCCGTCGGGCGCCGGGAGTCCCTGGGATGTGTTGCGGATCGGTCCCGGCGTCTCTGACGCGACACGCAGCAGCCTCCCGAGATTTTTCCAGATTTTTTCAGAACGATGATCCATCCGTGGAGTCCGTACGTACTTCCTGGCGAAGCAAGCCGCTCACGCCTGGAGGCAATCATGCCCATCTCCCGGAACATGGCAGGAACCGTCTTTGTGGCGGGTGCGCTGGGTCTGACCCTCACCGCCCTCGCCTACCCTGCCATGCTCGGCGTCCAGAACACGTCGAGTTCCCCGGACCGCGTCATCGCCAACACCCGTTACGGCCCACTGACGGAAGCGGACCGTGACTTCGTGGTCAAGGTGCGCTCGGCCGGGTTGTGGGAGTACCCGCTCGGCGAGATCGCGTTGAAGAAGGGGTCCACGCCGGAGATGAGGGAGGCCGGCAAGCACCTGATCGTGGGCCACGCCGGACTCGACGCGATGTGCCGCAAGATCGCCCCGGAACTGGGCATCACCCTGCCGAACCAGGCGACCCCACAGCAGCAGCAGTTCGTGGCGACCTCGGCGGCGGCGAACGGCAGGGAGTTCGACAACACCGCCGCGAACATCATGCGGGTCACCCACGGCCAGATCTTCCCGACCATCGCCAAGATCCGCGCCACCACCAAGAACACGATGGTGCGCCAACTGGCCGACCTGGCGAACGACACGGTCCTCGACCACATCACGGTGCTGGAGAAGACCGGCACGGTCAACTTCGACCAGGTCCTCTTCCAGCAGAGCACCCCGCCCAAGCTGCCCAAGGACCAGCTCACCCCGCCCGCGCCCCAGCCGGGCGCGCCGATGGTCGTCCTCACCCCCCGCCCGGATCTGAACGTGAGTACCGCCGCCCCCGCGGACACCACGTCCCCGGCACCCAGCCCTGCGGTCGGCTGATCAGCGGCGGGGGCTGATCCCGTCCAAGAAGTCGCGCGCGGACCACGTTGCGGACCGCCCGGCCCCTTCGAAGGCGGTGGGACGGGGGCGGTACGGCAGACGGCCGGTCGTCACAGGTGCCGGAGTTCACGCCATGCCTGCGGGGACAGCCCGTAGGCGGCCTTGAAGGCGCGGCTGAAGAGGGGCGGGGACTTGAGCCCCAGCGGTGGGCAAGGCTCCGCCGTCCGGACCGCGGGCGCGGAACAGCGGGTCTTCCCGGCGGCGCGGCTACGCCTGGCTCATGGGCGATGGCTTCGCCGCCACCACCAGGGGAGCGCCCGGGAGGCGTTGCTCAACGGGTTTCACACCTTCCGCTCACTGGGCAGTGCCCCTCGCAGGTCTCCGATCATCTGTACCGGATCTACCGAAAGCTCGGGATCACTTCCCGAGCGGCGTCGGCCCGAGCCCTGACGGCGGGCGAACACGCGTGACACGGGGGCGGATCCGCCGGGCACGCCGGCCGCCTGCGCCGTCTGCGGGCCGCGCCCCCGTCCCCGGCCTGTGTGCCTGCGGAATCCACTGGCTCGCATCCATGACCACATGATTGTGTGATCGAATGACGGAATTCAGCGTCCTTGGTGACAGCGCGGAATGGCAGAAGGACTTCGAGCGGCGACGCCTCGCCTCGTACGCCGCCGCCGGGCTCGGTCCGGCCGCGGCGAAGCGCATGCTTGAGGTCACGCGTGAGAGAGCGGGCGACCTCACCGTCGCCGAGATCACGGACGCCGGCACCCGGGTGGGACATGTCGCCGTGGCCGTGGCCGACCACCACGGCACGCTCGCGGGCCGCATCGACGACCTGAGGGTCGACGCGCCCCACGCCGGCCGGGGGCACGAGCAGGCCGCCCGCGACTGGGCCGAGGCCTGGTGTGCGGAGCGGGGCGCACGCCGGCTGGACGTACGACTCACCGAGCCTGCGGGCGAGTTGTTCGGCACGTACCCCGTCCGGGGCCAGAGCAGGGTGCGTCTCATCAGCTCCCCGCCACAACCGCTCGGCGGGGTCACCGCACGGCCGATGACCGAGGCCGAATACCCCGAGTGGCTCGCCTCCGAGAAGACCGGCTACATCGCGGACATCGTCCGGTCGGGAGCCCTCAGCCCCGAGGAGGCCGCGCGCAAGTCCGACCGCGACTTCGCGGACCTGATCCCCGAGGGCCTGGCGACGCCCGACCACACGTTCCTGGTGCTCGAGGCGGCGGGCGAGCAGATCGGCACCGGCTGGTTGAAGCACGGCTACCTGCCGGGCGTCACCTACGGCTACTCGCTGCACATCCGGGAGCAGCATCGCGGCAAGGGGTACGGGCGGGCCGCCATGGCGGTCGGTGAGCAGGCCACCCTCGCGGGCGGCGACTCGGCGCTGTTGTTCACCGTGTGGGGCGGCAACGAAGTGGCGATGAACCTGTACACCAGCACCGGGTACCGGGTCCTGGAGGAGAACCGTTCCATCGACCTTGCCCCCTCCGCGGCCTGACGCAGATCACGGCGCGGCGGAACCGCTGCCCTCCGGGGGGCGGTACCGCCGCAGCGCGACCTGGCAGACAGGTCCGACCGGTCAACCGCGGCGGGTGTCTTCTCCGCGCCGCCCCTGCGCGTCAGCGAGTGAAGCGGGAGACGAACGCGAGGGCCATGTCGGCCATCTCCCGCCAACCCCCGTCTAGCTGATCGAATCACTCTCGGCCGGCCCGCTGGCGGCAAGTGAACGTCGACGCGGAATGCGCCACCTGGCAAGCCTGATGGAATCTCTGCTCCTTGAGGGACGGCACGACCCGGAAATCAACACCACAGCAATGTCGATGGCCGTGGTCGGGGGTGTGAACCAAATCCTCCTCAACTGGGTCGACGGCGTCATCCGGACCTCACGCGAGGATGCCGTCCAACAATCGCTCTACCTTTTCGAAGCAATTTCCGAATTCAGAGCAGGAACGCCCCGACCCTGACCTCGGCAAGCCACTGGAGCGAATCAGGGCGCCGCATGCGACGGGGCCGGACGACCACCGGGGTGGCGGTGCCGCCAGACGCAGAAGACGGTGCCGGAGACAACCGCCCATCCGGCCAGCACCAGAAAGGGGAAGGCGTGCTGGTGGCCGGCGAAGTAGACAGCGGTGTGCTGGGCGCTCACCGAGGCCCCGGGCGGCAGCCAACGGCCGACGGTACCGAGGGGAGACGGCAGCAGTGGCCAGGAGACGGCACCACCCGAGGACGGGTTGCCGACCACGACCATCAGTCCCCACGTCGGCAGCATGGCCCAGCGCCCGAACAGCGTGTTGAACATCGTGAAGACCGTGCCGGACACGAACATCGTCAGCGTCAGGATCGACCAGGACTCGACGAACGGCATCTTCAGCGAGCCCAACAGCCAGTCCACCACCGCAGCGATGGTGAATCCGCCGAGCAGGGCGTAGAGGAAGATGAAGGCGATACGTTCCCATGGATCGAGCGCACGCGCGTGCACGCTCAATTGGATGGCGCCGACAAAACCGATGATCACGGCCGCGATGGAGATGTAGAAGATCGCCAGTCCCCGTGGATCGCCCCTCTGCAGCGGCTTGATGTCGTGAACCGTGACCGTTACCCCGGTGGACTCGCCGACCTGTACCGCCGTTGCCGTCAGCACCTGAGCGACGGACGCCCCGGAGGCGCCGGACACATCCAGGGTGATGGCGTTCCCATGGGAAGGGACGTCGAGCACGGCGAACACCGTCTGGTCCTCCATGGCCTCCTTCGCCGCTGCGTAACTGTCGTAGCCGCGCACCTTCAGGGAGGTGGACAGCCCTTTCTCCATCGCGGCGATGAAACGTCGACCCTGCTCCTGGTTCCAGGCGCCGACGGCCGCGATGGGAACGGTGTGCGGAGTCGGGTTGGCCATCGCATAGGTGTAGGAACCGGCGAACAGCCCTGCCACGGCTGCCACGATCAGCACCAGCACGGTCGCCGGGAGGTAGGGGGACTCCCGAAAGGCGGCCCAGCGGTCCGCCGGGGAGGGCGTCCGGCCATGCACGCCATGCGACATATCAGGCATGGCGGATAGATTAGATCATTCACCCCAACTCCCCCTCCCATTCTCGCGGGTAGCGGAACGGTGCGAACGAGGCCCGCACCAACACCTCTTTCTGTAGGCCGCGGGTCCCCCGGCGTCGCCACCACCTCCTCGCGGGCGCCGCAGGCCTCCGTCGGCCGCAGCGGTGCCACAGCTCGCCGGACTCCTGTCGATCGCGGCGTCGCGCCGATGCACCCAGGCACGGTCGATCCCACCGCTGACGTGCCGTTTGACGGGCGGCGGAGTGCGGCCTACGGTTTGAAACCGATCGGTACCAAATGATTCGAGAACCGAAGGAACATCGTGACGCTCAGCGCCGCACTCATCGAGAAGCTCATCGCCGCCGCAAAGGAGGAGGCGTTGCAACGGGGGTTCCCGCCGGTCAACATCAGCGTGTGCGACAGGGCGGCCCACCTGGCCGGGTTCCTCCGCATGGACGGCGCGATCCTCGGCACCATCGACGTCGCGCACCGCAAGGCGCGCACGGCGGCACTGTTCGAGTCCGACAGCGCGGCCCTCGGCGGGGTGGCCCACCCCGACGGCCCCAGCCACATGGTCGAGCACACCAATGGCGGGCTGATCAACTTCGGCGGCGGAGTCGTCATCAGGGAGGCCGGCGGTGTGGTCGTCGGGGCGATCGGTATCTCCAGTGCCTCCGTGGAGGAGGACGAGATCATCGCCCAGGCCGCGGCCCCGCGCATAAGGGAGTCGGTCGGCGATGCCGCGTAGCGTCTTCTCCCTGGCGATCTCGACATTCGCCATCGGAACGACCGAGTTCGTGATCGTCGGACTCATTCCGTCGATGGCCGAGGATCTGGGGGTCAGCGTCGCCACCGCCGGACTCCTGGTGAGCCTCTACGCCTTGTCGATCACGATCGGCGCACCTCTGTTCACCGCCCTCACCGGGCGGGTCGACCGCCGTAAGCTCGTCGTCTGGCTGATGGTCATCTTCCTTGCCGGGAACCTGGCGGCGGGCTTCGCACCCGGCTTCGCAACGCTCCTCGCTGCGCGCGTCATCACGGCGTTCGCCCATGCCGTCTTCTTCAGCGTCGGCGCTGCCGTCGCCTCCTCTCTTGTCCCACGGGAAAAGGCGAACGGAGCCGTGGCGGTCATGTTCGGCGGTCTGACCGTCGCCATGGTGCTGGGCGTGCCGCTGGGCTCGTGGATAGGCGAGACATTCGACTGGCGAGTTCCCTTCCTCGTCGTGACGGCGCTGGCCGCGGTGAGCGTCATCTCCCTGGTGCTGCTTCTGCCGGCGAGAATTTCCCACACACCGCCCGCCGGTCTGCTCTCCCAACTGCGACTGCTTCGCAACGGTCGGCTCGTCACGATGTATCTCATCACCGCGCTGGGATTCGGTGCCAATTTCGTGGTCTTCACCTTTGTCTCCCCGTTGCTCACATCCGTGACGGGCGTGAGCGAGAGCATGGTCAATGTCGGCCTGGTCTTCTTCGGAATCGCCACCGTCGTCGGCAATTTCTGGGGAGGAAGACTTGCGGACCGTCTCGGTACCAAGCGGGCCGTCATCGTGGTGCTGCTCGGCCTGGCCGCGTCGCTGGCGTTGCTGCCCGCCACGGCCCATTCGACGGTCCCCGTTATGATCAACCTCACCGTCTGGGGATTCTTCGGCTTCGCGATCAACCCGGTGGTGCAGGCCGGAGTGGTGACGGTTGCCGAGGACGAAGTGCCCGAGTCGGTGGGTGCCGCGTCCGGCTTCAACATCGCCGCCTTCAACCTGGGGATCTCGGGCGGATCGCTCATCGGTGGACGGGTGCTTGAGGGCGCCGGAGTGCTGACGACTCCATGGGCGGCCATTTTCCTGGCCTTGACGGCGGCGGCCGTCACCGGTTTTGCGCTCAAGACGCACACCGTTCGCCCGGCAGCTTTGGAGGCAGTTACCGAGTGATATCCTTTGGAAATCGTGCAATACGCCCGATTCCCCAGGCCGGGTTCATGAGTCGTTCAGGTGGAGGGGCGCCGGAGAAAGGCAGAGAAGTTGTCCAGGCCGCGGACCTTCGTTGAAGCACAGGCTCTCCAGAATGCACTGTTCGCATTCTGGAAGTATGGATACGAAGGGGCTTCCCTGAATATTCTCATGAAAGCCACTGGAATGGGCAGAACTAGCCTTTACCGGACTTTCGGCAGTAAAGAGGAACTATTCCGGCGCGCCCTGGAGCTCTACCGCTCGGATTACCTCGACTTCCGTGTCGCAGCGCTGGCCGAGACCACGCCCAGGCGCATCGCGGAGAAACTGCTGTACGGCCTCGCGACGCTGCACACCGGGGAGACGACCCCGCCCGGGTGCCTGGAAACGAATGCGGCGCTGGCCTGCGGCCCCGACACCGCCGAGATTCGCGAAGAACTCGCCCGCAACCGGGATCAGATCGGACCCAGCCTGCGTCAGCGGTTGCGTGAGACGAGCGCGAACGGGCCGCTGCCGCGCGGACTCGACGCCGATGCGACCGCGACGCTCCTGCTCACTCTGATCCAGGGGATGGCGGTGCAGGCGAAGGGCGGTCACAGCAGAGCGGACCTCGAGGACACCGTACGCGCCGCCCTCAGCTTGTGGGAGGGACCAGGGGAGACAGGGGAGTCGGCCCCCTAGGTGCCGCCTGCGGCCTAGCCGTTTCCGATGGCTCTTGCACGGTGCCGTACGGCCAGCGTGCCTTCGAAGACGTAGTCGCGCTTGTCGCAGCGGGTGGCCACAGCGCGGGATGGTGCCGCGCATCATCGAGCTCGGTGTGCACGGCGGCTCGGCGCGGCTGGGTTGCACCGTGCGTGGCTGTCTGAGAGCGAGCAGGGCGCGCGCTCCGGATCTCGACGCACGGCGGAAGTGGGCCGCCGACGGTGCCGCCGGGTATCGCCGTGGACCTGAGCGGAATCTCGACGCACGGCGGACGGGCCCGCGACGATGTCTCGCCGCACGCGGTGCCGGGGGCGGCGGTATCGCATGTGGGCACGGTGACGGGATCGATGCACGGCGCGAGCGTGCGGGTGGAGGCGTCGGACGCGAAACGGCGGACGGAGCCGTTGCCGCGCGGTGCCGTCCACGGATCGCCGGATCCGGGCCGTCGTGGACTCGGCCGGGCTGTGGTCGGCCCGCTTCGCAATCCGCTCCACTCGGGGTGAGTCGCCGCAACTACCTTCGAATGGGCCCGAGTTCCCGTGATTACTCCCGAGTCTGTTGAAACCGGAAGCCTCGCAAGCGCTTGCTGACGTCATGATGTGAACCCTGCGTGGGGAGACGCAGTAGACCTGGGGGGTCACGTGGAGGCTCTGCATGCGCTGGGGGTGGGGGATCCCGAACGGGTCGGGCCCTACCGCGTGGTGGGCCGGCTGGGGGCCGGCGGCATGGGGCGGGTCTATCTGGCCCGGTCCAAGGGCGGCCGGGCGGTCGCGGTGAAGGTCGTACGGCCCGAGCTCGCCGAGGACCGCGAGTTCCGGCAGCGGTTCGCGCGAGAGGTCGCCGCCGCCCGCCGGGTCAACGGCGTGTTCACAGCGGGCGTGGTGGATGCGGACCCGGCGGCGGACCCGCCGTGGCTGGCCACCGCGTATGTGCCGGGGGTCTCGCTGGACACCGCCGTCGCCCGGCACGGCGCCTGGCAGGCGGGCCCGGTGACAACGCTCGCGGCGGGGCTCGCCGAGGCGCTGGAGGCGATCCACGCGGCGGGGCTCGTGCACCGTGATCTCAAGCCGTCGAACGTGCTGCTCGCCGCCGATGGTCCCCGTGTCATCGACTTCGGTATCTCGACGGCCACCGGGGCGAGCGCGATCACCCGTACCGGGGTTGTGATCGGAACACCCGGGTTCATGTCACCGGAGCAGCTCACCGGTGAACCCGTCGGGCCGGCGAGCGACGTGTTCGCGCTGGGCGCGGTCCTCGCGTTCACCTCGTCGGGTTCCGGCCCCTTCGGCACCGGATCGGCCCAGGGCCTGATGTACCGCATCGTCCACGGCGAACCCGACCTGGACGCGGTGCCCGAGGCGATACGCGGTCTGGTCGCGCGCTGCCTGGCCAAGCGCCGGGAGGACCGGCCGACGGTCGACGCGCTCCTCGCGGAACTCACCGACGCGGCCGGCGCGGCCCGTACGACGCTGCTGTTCACGAGCGCGTCCTGGCTCCCACCGACCGTGGCCTCGACGGTACGGGGTGCCGGCGACGGTGCGTCGGGCGAGTCTACGACGGTGCCGGAGACGCCGCCGGCCGGGGACAAGGCCACTGTGCCCGAGACGCCGCCGGCCGGGGACCGCGGACATCCGTCGGCCGGTACGCCGTCACCTCCGGGATCCGGGGCCGCCTCCACTCCGGCCCATCAGGCGCCCACCATGACCGGGCCGGGTGCGGCCACCCCGCCGCCGGCCTATACGCCCACCGCGTGGGTGTCGGACGCGGTGGGGAGCGGCCCGGGGGCGGACGCTTCTGCGCCCGGGACTCCTCCCCCAGGCATACTGCCCACGCCGGTGCCGGGGAAGTTCGGCGGCCCGTCCGGGGGCTCCTCGCTCGGACGTCGCATGGCCGTGATCGGCTCCGTTCTCGCCGCGGTGCTGGCGATCGGGCTGGTGGCGTGGCGGGCGGACGCCCTGTTCGGTGGTGGCGGGTCCGGCTCGGACTCGGGGAGCTCGTCCTCGGGTTCGTCGCCGCACGTCTCCCCGGACGATGCCACACCGTCCACACCGGATGACACGCCGTCCACGCCCGGCGCGAGCGTCATCGGTCTGACGGGGCAATGGAACGGCAGCTATGTGTGCAACCAGGGCATCACAGGCCTGGTGCTCACCATCGAGGAGCACGACGACGGCACCGCGGACGCCGTGTTCGCGTTCTATCCGGAGCCGTCCAACCCCCAGGTGCCGCGTGGCTCGTTCGCGATGGCGGGTACCGTCCAGAACGGTGTGCTGACACTGCGGGCGACGCATTGGATCAACCAGCCGCCGGGCTATCTGACGGTCGACCTCCAGGGCTCCTACGGCACGTCCGCCCCGAACCACCTGGACGGCCGGATCTACGGCCCGAACTGCACGACGTTCTCGGCGGACCGCTCCTGAGCCACTGCTCCGACGGCACGGGCTGAGCCGGGTCGCCGCCGGGTGCGGGCGGCGACCCGGAGTCCGCCGCGGACAGCTCACGGAGGAGCCCGCCGCGGCGAACCGATGCCGTGCTCAGCCGTCGATGCGGTGCTGGGTCCAGAACGAGGTCAGGTCCGTGGTCGTGGCCGCCTGGGCGGCTGCCTTGAACTCGGCCGTGGTCGAGACGCCGTTCCAGTGCGACGCCGCGTAGCTCTTGAGCAGTTGCGTCATGGCGCTGTCGCCGAGAACGCGCCGCAGGTCGTGCAGGGCGCACTTGCCGTACCCGTAGACGACGGTGGAGTACCGGGAGGAGTGGGCGTCCCAGTAGGCCATCGAGTTGGTGATCTTCTCCGCCGACGAGGCCCAGGACACGCTGTTCCAGCAGTTGGTGCCGGTCTTGTTCTGTGCCAGGTCGGTGGCGTAGTCGGTGAACGCCTCATCGAGCCAGGGGCTGTTGTACTCGTCGTCGCCGACGATGCCGTACCACCACTGGTGACCGATCTCATGGGTGAGCGCCGTGGTGCTGACCAGGTCGAGGACGAACCCGGGGTACTCCATGCCGCCGAACCAGAAGTTGTTGTCGATCACGGCGTCCAACTCACCGTACGGGTAGGCACCGAACCGCGACGCATGGGTGTCGACAGCGCTCTTGGCGGTGCTGAGCATCGACTGGGCGTCGGAGGAGCTGATGCCCGAGACGGAGTAGACGTTGACGACTGTGCCGGCGGCCGAGGTGCCGGAGACCTTGCTGAAGGGACCGGCCGCCCAG
Organism: Streptomyces sp. NPDC052036; assembly: GCF_040680495.1. Taxonomy (NCBI): domain Bacteria; kingdom Bacillati; phylum Actinomycetota; class Actinomycetes; order Kitasatosporales; family Streptomycetaceae; genus Streptomyces; species Streptomyces sp. NPDC052036. The sequence continues at coordinate 16,145 of NZ_JBFAWW010000021.1, read as the reverse complement.
GCGAAGTCGCGGACCTTGGAGGCGGTGGCGGTGGTGATCGTTCGTCCGCTGGAGCCGGGGGTGTCGACCGAGGAACCGGTGGCCGGTACGAGCAGGGTGGTCGGGTGGTCCAGGGTCACCTTGAAGTCGGCGGTCAGGGAGTAGAACGACTCGCCGTTGTTGGTGTACGGGTCCAGGTGCCAGCCCGCCCCGTCCTTGACGGCGAGGACCGGCAGGGCGTTGCCGATGAAGTTGAAGGCCCCGTCGTGGCCGAACCGGTCGGCGCCGCTGGGAACGGTGATGCCCAGGTCGAAGCCGATCGTGGCGGTCTGGCCCTGGGTGAGGGGCGTCGGCAGGTCGATCTTGAGGGCGGTGCAGGCGACGGACAGGGCGCCCGCCGTGCCGCCGGTGACATTGCTGACCGTGACGGGCGGGGCGGAGCAGGTGCCGTGGTAGTTGTCCCACAGCCTCAGATACACCTCGCTGAGCGCCGTGGCGGACGCGTTGGTGAAGGTGGCGCTCTCGTGGCCGGTCCAGACCGTGCCGGAGGTGTTGCTGCTGAGACTCACGGTGTACGAGGGTGCGGCCGGGGTGCGGGTGGAGTCCGCGGGCGGAGCCGTGCCTCCGGAGGTGTCGAGGCTGACGTCGTCGATGACAAAGCTCGTCTGGAGACTGGAGTCCTCGGTGCCGGTGAAGGCGACGGACACGGTCTGCCCCGCGAACGCCGACACGTCGAACGACTTCTGCACGTACCCGGTGTTCTTGTCGAGGTTCGAGTACGTCGCGAGGGTCGTGCTGCCGATCTTCGCCGTCAGCTTGTCGTACGCGGTGGACGAGGTCGTCTCGGCGGTGTCGACGTGCAACCAGAAGCTGAGGGTGGCGGTGCTGCATCCGGAGGGGATGGTCACGCTTTGCGTGAGGCTGTCGGTGTGGGTGCTGCCCACACCGTCAAGCCAGGCGAAAGCGGTGCCGCCGTGGGCGGTCTGACCTGCCCGGTCGGTGATGACTCCGGTCTTCGACTGGGTCCAGGACGAAGTCCCGCTCTCGAAGCCGCCGTTGGTGACCACCTGGGACGGGGTGCAGGCGGCGGCCGCGGGGGCCGTGGACGGGGCGGCCGCCGCCGGGGTCACGGGAAGCAGGACAGCGGCCGTCGCGGCGACGGCGAGTACGCTCGCCGCGAGGGCCTTGTGGGGGGTGGGTCTCACACGAAACTCCTTTGCGCCGGCCGGGGTTCCGGCTCGCTCGGTGGCCACCCTTCGGCTTGGGTGCGCCGGTGGGCAGCCGGGGCTGCGCGTATCGCTCGCGCGATCGCTGAGTGAGATTCCAGCCGTCCCCCGTGGGGCCGGGGTGACGGCTACCGGCAGCGTGGCAGATTTGACCGGAGCATGCCATTGGGCAAACCGCCGGGAAACGCAGCCATTTCCGCGACGGTCCCCGCGATCGGCCCTACGTACTCGTCGGCGAACTCCGTCTCGTCACCGGTCCCCGCCTCCCCTGGTCATGCCGCGCCTTCCCGGAAAGCGGCGACGAGCTCCGCCGTCGTCACGATGGCGTGGGCGAAGGTCGGGCCGTTGAGCTCGTGCGCGGCGTGCATCATCTCGGGCCGGAAGGCGGCCGTGGCGTCGCGGACCAGCGTCACGTGATAGCCGAGCTCCATGGCGAAGCGAGCGGTGGACTCGATGCAGGTGTTCGCCAGGAGGCCGATCATCACCACATGGGTGATGCCGTGCTGCCTGAGCTGCAGATCCAGGTCGGTGTTGGCGAACCCGCTCTGCGCCCAGTGCTCATGGGCGACGACCTCGCCCGGCCGGGGCCGGAAGTCGGGGTGGAACTCCCCGCCCCAGGTGCCTCGGGCGAAGCTGTGCCGCTCCATGAGGCCGCGCTGGGTCGGGTTGGGGTGGTCCCATGTCTCGTAGTCCCCCGGTTCCCAGCGGCGGTGCGGGACAAACACCACACGGGCGCCGGCCTCGCGCGCGGAGCCGACCACGGAGCGCAGGTTGTCGAGCAGACCGACCTCCCGGGCCACGGGCTCCACTCGCGGCCAGACCATGCCGCCCTCGGAGAGGAAGTCGTTGTAGGGGTCGACCAACAGTACTGCCGTGCGGCGGAGGTCGTAGGTCTCGGACATGGTTCTCCTCAGATCTGGATGACTGACAACATCCTGATTTGAGGATTGCGCTCGTCCTCCAGAAAGTCAAAGATGTCCAGCTCACATCGCTCTTTCTGCGCAATGTGTATGATGGGCAACATCCAGTAATCCGGCACAGGTGTCACTCCCGAAGGGAAGAGCGACATGGGGCACTCGCAGACGGAGAAGGCGGCGTCCCGCGAGCGGGTACTGCGCATGGCGGCCCGCAAGGTCCGTACCGAGGGCGTCACCCGCCCCGGCGTCGCGGACCTCATGAAGGAGGCGGGACTGACCCACGGCGGCTTCTACAAGCACTTCGCCTCTCGTGACGATCTGATCGGCCAGGCCGTCGCTCTGGCCCTGGCCGAAGGGTCGGCGAAGATGCAGCGGGCCGCGCGGAAGAACGCGCAGGAACCTCGCCGCGGACTCATCGACGCCTATCTGAGCCGGCAGCACCGCGACGCTCCGGCCACCGGATGCGCCCTGGTCACCCTCGGCGCCGCCGCCGGGCGCGGCGACCAGCAGTTCAAGGAGGCCTACGAGCAGCAGGTCCGCACCTATCTGGACCTGATCGCCGGCCCGGACGGCACCTCCGAGGAGGCCCGGGCCGAGGCCACGCTCATCCTGAGCGCGCTGGTCGGCGCCCTGCTCATGTCCCGTGCCGTGGCCGACCCCGGCTTCTCGGACGAGCTGCTCAGCCATGTCGCCAGTGCACTCGAACGGCACGGATCACCGCAGTCCGCTCCCCCCGCCTGACTCCGGCCGAGCCACGCACCGTCGGCTCGTACGCGGCCTGCACGGGGTATCAGCGGGTGAGGACCATACGGAACCGGGCGGCGCCGGACAGCATCTTGCGGTACGCCTCGTCGGCCTCCTCCAGCGGTACGGTCTCGATCATCGGCCTGATCCCGTACAGGGCGCTGAACGCCATGGTGTCCTCGACGTCCTGCGAGGTGCCGGAGGCGTGGCCACGCACCGTCTTGGCGCCCATGACCAGCTGAAGTGGGCTGATCCCGAGCGGCTCGGGCGCCAGCCCGATCACCACCAGCTCACCGCGGCGCGTGAGTCCGTCGGCGGTCGCCGCGATGGCGTCGGAACTGCCGGCGGTGGCCAGGACGACCTTCGCACCGCCGAGCGACTGGAGCGCCTCCGCGACGCCGCCGCCCGCTGTGCTGTCGATGTAGTGATGAGCGCCAAGCTGCTTGGCGAGGTCGGCCTTGCCCGCCCCGCGGGCGATCGCCACGGTCTCGAAGCCCATGGCGACCGCGTACTGCACGCCCAGGTGCCCCAGCCCGCCGATGCCCAGCACGGCGACCAGATCGCCCGGCCGGGCGGGACTGCGCCGCAGTCCGTTGTACGTCGTCACACCGGCACAGGCCATGGGTCCGGCCGCGGTCGCCGCGAGCCCTTCGGGGATCCGGGCCAAGGCGTCGACCGGCGCGATCACCTCCTCGGCGAACCCACCGTCGTACGTCCACCCCGGGACCTGGAGGTTCTGGCACATGATGAAGTCGCCCTGTCTGCAGGGCAGACAGTAACCACAGCTGCCGCCGAACCAGCCCACCGCCACCCGGTCGCCCACCCGCCAGCCTCTGCCGTGCGTTCCCTCGCCGAGTTCTTCGACACGCCCGGCGATCTCATGCCCGGGAACCACCGGAAACGTGATGCCCGCTACGGTGCCGTCCACGAAGAAGGCGTCACTGTGGCAGACCCCGCACGCCTGCACACCGACCCGCACATGGCCGGGGCCCGGCTGCGGCACCTCGCGTTCGGTGATCTCCAACGGGCCGCCCGCGGCGTTCACCTGCGCAACTCGGTAGCTACTCATCTGTTTCTCCGGAACGGGTGCGGAAATCCCCTCCACCAGCACATCAGCTCCGGACCGATCGCGCGCGCCGAACGAGGCGAGGCCCGCCCCGTGACTCGGCGGGCCTTCGAGGCGCCGTTGGGGCGCCGGGACCGGCAGCAGGGTCCGCCGCGCCAGGTGAGCGGGCCCTGCTGCCGGTGTATGCGCGGTGGATCAGCTGTGGGAGACGGTCAGCCCGTAGAACGCGACCCGGGCCCCCTTGGTGGTGCTGTCCGACGAGGACTGGTTGTAGGAGCCGGCCTTGAAGTACTGCTTGTACGGCTTGAAGGACGAGGGGATGGAGTAGTGGGTGGTACTGCCGTTGACGGTCAGGTCGATGGTGTTGCCTCCGGACACACCGATCGTGTAGCTCCAGGTCTTCCCGATCGACACATGTCCCACCGTGTGCAGGGTCTGGCCGCCGGACGGTGAGTTCTCGGTGCCGAGGACGATGTCACCGCCCGCGTGGTAGTACAGCTCCAGCAGCGGCTTGGTGGACGATCCCCCGGTGCCGAGGTGGATCTGCCCCACGCACACGTTGGACGTCACGGACACCACGCGCAGGGTCGCGTTCAGGCGGTGGGTGCCGCTGAGCGACCAGTTCGCGGCGCTGCCGTCGCGGTTCATCTCCCGGAGTTCGGAGCGGGCGTAGTTGGAGTTGGGCGTAGTGACGCCCTTCTCGGGCGCCCAGAAGGTCATGGCACCGTCGCGGGTGTCGGTGTAGAAGTACGAGTCCTGGTAGCCGTTGGGGCCCTGGAGCCGGGACGAGGGGATGGTGGTCGGGGATCCCGGGGAGCCGACCGGCTCCTGGAGCTGCCATATCGACAGGTCGAAGTTGCCGCCTGGTGCGACCTTCGGGTCCGCGGCGTTCGCGCTGCCGGTGCCGAGGGCAGCCAGTGTGCCGACGACAGCCGCGACGGTCGCGGTCGCGAGGATCCTGGAACGCGTCATGTGGGGGCCTCCCGTGAGGTGAGGGCGGAGTGACGGTTACTGCGCGGTGAGCTGGAAGGTCTGGGCGCCGGACCCGTCGCAGCCTCGCTGGGTCAGCTGGATGCTGTTGTCGGGGGTGGCCGCGGCGCTGAGGCACTTGCCGCTGTGGCGGGCGACGAAGTGGTAGCGACCGGCGCTCTCCTGGACGGGCTGCCACTGCTGGTTCTGGCCGCCGGAGTAGGACCACAGCTGCAGCGGGGCGTTGTCCGCCTGGGAGCGGTCGGTCACGTCGACGACCTGCTGGGGGTTACCGCGGGCGGCGATGCGGACGTATCCACTGTCGGTGGAGCGGAACTGGAACTGCTGTGCCCCGGTGTTGTTGCAGGTGTACTGCTGGATGACGGTGCCGTTGGCGGTGGCCGCGGCACGTGCGTCGGCGCAGGCACCGTTCCCGGCGTTCCGCATCGTGTACCAGGCCGTCTCGGAGATCGGACCGGAGGGCGGCTGGGTGTCCCCGGCTCCGCCGAGCCACTTGAGCCCGTCGAGCAGGAACTGGTTCTGCGTCGGGCTGGCGAAGGTGGACGACAGGGTGGTGTTGGTGTCGTAGTCCATCGCGTTGTGGCCGAAGTTGGCGTACAGCATCCGGTACTTGGTGTTCGTCCACAGGATCGGGTAGTAGCCGCCGTACCAGCTCTGGTCGGGGTCGGTCCCGAGGGGGAAGCTGCTCGGGTCGATCGAGGCCAGGATCTTGATGTCAGGGTTCTGGCGCAGGTCGTTGGACCAGCTGTACCACTCGCTCACCGACGAGGTGAAGGTGGACGGCAGGTTTCTGGTGGCCGGGTGGCTGTGGTCCTCGACCCGGAGGACGGCTGTCGTCGGCCCCCAGGTGTTGGACTTGAAGTTGCCGCTGCCGAGGAACTGGTTGTGGTACCAGGGCCAGCTTGCGGCGTCGGTGGTGAAGGCCGAGACATGGAAGCCCATCCAGGCCCCGCCACCCCGCATGTACTGCTCGAATCCGGCCCGTTGGGCGGCGGTCTGCGGCAGGTCGTCGAGGAAGAGCACCACCTGGTAGCCGTTGACCCCACCGTTGGCGAGGAGGTCCCAGTTGTTGCTCGCGGTGTAGGTGAAGCCGTTCGCCGCCGCCTGCCGGGGGAACCAGTCGTTCGCCTCGTGAACGAAGCTGATGTGCGCGGCGTCCCAGGTTCCGTTGTAGAGGGCCAGCACCTTGAACGGGGACGTGGCGTGAGCGGTCGCCTGCGCGGGGGGAGTCGCCAGGCCCAGCAGTGCGGCCAGGAGGATGAACAGCCTCAGCACTTTACGGGCGCCGACGGAGTGTCTCAGGACGTTGAAGGGAGGCTCAGCCATGGCGATTTCCAGCCTTTCGCGCGCGATGACGGTGGGGGGAGCCGCGGAGCTACGTTCAATAGGCTGAACTTTGGGTGCATTCTTGGATCGCTGGTGACCTGAGAACCTAAAGGTCTGAACCAAACACGTCAAGAGGTGAAGCAAAGGCGGCGTCGCGCGCGAGAGGGACGATCACTTCCTGGAACTGGCCACCGAACCGATCGCGGGCGGGACTTCAGCATCCCGGTCCCGCCCGGCGGGCGCAGGCTCAGCCCGTCGCACCGCCGCCCAGCACCAGCGAGCGGAAGGAGGCCACCACCGGTCGTAGATCGATGCGGTGCCAGGCGGCGAAGAGCCGTACGCAGGCGTTGTGCCAGTGCAGTTCGCGTACGGCGACGCCCTCGGTGGCGCCCCGCAGCAGGCTCTTCTGGATCAGGGCCAGGCCCAGGCCCGAGGCGACGAGGCCGAGCGCGGTGAGGGGCTCAGCGGCTTCGAAGCGGACATCAGGGGCGAAGCCCGACGCCGCACAGGAAGCGATGAAGGCGTCCCGCCAGGCGGAATCCTCGGAGTTCTCCACCGCGACCCAGGGCCGGCCGTCCAGATCGGCGGGGGCGAGCTCCGCCCGGCCGGCCAGAGGGTGGTCCACGGGGAGCACGAGCAGCAGGGGATCGTCCAGCAGCGGTGCAAAGGCCAGGTCCGGGTCGTCGGCGGCGGGAGGCTCGTGGACCAGGGCGATGTCGAGACTGCGCTGACGCAGCCCTTCGAACTGCTCGGCGGGGGTCAGGCTGTACAGCGCGACATGGATGCCGGGGCTGCGCTGGTTCAGCACCCGTAGAGCATCGGGCAGGATGCCGGTGTGCATGGCGTGGGCGGCGTACCCGATGCACAGTCCGCCCTCCTCGCCGCGGCCCAGCCGGCGGCCCAGGTTCTCCAGCCGGTCCGCGTGCCGCAGCAGCGCCTTCGCCTCGGTGAGGAACACGCGGCCGTCCGCCGTGAGCCGGATGCGCTGCTGGCTCCGCTCGAAGAGGGTCAGGCCGAGCTTCTGTTCCAGCTGAGCGATCTGCCGACTGAGCGGAGACTGGGAGATGTGCAAGGCCTCTGCCGCTCGGCCGACGTGTTCCGCCTCGGCGACGGCGACAAAGTAGCGGAGCTGGCGTAGATCGAGCATGTGAGACCTCGGGGGACTGAACTCAGTCCAAGTGTGTCTTGGACAGTCTGAAGTCTCGATCCTAGCGTGGAGTACGCACAGTCGGCGGCCCGCCGAAACGCGTTCAGCGCGGCACGCCGCCACCCCATCACTGCGAGGACATCTCCATGAGCATCACCACCCTCCTTCCCGGACGACTCGGCTTCGGCACCGCCCCCCTGGGCAACATGTTCCGGGCCATCCCGGACGACGAGGCCGCCGCCACCGTGGAGGCGGCCTGGCAGCACGGCATCCGCTACTTCGACACCGCGCCCTTCTACGGCGCGGGCCTGTCGGAGATCCGGCTCGGCGAGGCCCTGTCCGGCCATCCCCGTGACGCCTACGTCCTGAGCACCAAGGTCGGCCGCATCATCCTCGACGAGGTGGAGGACCCCGCCGCGCGCGACCTGGGCGAGAAGGGCGGCCTCTTCGAGCACGGGCGCCCCAACAAGATCGTCAACGACTACTCGGCCGACGCCACGCTGCGTTCCATCGAGGACAGCCTCAAGCGGCTCAAGACCGACCGGCTCGACATCGTGTGGGTGCACGACGTGGCGCAGGACTTCCACGGCGACCAGTGGCTGGCCGTGTACGAATCGGCCCGCACCGGAGCCTTCCGCGTCCTTGACCGGCTGCGGGACGAAGGCGTGATCAAGGCCTGGGGGCTGGGCGTCAACCGGGTCGAGCCGCTGGAGCTCACTTTGGATCTGGAGGAACCCCGCCCCGACGCGTTCCTGCTCGCCGGCCGCTACACCCTGCTGGACCACAGCCGGGCGCTGCAGCGCCTGCTGCCCGCCGCGGCCGCACAGAACGTCGACATCGTCGTCGGCGGCCCGTACAGCTCCGGCGTTCTCGCCGGCGGCACTCACTTCGAGTACCAGAAGGCGCCCGCCGACATCGTCGCGAAGGTGGAGCGGATCAAGGCGCTCGCGCAGCAGCACGGGGTCGGCATCAAGGCGGCCGCTCTGCAGTTCTCCCTGGCCCACCCCGCCACGGTGGCGGCCATCCCCGGCGCCACCCGGCCCAGCCGTATCGCCGAGGACGTCGCCGCACTCGACGAGACCGTCCCGGCTGCCTTCTGGACCGCGCTCCGCGAGGAGAAGTTGATCTCTCCCGACGCCCCGGTGCCCACCGCCTGAGCCCCGGCCGCGTACTCCCCCGCTCCGACCCTGCCGGCACTCCCCCCGCAACCCCGTCGGCCCCCTCCCCTGAAGGAACCCCCATGGCCACGACCACCGTATCCCTGGAGATCCCCGCCACCGCCGACCGCGTCTGGCAGCTGATCGGCGGATTCGGCTCCCTGCCCGATTGGCTGCCGTTCATCCCCGGCAGCGAGCTGAGCGAGGGCGGCCGCATACGCAGTCTGAAGAGCGAGGACGGCGGCGACATCGTCGAACGGCTGGAGGCCTTCGACAACAAGGCCCGCACCTACAGCTACTCGATCGTCGAGGCGCCCTTCCCGATCACCGGCTACCTGTCCACCCTGTCCGTGCACGAGGTGCCCGGCGGGCAGACCGCGCGCGTGGAGTGGACCGGGACGTTCACCCCCGTCGGAGTGACCGAGGACGAGGTCGTCAGCCTCTTCCACGGCATCTACACCGACGGACTGGCCGCGCTGCGGCAGACGCTCGCCGACTGAGCGCCTGTGCCAGTGCCCCGGCAGACAACGTTCGCCCCTCGCGCCGACGTCACCGGCCGGGGCACTGGCGTGCGCTGATCACCAGCGCGGGGTCCGGGTCGTCGGCGTAGAGCAGGTCGACGACCTCCTTGCGACGGTCGGTCACCACGCGGTGGTTGAGGTACCCCTTGTCGGTGATCTCGCCGTCGTCGATGCTCGGCGGCTCGGCCACCAGCGCAAGCCGTTCCACGCGCGACGCGGCCCCGGCACCGGCATTGACCCGGGTCAGGACCTCGGCGAGGTGCCGACGCAGTCCGTCATGGCCGAGCAGTTCGGCGGCGTCGGTGGCCCGTGTGCCGAGCAGTTCGTTGGCCGGGGCCAGCGCCGGCCAGCCGATCGCCGCGATGTGCGAGCGGTCGCCGCCGACCAGTACGACGTCGGCGAGCACTTTTGCGGCCGACAGCAACGCGCTCCGCAGCCGGCCCACGACCACCCAGGTGCCGCTGGCGAGCTTGAAGTCCTCGGCGATCCGGCCGTCGAAGGCGAGCCCGAGGCGGGGGTCGCCTCCCGGGTCGAGCAGCCGCACCGCGTCGCCGCTGCGGTAGAAGCCCTCCTCGTCATGAGCGGCGGGCACGTCCATGCCGAGGTACCCGGGGGTGACCGAGGCGCTGCGCACCCGGATCTCGGTCCGGTCACCGACCGGGGCGAGCTTCAGCTCGACGCCCGGCAGCGGGATGCCGATGCCCTCGCGCACGCCTCCGTAGGTGGACGTCGCCGCGGGCCCCGTCTCGGTCGCACCCCACGACGACACGACCTCTATGTCGCGCCCGGTCGCCGAGCGGGCGACGGCGCGCAGCCGCTCCCGTTGCGCGTCCGGCAGGTCGGCGCCCGCGTAGAGGATGATCCGCGCGCGCGACAGAACCCGCCGGGCGAGTTCGGGATCGCTCTCCAGCCGCTGGACGAGCAGGCCGTACCCGGCCGGTACGTTGACGCAGACGGTGGGCGGCATCCGGCGCAGCGCGTCCACGGTGCGCCCGAACGCGTCGGGCAGCGGTGCTCCGTCGTCGATGTAGAGACTGCCGCCGTTGCACAGCGCCAGGTGCAGGTTGTGGTTGCCGCCGAAGGTGTGGCTCCATGGCAACCAGTCGGTGAGCACGGGCGGTTCGTCTTCCAGGAAGGGCCAGATCTGCCGGAGCATCTGCTGATTGGCACAGAGCATCCGGTGGGTGTTGGGCACACCCTTGGGGGTGCCGGTCGAGCCTGACGTGAAGAGGATCTTCGCCACGGTGTCCGGTGTCAGGGACTCGTAGGCCCGCCGCACCGCGCCGGTGACGACGGTGCGGCGCAGCGTGTCCATCGTCACGTCCCCCGCACCGGACCGCCGTGAGACCGCCGTCTCCGGGGACGTACCGGCGACGGCCGCCGCGTCCAGGGCGGCACGGAAGCGGTCGCCGTCGTCGGCGTACACCAGTCCCGGCCGGACCAGGGCGGCGATGGCGCGCACGCGTGCGTGGTCGCTGCTGCGTAAGGAGTAGGCGGTGCTGACCGGTACGACGGGGACGCCGGTGAGATAGCCGGCGAGGGTGAGCAGCAGATGATCGAGGGAGTTCCCGGACAGCAGGAGCACCGGGCGCTGCGGACCGCACCCGCGGTCCAGGTACGCCTGGCCCAGCGCGACCGCGGCCTCCGCCGCCGCGCCGTACGTCAGCGTCCGCCAGCCGTCCCCGTCCCGCTCGGCCGCGAGGGTGCGCTCCGGGCACTCGGCCGCCCAGCGGCACAGCATGTGCGCGAGCGTCGGCGGATGGTCCAGCAGCCCTTGGTCGACGCGCAGCACCCGGGTACCGTCCGCGCGCTCCTCACAGGTCACGTCGGCGAGGGCCGCCACGTCTGTGCTCACCGGATCGCCTCGCCGGACACGGTGTCCTGCGTCTCGAGTTCGACCACGCCCCGCAGATCACCGGAGCGGATCAGCGTGACCACACGTTCGATGTCGGCGTCCAGCGGCCGGTCGCGGTCCAGGAACGCGCAGACACCGCGCACCGCGTCGTAGGCCGCGCGAGTGGGAGGACTGAGATGTTCGAGCCCGCGCAGGTCCGCCGCCTGACACAGGGCGATCAGATGGATGGCCGCGATGCGCTGGACGAGTTCCACCACCGAACGGGCGTCGCGGGCCGCGATTGTGCCCATGCTCACCTTGTCCTGGTTGTGCGCCTCGGTGGAGCGGGAGAACGACGCTGCCGGCATGGTCCACTTCAGTGCCTCGGCGGCCAGCGACGAGGCCGTGATCTGCATGCCCTTGAAGCCGTGGAACAGCCCTGCTTCGAAGTCGTCGGGTGCCAGCGGCGGGATGAGGTTCGGTGTCAGGCCGTTGTTGAACTTCTCGTCGACGACCAGCTCCAGCTGACGGTCCAGCAGATCGCCCACGCTGGCCACCGCCGTCTTGATGGCGTCCATCGCCTGCGCCACATGACCGCCGTAGAAGTTTCCGCCGTTGCGCACCGCGCCGTCGGCCACGTCGAACAGGGGGTTGTCGTTGGCGGAGTTGACCTCGACGGCCAGCCATCGGTAGGCCCAGTCGGCGGTGTCGCGCAGGACGCCGGTGACGTGGGGGGCGCAGCGAATCGAGTAGTGGTCCTGGATGGGGCGTTCCAGTTCGGCGAAGTCGGCGTCGGGCCGACGGACGCCCGAGTCGGCCGCGATGTCGCCGGTGAGGATCGTCCGGATCGTCGCGGCGCTGTCCACCATGCCGTCGTGCGGCTTCGCCTCGAAGAGAAACGGGGCGAAGTGCGACGAGTTGCCGAGCAGCACCTGACTGGTCAGCGCGGTGCACAGGTCGGCGGTGAAAGTCAGCTCCCGGGCGTCGTGCAGAGCCAGGACGGCGAAGCCGGACATGAACGAGGTGCCGTTGACCAGGGCCAGTCCCTCCTTGGCCTCCAGGGTCAGCGGGGTCAGGCCGCAGTCTTCGAGGGCGCGCTCGGCGGGCTTGTCCGCCCCGCGATGGGTCACCGTGCCGCGCCCGGTGAGCGCGGCGGCGAGGTAGCTCAGGGGCACCAGGTCGCCGCTGGCGCCGACCGAGCCGCGCTCCGGGATCTGCGGCAGGATGTCCGCGTTGAGCAGGTCGATCAATGCGGAGACCAGCTCGGGTCGTACGCCGGAGATGCCACGGGCGAGGCAGTTGGCGCGGATCGTCATGGTGGCCCGGACGACGTCGTCGTCGGCCAGCGGGCCGACGCCCGTGGAGAGGAAGCGGATCAGGTTGTCCTGCAGATGGTCGACCTTGCGCTTGGATATCTGCCGGGCGCTGCTGTCGCCGAACCCGGACGTGACGCCGTAGATCGGGACGCCGGAGTCGATCAGGGAGTGCTTCATCGCGTTGGACTCGGCGATCCGCCGGGCCACGTCCGCGGCCAGGGTGACGACACGCGTCCCGGGGTGGCGGGCGACGGTGACGATGTCCTCGACGGAGAGCCGGTGCCCGTCAAGGGGCACCTCACGCAGGCCGGCCCGCCGGTGGGTGGGTGTGAGCATGTCGGTCCTTCCTACTGCGGGAAATAGCCCGCTCGGGTGAAGAATTGGTCGTACGTGCGGAACAGCTCCCGAGTTGGTTCCGGACACGTGATGCCGGTGTCCGCCAGCGCCGCGTCGGTGGAGGAGCTGTCCATCGCCAGGTACACATCGGTGGCACCGGCACCGGAGACCGCTTCGAACGACTCCAGCAGCGGCAGCAGCGCGTTGTCGCGGTCGGCGGTGACCCGGTCGCGCCAGGCGGCGGGGTCCATCTCGGTCAGCTCGCGGCCGAACGACCGTAGGTGCGCCGCGATGTCGGCGAAGCTCACCGATGTCCGTCCGGACATATGGAAGGTGCGGCCCGCCGCGTCGCGGCAACGGGTGAGCGCGAGCACGGCGGCGCTGACGTAGTCCACCGGCACGAGCTGAAAGCTGCCGCCCAGGCCCGCCGGGACGGCGCGGGCCTGCAGCATCCCCTTGACGCTGAGCCATACGAAGTCCCGGGTCTGGCAGGCACCGCGCTCCTGGTCGCCGGAGACCAGGTCGACCCGGTGGACCGTGACCGGCAGACCGCGCTCACGGGCCAGACCGACGAGTTGCTCGGCCACCCACTTGCTCTGTGTGTAGCCGGTCCGCAGCGCCTCGGGCGGCCCGGTCGGGTCGTCGGGGCGCAGCGGCACACCGGGGGCGACCGGCCGGGCGAAGACGCCGGTGGTCGAGACGTGGTGCATCGGGACGCTGCGGTGTCGGGCGGCCAGCCGCAGCAGTTCGGCAGTGCCGTCGACGTTGGCAGCCTTCAACGCCGCATACGGCTGAAGCCAGTTGACCTGCGCTCCCGCGTGGACGACCAGGTCGACCGAGCGGGCCAGTGCGTCGAACACGTCGGCGGTCAGGCCGAGTCGGGGCCGGGCGAGGTCGCCGACGACCACGTCCAGGCGGCCCATCGCGATGTCGTCCTCCAACCCGTACCACCGCATGTTCTCCATCAGGCGGCGCAGGGCGTCGTCACGGTCGGCGCCCCGGACCAGGCAGCGCACCACCGCGCGCGTGGTGCGCATCAGGTCGCGCAGCAGGAACGCGCCGATGAAGCCGGTCGCGCCGGTCAGGAGGACCTCGCCGGGGTCGGCTGCGACCTCGACGGTCGTCGCGGCGGGCCGGATGTCGTCGGCGAGGCTCACGTCCGCGGCGAGGTCGCCACCGTCGGAGTCGACGTCGGTCGGTGCGTCGGAGAAGAGATCCCGCAACAGCCGGTCCGCGACGGACTCCGGGGTCGGATGGTCGAAGACCAGGGTGGGCGGCAGCCGCAGCCCGGACACCGCGTCGAGCTGGTTGCGCAGTTCGACGGAGCTGAGCGAGTCGAAGCCCAACTCGGGGAAGGGCGTGTCCGCGCCCACGTCGGCCGCATCGCTCAAACCCAGGAGGTCGGCGACCCGGGCCCGGACGAGGTCGAGGATCCGCGCGCGGCGGTCGGCGGCGGGCAGGGCGGCCAGTTCGTCGGCGAGCCCCACCGGGTCGACGGACGCGGCCGGACGCCGGGCGCCGCGGCGGGCCAGCCCGCGCAGCAGGGGCGGGACCGGTGGCTGCCGCCGTACCGTGTCCAGGTCGATCGGACAGGCCACGAGAAGCGGAGCGCCGGCGGCGACGGCGGCGTCGAGCATCGCCATGCCGCGCTCGGCGGAGATGGCCCCGAAGCCCTCCCGGGCGACGCGGCGCAGATCCGCCGCGGCGGACATGCCTCCCTCGTCCAGTTCCCACGGCCCCCAGGCCACCGAGACGGCGGGCAGCCCCTCGGCGGCGCGCTGCTGGGCCAGAGCGTCGAGGGCGGTGTTGGCGGCGGCGTAATTGGCCTGCCCCGGGCCGCCGAGGACGCCCGCGACGGAGGAGAACAGGACGAACGCGGCGAGGTCGCGGTCGCGGGTCAGCTCGTGCAGATGCCGGGCGGCGTCGGCCTTGGGGCGCAGCACCACGTCGAGGCGGCGCGGGGTGAGCGCGGTGAACGCGCCGTCGTCGAGCACGCCGGCGGCGTGCACCACCGCGCGCAGCGGCCGGTCGGCGGGCATGCCGTCCAGGAGTGCGGCGAGGGCCGCGCGGTCGCCGACATCGCAGGCTTCTACGGTGGCGTGGGCGCCCATCCGGGCCAGGTCCTCGACGAGGCGTGCCGCGCCGTCGGCGCGCGGGCCGCTGCGGCTGGTCAGCACGAGGTGCCGCACCTGGTGGTGGGCGGCCAGATGCCGGGCTACGGCGGCGCCGAGTGCGCCGGTGCCGCCGGTGATCAGTACGGTGCCGTCGGTGGGCCATCCTGCGGTGTCCGTGGGCGCCGGAAGCGGGGCGAGCCTCGGTACCAGGACCCGGTCGCCGCGCAGCACCAGTTGGGGGGCTCCGGAGGCGGCGATGGCGGCCAGCAGCTCCGGCCGGACGTCAGCATCGGCATCCGCATCCACGAGGACGAACCGGCCCGGGTGCTCGGACTGGGCCGAGCGCAGCAGGCCCCAGACGGCCGCGGTGTCCGAAGGGCCCTCCCTGTCCACCGCGACCGCGCCCCGGGTCAGCACGACCAGCGGCGTGTCGGAGGGCCCCTCGGCGAGGGTGCGCTGGGCGACGTCGAGAACGTGGTGCAGTTGGTCAGCCGAGCCGACGCGCTCGACGAGCGGGACGGGTCCGTCGCAGGCGGGCAGGACCATGGGTGTCCAGTCGACCCGGTACAGGTCGTCGGTGCGCAGCGCCGGGGGCGGGGTGCCGTGGACGATCTCGTCCGCGGCGGCGATCACGCGCCCCGACGGGTCGGTGAGCAGCAGTTCGGGGCCGCCGGGCGGGGCGGACGCCAGGCGGCCCGCGCGCGCCCCTGCCGCGTACACGCGCACTCCCCGCCAGTTGAGCACAGGGCGGTCGCCGATCGCGGCGGACAGCAGCTCGGGGTCGAGGATGTAGCGGTCGGACTCGTCGCCGTCCACGGTGAGTTCGGTGGCTCCGGCTGCCATGTCCGGGAGTGGCACGGCGGGTGTCGGGCTGAGGCGGCCGTGCGCGTACCGGGTCCAGGCGCTCTCGTTTCCGGGGCGGGCGTGGATCCGTAGGTCACGACGGCCTTCGGCGCCGGGTGCGTCGACCGTCACCTGCAGTTGGACGCCGCCGCGCGGTGGCGGAGTGAGGGTGGCGTCGACCACGAGGGTGTCCACGGTGGTGCAGTCGACCTCGTCGGCGGCGCGCAGTGCCGCCTCCATCCAGACCGTCGTGGGTACGCGGGCACCGGTCAGCCGCCCGGTGAGCGTGACCCGGCCGCTGTCCGGATCCTCGACGACCGAGGTGAGCAGCGGGTGTCCGGTCGCCGGGCGGTCGACGGAGTGACGGGCGGTCTGCCAGTAGTGCTGGTGGTCGAAGGCGTAGGTGGGCAGGTCGGTCCGGCGTGCACCGCTGCCCGCGAAGAAGCCGGCCCAGTCCACCGGCACACCCGCAGCGAACAACCGGCCAAGACCACCCACCAGACACGCCACTTCATCACTCGAACGACGAGCCAACGCCACCGCCACCGGAACATCAGCAATCATGCTCGTCAACACCGCATCCGGACCCACCTCCACAAACGCATCCACACCATCAGCAGCCATCGCCG
>NZ_JBFAWW010000020.1:1105-149773 GCF_040680495.1 Streptomyces sp. NPDC052036 | reverse complement strand
TTGAGGTGCTAGTGCCCTTTATCGGGCGTGGGGGTTCAAGTCCCCCCTCGGACACATGGTGAGCGGCGCCGACCTGTAGCAGGTCGGCGCCGCTCGTGCTTTCAGGGAGCCGGGCGTTCCGGCTGGCCCGGGCGGGACCGCCGTTCCTAGACTTTGAGGTGTGGCCCGGCCCAACGACGAGGTCGAGGCGCTCCTGAAGGAGTACGCGGACCTCATCGCGATCACGGCAGGCGACGCGTTCAAGGCGCGCGCCTACGAGAAGGCCGCGCGTGCCATCGGCGGATACCCCGACGACATCTCCCGGCTGGACGCCGACGGGCTGCGCGGGATACCGAACGTGGGCCGGTCGATCGCCGAGAAGGTGCTCGAGTATCTGCGCACCGGGTCGGTCTCTGCGGTCGAGGAACGCCGCTCGAGGATCCCCGCCGGGGTGCGCGAGCTGATCACCATCCCCACGCTGGGGCCGAAGAAGGCGCTGCGGCTTTACGAGGACCTGCACATCGGGTCGGTGAACGAGCTGGCCGCCGCGATCGAGGCGGACGCCCTGAGCGATCTGAAGGGCTTCGGCGCGAAGACGCAGGAGAACATCCTGCACGGCATCGCCCTGCTCCGGCAGACGGGCGGCCGTATCCCGCTGCACCTGGCCGTCGACACGGCCGAGCAGATCGTCGCCGAGCTGTCCGGCGTGACCGGCTGCAAGCGCTGCACCTACGCCGGGTCCCTGCGCCGTGTGCGGGAGACTGTCGGGGACATCGACGTACTGGTCGCGGCGAAGCGGTCCGCCCCCTTCATGGAGGCACTGTGCGCGTTGCCGTCGACTGCCGAGGTGATCGCCCAGGGCACGAAGAAGACCTCGATCCGCACCGCCAAGGGCGTCCAGGTCGACCTGAGGGTGCTGCCGCCGGAGTCGTGGGGGGCCGGGTTGCAGTACTTCACCGGGTCGAAGGCGCACAACATCCGCACCCGCACCCTCGCCGTCCGGCAGGGGCTGAAACTGTCCGAATACGGTCTCTTCGATGTGGACAGCGGCGAGTCGCTCGCCTCCCGTGCGGAGGAGGACGTCTATGCCCGGCTCGGTCTGCCGTGGATCCCGCCGACGCTGCGTGAGGACCGCGGGGAGATCGAGGCGGCGCTGCGCGGCGAGTTGCCGGAGGTGGTGACCGAGCGGAGCATCCGCGGGGATCTGCACACCCACACCGACCTCACCGACGGCCTCGCGTCACTGGAGACGATGGTGGAGGCCGCCGCCGAGCGCGGCTACGCGTACTACGCGGTCACCGACCACGCGCCCCGTCTGTACATGCAGCGCATGACGGACGAGAAGATGCTCGCCCAGCGGGAGCGGCTGCGGGAGCTGGACGGCACCCGTCACAAGATGCGGCTGCTGCACGGCACCGAGCTGAACATCGGCCCCGAGGGGGAGGTGGACTGGCCCGACGAGTTCCTCGCGGGCTTCGACCTGTGCGTGGCCTCCCTGCACTCCCACTTCGACCTGGACCGCAAGGCGATGACCAGGCGGCTCGTGCGGGCGTGCGAGAACCCGTACGTCAATGTGATCGGCCATCCGACCACGCGTCTGATCGGCAGGCGGCCGGGGGTCGACGCCGACTGGGACGAGGTGTTCGCGGTCTGCGCCCGCACGGGCACCGCGCTGGAGGTCAACGCCCAGCCCGACCGGCTCGACCTGTGCGACGAGGACATCCTGCGCGCCCGGGAGCACGGCGCGAGGTTCGCTGTGAACACCGACGCCCATTCCGTGCCGCACCTCGCCCAGCTGCGCTTCGGCGTCGGCACCGCACAGCGCGGCTGGCTCACCCCGGAGGACGTCATCAACACCTGGCCACTGCGCCGGCTGCGCCGGTTCCTGGCCAAGGGCAGATCCGGGTGAGGGGTGCCGGGCTCTCACCGAACGGCTGACGTCCCCGGGGGCGGGGAGCGGAAGCGGAGCGTGCCGTCGGGGTCGAGGTCGACGCGCGTGCCGAGGGCGTGGCTGCATCCGTCGAGGGCGGCCCGCAGCCATGCGGCGTCCTCGGTCGTGGCGTGCTCCAGCCGCATCCTGCGCGACTGAAGGGGCACCATCCGCACACCGGCCAGCCTGCCGGTGTCCGCCTCGACCGTGACCAGGTACAGCAGCCGCAGATCGTCCCGGTAGTGCTCGTAGCCGCCGATGCCCTCGTAGTCGTCGACGAGGTCGCCGCAGCCGTAGAGGACGAGCCGGTCGCGGTATGCCTCCAGAGGGCGCGGGTGGTGCGAGGAGTGCCCGTGCACGATGTCCACGCCCGCGTCGACGAGCGCGTGCGCGAACCGCACCTGGGCGCGTGAGACCTCGTAGCCCCAGTTGCCGCCCCAGTGGACGGAGGCGATGGCGAGGTCTCCCGGGCGTTTGTGGCGGCGCAACCGGTCGGCGAACGCCGCCGCGGAGGCCATCGAGGGGCCGGGCAGGAGGTCCACGCCGGAGAGCTGCTCGGTGGCGGCCCAGTGCTCGGGGATCCCGCTGCAGGGCATGCCGAAGGAGAACACCAGCACCCGGCCGCCGCCGCGCAGCGGCACGACCGCCGGACGGCGGGCCGAGGCCGCGTCATGTCCCGCCCCGGCGGTGCGCAGTCCGGCGCCCGACAGGGCGTCGAGGGTCTCGGCGAGGCCTCGGCGGCCGAAGTCCAGCACATGGTTGTTGGCCAGGGCGCAGACGTCCGGGCGGGCCGCCGCCAGACAGGGCAGATTGGCCGGAGTCATGCGGTAGTGGACGCCCTTGCCCGGCTCGAAGTCGTCCTCGCGGGTCACCGAGGTCTCCAGGTTGATGACCCGGACGTCGGGCGCGGCGGCCGCCAGGACCGGCAGGGCCTCGCCCCAGGGGCGGGCGAAGTCCGACGGGCGGGGAATCGGCCCGCTCGCCGCCTCGGCCAGGGTGACGTAGTCCCGGGCGTCCTGGAGGTATGCCTCCCGCAGCGCCGGGTCACCGGGGTGCGGAAGGGTCTGGTCGACTCCCCGGCCGAGCATGACATCGCCGCCGAGGAACAGCGTGACCACGCCCTCGCCCTCGTCCACCCTCCTACGCTAAGGCGGTCGCGTACGCGGGGCGAGGGACGGCGGGCATCCCGCACAGGTGGCGGGTGGGGCCGCTACACGTGGGCCGGGGCCATATGGTCGGTGAACCAGTCGCGGGCCAGGTCGGTCACCACCTCCAGGGTGCCGGGCTCCTCGAACAGGTGGGTGGCGCCGGGGACGACGGCGAGGTGGTTCTCGCAGTGCAGCCGGGCCTGCGCCTGACGGTTGAGGTCGAGCACGATCGGGTCGGCTCCGCCGACGATGAGCAGCGTGGGGGCGGTCACCGCCGGCAGCCGGGGCCCGGCGAGGTCGGGGCGGCCGCCGCGGGAGACGACCGCGGCGATACGGGCCTCGGGCTCCGCGGCGGCCCACAGGGCGGCGGCGGCTCCGGTGCTGGCGCCGAAGTAGCCGACGGCCGGGCCCTCGTACCCGGCCCGGGTGCGCAGCCAGTCGGTGGCGTCGGCCAGCCGTCCGGCCAGCAGGCCGGTGTCGAACACATTGGCCCGGTCCTGCTCCTCCTCCTCGGTGAGCAGGTCGAACAGCAGGGTGCCGAGTCCGGCCCGGTTCAGGCCGCTCGCCACGAACTGGTTGCGCGGGCTGTGCCGGCTGCTGCCGCTGCCGTGCGCGAACACCACGATCCCGGGCGCGTCCTCGGGCACCGTCAGCTGCCCTTTGAGCCTTACGGCACCGGCGGTCACCTCGGTCTCCGTGTCCGGGGACCGGGACGCGGCGGCGGCCGCGGCGGGGCGGCCCGCCGCCCGCCTCAGGCAGTCGGCGACCTCCTCGTCGTCGGTCTGGGCGAAGTCGGCGTAGAACTGGCCGATCGCGTAGAAGTCGCGCGGTGTCGCCACGGACACCAGTTCGTCGGCCTCCCCGCCCAGTCGTTCGGTCCAGTCGCTCGGGGCGACGGGGACCGCCAGCACGATCCGCTCGGCGCCCCGGGCGCGGGCGATCCGGCAGGCCGCCCGGGCGGTCGACCCGGTGGCCACCCCGTCGTCGACCACGACCACGGTCCGCCCCTCGACGGAGACGGGCTCGTACGTGCCGCGGTAGCGCCGGCCCCGTCGGTCGAGGACCTCGCGTTCGTGTTCCTCGACCTCGGCGAGTTCCTGCCGGGTGACGCGTGCCTCGCGCACCACGGCGTCGTTGATGACGCGCACGCCGTCCTCGCCGATGGCTCCCATGCCCAGCTCGGGCTGGAACGGCACGCCGAGCTTGCGGACGAGGCAGACGTCGAGCGGCGCGCCGAGCGCCCGCGCGACCTCGAAGGCGACCGGAATCCCTCCCCTGGGCAGTCCCAGCACGACCGCGTTCCGGCCCCTGAGGTGCTCAAGGCGTGTGCCCAGTTGCCGGCCCGCTTCCTGACGATCCATGAAGAGCACGGCTCGGCCTCCTCACTCCCGGGGCAGCCACAGCGGGGCGGGTGGGGCCTCCTCCGGCGCTCCGGTCTCCTCGATGTCTCCCGCGGCGGCCCGCAGCAGCTTCTGGCCCATCGCGATCAGCGCGCGCCCGGCGGCGAGTTCGTCCCCGATCTCGGGCACCGCCAGGTCGTAGGGGTTGCGGTGTGCCGCGGCACAGCTCTCCAGCAGGTTGTCACCGGTGTCCAGGACGACCCGGGCCGTGGTGGCGGGGTCGTGCTCGGAGAGGTAGAGACGCAGGTTCCACTCCTTGGCGGCGGGTGGCCGGCTGCGGGTGGCTCGGGTCGACGTCATCTTCCGTACCTCCTCACACCGGTGCCGTGCGGCGCCGAAGAGGCGCGCACGCCCTTCCTCCACTGTGACTCCGATGGGGCGGGTGCGCACGAAAGCGGATCCGAAACCCCGTTCGCCCGCCCGTCCCGCGGGGCCCCGCGCCCCACCGGGCACAATGGCGGTCATGACCACGCGTTCCTGCCCGTGCGGGCTGCCCGAGGCCTACGACAAGTGCTGCGGCCGTTTCCACGCGGGCGCCGCGGCGGCGCCGACCCCCGAGGCGCTCATGCGGTCGCGGTACAGCGCGTTCGTCCGGGGGGACACGGCGTATCTGCTGCGGACCTGGCATCCGCGCACCCGGCCCGAGCGGCTCGACCTCGATCCCGGGATGCGCTGGACGGGGCTGGAGGTCCTGGAGACCACGGGCGGGTCCGCGTTCCACCCCACGGGGACGGTGACCTTCCGCGCCTCCTACCGGGGCGGGGCCCTGCACGAACACAGCCGGTTCGAAAGGGTGGACGGGGCCTGGGTGTACGTCGACGGGGACTTCCTCGACTGAGACGGGCCGCGCCACGACGGGGGCGGGCACCGGCCTGGCGGCCGAGGCCGGTCTCCGGCCCGCCGCCGGTTCCCCCTACGGCGCGAGTATGTCCAGCTCCTGCAGGGCGCCGACGGTGATCTCCCGCGTCAGCCGTTCCGCGCGGGCCGCGTCGCCCTCCCGTACCGCCTCCGCGACCTGGACGTGCAGGGTGACCGCGGCCGGGTCGGGGTCCTCGAACATCACGTCGTGGTGGGTGCGGCCCGAGAGGACCTCCGCGACGACATCGCCCAGGCGGGCGAACATCTCGTTGCCGGACGCGGCCAGGATCGTCCGGTGGAAGGCCATGTCGTGGATCAGGTATCCCTCCAGCTGATGGCCGCGTGAGTTCGCGACCATGCCCAGGGCGCACTCGGTCAGCTCGGCGCACTGCTCGGCCGTGGCACTGCGGGCGGCCAGGCCCGCCGCCACCGGTTCGATCGCGGAGCGCAGCACGGTCAGCGAGCGCAGCTGGTGCGGGCGGTCGGCGCCGGCCAGGCGCCACCGGATGACCTGGGGGTCGTAGACGTTCCACTCGGCCTTGGGCCGGACCGTCACGCCCACTCTTCGGCGGGACTCGACCAGGTGCATCGACTCCAGGACCCGGACCGCCTCGCGCATCACGGACCTGGAGACCTCGAAGTGCTGGGCGAGTTCGTCGGTGCGCAGGACGCTGCCCGGCGGGTACTCGCCCGCAGTGATCGCGGGGCCGAGGGTGTCCAGTACACGGCCGTGCAGCCCCCGGCCCGGAGTGGTCATGTGCTCAGCGTACGAGGCGGGTCACGGAAAGAAAAAGTCAGACTTATTTGTCACAGAGTCTTGAATTCGTCGTACCTAATCGGTTTCAGTGACGTCGACATCAGATGTCGACGAAGACAGCGAGAGCACGATGCAGCAAGTGCGCACCCCCCATGTCGTCGTGGTCATGGGCGTCGCGGGCACGGGAAAGACCACGATCGGTCCCCTGCTCGCGGCTCGGCTCGGCGTTCCCTACGCCGAGGGCGACGACTTCCACCCCCCGGCCAGCATCGCCAAGATGTCGGCCGGTGTTCCGCTCACCGACGAGGACCGGTGGCCCTGGCTGGACGCCATCGGCGCCTGGGCGCACGAGCGGGCGGGGCTCGGCGGGGTGGTCAGCAGCTCGGCGCTGAAGCGGGCGTACCGCGACCGGCTGCGAGCCGCTGCTCCCGGCGTCGTCTTCGTGCACCTCACGGGCGACCGGAAGCTCATCGAGGACCGCATGGCGCATCGCAAGGGGCACTTCATGCCCACCGCGCTGCTGGACTCCCAGTTCGCCACGCTCCAGCCGCTGGAGCGGGACGAGACGGGAGTGGCGGTGGACGTCTCGGGCAGTCCCGAGGAGATCACCGCCCGTGCCGTGGACGCGCTGAGCGACCTCGAAGAGTCCTCCGCCCAGCCCTCGCAGTAACACCCGGCCCCGGGCGCCGCCTCCGCAAGGGCGCGGCTCCCGAGGCCTTCCCCACCAGAAACCGAGAGTTCCTCTCCCCACCTCACCCAAGGGACCCCCGTGACCAGACTCAGCGTCGAGATGCTGGCAGCGGACACCGTCGAGCCGATCACGTCGGCGGGCCACGCTCAACTCGGCATCGCGGCGGTGGCAGGCATCGCCGTCATCGTGCTGCTCATCACCAAATTCAAGCTTCACGCCTTCCTGGCGCTGACCGTCGGCTCGCTCGCGCTCGGCGCGTTCGCCGGGGCACCGCTCGACAAGGCCATCACCAGTTTCACCACCGGGCTCGGCGCGACCGTCGCCGGTGTGGGCGTCCTGATCGCCCTGGGCGCGATCCTCGGCAAGCTGCTCGCCGACTCCGGCGGCGCGGACCAGATCGTCGACACGATTCTCGCCAGGGCGAAGGGCCGTGCGATGCCCTGGGCGATGGTGCTGATCGCCTCGGTGATCGGTCTGCCGCTGTTCTTCGAGGTCGGCATCGTGCTGCTGATCCCCGTCGTGCTGATGGTCGCCAAGCGGGGCAACTACTCCCTGATGCGGATCGGCATCCCGGCGCTCGCGGGTCTGTCCGTGATGCACGGTCTGATCCCGCCGCATCCGGGGCCGCTGGTCGCGATCGACGCCGTCAAGGCCAACCTCGGTGTGACGCTGGCGCTCGGTGTGCTGGTGGCCGTCCCGTCGGTGATCATCGCGGGTCCGCTGTTCTCGAAGGTCGCCGGTCGCTGGGTGGACGCCCCGGTGCCGGAGCGCATGCTCCCGCCGCGCGCCTCCGAGGAACTCGAGAACCGTCCCGGCTTCGGCGCCACGCTGGCCACCATGCTGCTCCCGGTCGTCCTGATGCTGTCCAAGGCGCTGGTCGACATCGTCGTGGACGACCCCGCCAAGATGGTGCAGCGCGTCTTCGACGTGATCGGCTCCCCGCTGATCGCCCTGCTCGCCGCCGTGATCGTCGGCGTCTTCACGCTGGGCCGCCCGGCCGGGTTCAGCAAGGAACGGATCGCGGGGACCGTCGAGAAGGGGCTCGGCCCCATCGCAGGCATCCTGCTCATCGTGGGCGCGGGCGGCGGCTTCAAGCAGACGCTGATCGACTGCGGCGTGGGCCAGATGGTCCTGGACATATCCAAGGACTGGTCGATCCCGGCCCTGCTCCTCGCCTGGCTGATCGCGGTGGCGATCCGGCTCGCGACGGGTTCCGCGACCGTGGCGACCGTCTCGGCGGCCGGTCTGGTCGCGCCGCTCGCGGCCGACATGTCGACAACCCACACGGCTCTGCTGGTCCTGGCCATCGGCGCCGGCTCGCTGTTCTTCAGCCATGTCAACGACGCCGGCTTCTGGCTGGTGAAGGAGTACTTCGGGCTGAGCGTCGGACAGACCGTCAAGACCTGGTCCGTCATGGAGACGATCATCTCGGTGGTCGCCGGCGGCCTGGTGCTCCTGCTGTCCCTTGTGATCTAGGAGTACGGCGATGACGGCTCACCCGCTCTTCGACATCACAGGCCGCCGGGCGCTGGTGACCGGCTCCAGCCGTGGCATCGGGCTCGCTCTCGCCCGCGGTCTGCTGGAGGCCGGCTGCACGGTGGTCCTCAACGGACGCGATCCCGGCCGGCTGGCGCAGGCCGCGGCGGGCCTGCCCGGGGATGTGCACACGGCCGCGTTCGACGTGACCGACGGTCCCTCGGTGGCCACGGGCATCGCAGATGTCGAGGAGCGGGTCGGGCCGCTCGACATCCTGGTCAACAACGCGGGCATGCAACTGCGCGCCCCGCTCCTGGAGTTCTCCGACGCAGACTGGCACCGGATCCTGGACACCAACCTCACCAGCGCGTTCCTGGTGGGCCGGGAGGCGGCCCGGCGGATGACCGAGCGCGGTCACGGGAAGATCATCAACATCTGCTCGCTGCAGAGCGAGGTGGCCCGCCCCGGTATCGCGCCCTACGCGGCCACCAAGGGCGCGCTGAAGATGCTCACCAAGGGCATGTGCGCGGACTGGGGCCCCCACGGGGTCCAGGTCAACGGGCTCGGCCCCGGCTACATCGAGACCGAGCTGACCCGGCCGCTCGTCGAGGACGAGGAGTTCAGCGCCTGGGTGCGGCGGCGCACCCCGGCGGGCCGCTGGGGACGCACGGAGGATCTGGTCGGCGGGGTGCTGTTCCTCGCCTCCCCCGCGGCGGACTTCGTCGGCGGGCAGGTGCTGTACGTCGACGGCGGCATGACGAGCGTGCTGTGAGAGGTGCGTGAAGCGGAAGGGGCTTCGATGCTCGGTTGCGTGATCCACGGCCAGGGCGACCTGCGCGTGGACGAACTGCCCGTCCCGGTGCCCGGCCCCGGCGAGGCGCTGGTCGCCGTCCGCTACGGCGGGGTGTGCGGCTCGGACCTGCACTACTGGCGGCACGGCGGGGTCGGGGACTTCCGGCTGACGGAGCCGCTGGTGCCCGGGCACGAGGTGGTCGGCACGGTCGTCGCCTACGGCGGCGGGGCGTCAGGTCCCGCGGCGGGCACCGCGGTCGCCGTGCACCCGGCCACTCCGTGCGGCGCCTGCCCGGAGTGTGCGGACGGCCGGCCGAACGTGTGCCGGGACACCCGCTATCTGGGCAGTGCGGCCCGTGACCCGCACGTCCAGGGCGCCTTCGCGGCCCGCGTGAGCGTCCCGGCAGGACAGCTGCGACCCCTCCCGGCCGGTCTCGCACCGCGCCGCGCGGCGCTCGCCGAACCGCTGGCGGTGGCGATGCACGCGGTGCGGCGGGCCGGTTCGGTGGCCGGACGGCGGGTGCTGGTCACCGGGGCCGGGCCGATCGGCGCTCTGGTGGTGGCGGCCGCGAAGGCGGCGGGGGCGGCCTCGGTGACGGTCACGGATCTGCAGCCCCGGGCGCTGGAGTTCGCCGCGGCGGTGGGCGCCGACGTCCTCGTACGGGCGGACGACCCGGACGACGCCGGATGGCCCCTGGACATCGAGGTGGCGATCGAGGCGTCCGGGACCGCCGCCGGGCTCGACACCTGTCTGCGGCTGGTGCGGCGGGGCGGGGCCGTGGTCCAGCTCGGCATGCTGCCGCCGGGGCACAGTCCCTTCGCGGGGAACCTGGTCGTCAGCCGGGAGATCGAGCTGCGCGGGGCGTTCCGCTTCGACACCGAGTTCGACGACGCGCTCCGGCTGCTCGCGGCCGAGCCGGCGTTCGACGCGCTGATCAGCGCGGTGGTGCCGGTGCGGGAGGCCGAGTCGGCCTTCGCCCTGGCCGCGGATCGCAGCCGGTCCTGCAAGGTGCTGCTGGACTTCGGGGACTGACGCGGGGCGGGACGGCCGCGGTCGGCCCGCCCCGCCCGGCGCCTACGGCCGCCACAGCGGATGTTCCCGCTCCGCCCAGCCGCGGCTGACCAGTCCGGTGCGCAGCCCGTGCCGGGCTTCCGGGTCCCCGAGGGCCATGCCGATGTGCCCGGCGAGCACCACACCGATCGTCAGGGCAAGCCAGTCGTGGACGAACGTCGCCGAGGTGCGCCACACCAGCGGGGCGAGGTGGGTGAACCACATCAGCAGTCCCGTGCCCAGCATCACCAGCGTGGCGCCCGCGATCCAGGCCGCGTACGTCTTCTGGCCCGCGTTGAACTTGCCCGCGGGACGGGACGCGCGGCGCCGCTCCCGGCGCAGGGCCGCGCGCAGCCAGATCCGGTCGTGCGGGCCCCACCGGTTGAGCCGGCCGAGGTCCGCGCGGAAGGCACGGGAGGCCAGGCCCGCCAGGACGGGGACCGGGAGCAGCAGCCCGGCCCACTCATGGACCCGTACGACCAGTTCGCGGCGGCCCACCAGTTCCGCGAACTCCGGGATGTACAGACAGGCGGCGGTGGCCACGCACACACCCATCAGCGCGGCCGTCGCCCGGTGCACCCAGCGCTCGGCGCGGGTGAAGCGCCGTACCTGGGCAGGGGCGGAGACGGGGTGTGCGGCGTCAACTCGTGGGGGCATCGTCCCGTCCGTTCGACCGGCCGACCCAGGCGTCGACGTCGTATCCCCGGTCCTCCCAGTACCCGGGACGCACGTCCCGGGTGACGGTGATGCCGGAGAGCCATTTGGCGGACTTGTAGAAGTACATGGGCGCCACATAAAGCCGCACCGGGCCGCCGTGGTCGTGGGTGACCGGCTTGTCCTTCATACGGAGGGCGACCAGGACGTCGTCGCGGCGCGCCTGTTCGAGGGTGAGGCTCTCGGTGTACGCCCCGTCGAAGCAGGTGAAGCGGACGGCTCCGGCGGAGGAGCGGACCCCCACGGCGTCGAGCAGCGCGGCCAGCCGTACTCCTTCGAACGGTGTCTTCGGCACCCGCCAGCCCGTGACGCACTGGACGTCGTGCACGAGCCGGGTCTGGGGCAGGGCCCGCAGGTCGGCGAGCGTGTAGGTCTTCGGGTGGTCGACCAGGCCGTCCACGGTGAGGCGGTAGTCGGTCTCGCCCCGGTTCGGCACGGACGCCGTCACGGAGTAGTAGCGGAAGCCGCCGCCGTTGGGCAGCAGACCGGTCAGGCCTGTCGGGTCCTTGCCGGAGACACTGCCGAGGAAGCCTTCCAGGCCGCGCTGGAGCGTGGGTGCGGCGACGACACCGAGCGCGCCGAGTCCCAGGGTTCCCAGCAGCACCCGGCGGCCTATCGGGGTGCCGGTCGCGGGGGGTTCGGGTGTCTCCCGGTCCGCGGGCTCCGGTGCGTCCCGCTGTTCGGGTCGTTCAGAGTTCACAGACCGATTCGAGCACCGGGCACCCCCTCGGGGCCAGGGGGGACGGGTGGACGTCAGCAATCCGTCATATCTTCTCACCCTGTTCTCAGAAACCGGGCCCTTCTCAAGGCGTCTTCGACCCGCTAGCCGATCGCCCTCGCCGCCGCGCGTCCGGCCGTGCGCCCCGAGAAGAGGCACCCGCCCAGGAAAGTGCCCTCCAGGGAGCGGTATCCGTGCACCCCGCCGCCGCCGAAGCCCGCCGCCTCGCCGGCCGCGTAGACCCCCGAGAGCGGGTCGCCGCCCTCGGTCAGCACCTGTGCGGAGAGATCGGTCTCCAGGCCACCGAGCGTCTTGCGGGTGAGGAGGTTCAGCCGCACCGCGATCAGGGGGCCCGCCTTGGGGTCGAGGATGCGGTGCGGGGCGGCCGTGCGGATCAGGCGGTCGCCCAGGAAGCGGCGGGCCCCGCGGATCGCGGTCACCTGGAGGTCCTTGGTGAACGGGTTCAGGATCTCCCGGTCGCGCGCGACGATCTCACGGCGCAGTGCGGCCTCGTCGATGAGCGGCTCCTCGGTGAGCGCGTTCATGCCGCGCACGAGCGCCCCCAGGTCCTTCTCGACCACGAAGTCGACGCCGCGGTCCATGAACGCCCTGACCGGCCCGGGCACATCCGCGCGGGCCCGTCCGAGCACGTCCCGGACCGACTTGCCGGTCAGGTCGGGGTTCTGCTCGGAGCCGGAGAGCGCGAACTCCTTGCCGATGATCTTCTGGTCGAGCACGAACCAGGTGTGGTCGTACCCGGTCCGCATGATGTGTTCGAGGGTGCCGAGGGTGTCGAAGCCGGGGAAGAGCGGGACCGGCAGGCGCCGGCCGTGGGCGTCGAACCACAGGGAGGAGGGGCCCGGCAGGATGCGGATGCCGTGGTTTTCCCAGACGGGGTCCCAGTTGTGCAGGCCCTCGGTGTAGTGCCACATGCGGTCGCGGTTGATCAGTCGGGCGCCCGCCCCCTCGGCGATGCCGAGCATCTTGCCGTCGACGTGCGCGGGCACACCTGAGACCATCCGCTCCGGCGGAGTGCCGAGGCGCTCGGGCCAGTTGGCGCGGACCAGGTCGTGGTTGCCGCCGATGCCGCCCGAGGTGACGATCACCGCCTGCGCCCTGAGCTCGAAGGCCCCGGTGACCGTGCGGCTGCTGGCCTTGCCCCGCGCCACGTCCGAGGGCTCCAGGACCTCCCCTGTGACGGTGTCGACCGTGCCCGCGCTGCGCGAGAGACCGGTGACCCGGTGACGAAACCTCAGCTGGACGAGACCGCGCGCGACCCCGGCCCGCACCCGTCGTACGAACGGTGCGATCACCCCGGGGCCGGTCCCCCAGGTGATGTGGAAACGGGGGACGGAGTTGCCGTGGCCGGTGGCGTCGTACCCGCCACGTTCGGCCCAGCCGACCACCGGGAAGAAACGGACGCCCTGCCGGTGCAGCCAGGCCCGCTTCTCCCCCGCCGCGAAATCGACGTACGCCTCCGCCCATTTCCGCGGCCAGTGGTCCTCGGGGCGGTCGAAGGCGGCGGTGCCCATCCAGTCCTGAAGGGCCAGGGCGTGGCTGTCCCTGATCCGCATCCGGCGCTGCTCCGGCGAGTCGACGAGGAAGAGGCCGCCGAAGGACCAGAACGCCTGGCCGCCCATCGACTGCTCGGGCTCCTGGTCCAGCAGGATCACCTTGCGGCCCGCGTCGACCAGTTCCGCGGTCGCGGCGAGCCCGGCGAGGCCCGCCCCGATCACGATGACATCAGCGTCGTAGCCCATGGGCCCGATCCTCTCGCCGTGACGACCAGTCGGTTCGGGGGTTACCGACGGGTCAGATCCTTCGGCAGGAAGAGTGACGGCGTCAACCGCCTGTTTCCGGGTACCCGGCGCCGTCCGCACTGTCGCGCGGGCCGTCATGGCCGGGCGGGGCCCGACCGGAAGCGGTCAACCCCGGGCGGGCGCCCGCCCGGGGCGTTACAGTCGGCGTGATACGCATCCCGTGACCCCGCTGAATCATCGAGGTACAGCGTGTCGGTACTGGTTCTCGCCCTCGCCGTGAGCGCGGCCTTCTGCCTGGGCACCGGGTTCGTGCTGCAGCAGAACGCCGCGCAGCAGGCGCCGCTCAGCGACTTCCTCTCGCCAC
Source organism: Streptomyces sp. NPDC052036 (assembly GCF_040680495.1). Classification (NCBI taxonomy): domain Bacteria; kingdom Bacillati; phylum Actinomycetota; class Actinomycetes; order Kitasatosporales; family Streptomycetaceae; genus Streptomyces; species Streptomyces sp. NPDC052036. Next base: position 136,135 of record NZ_JBFAWW010000020.1, on the reverse strand, counting down.
GGCTGCTGTTGGACCTGATGAAGGTGCCTCGCTGGCTCGGCGGCATCGGCCTGATGGTGGTGGGCATGGCGCTCAGCGCCGTCGCGCTGGCCCATGGCGAGATCTCCCTGGTCGAGCCGCTCGTCGCCACGAACCTGCTGTTCGCGCTGGCGGAGTCCCGTCGGCAGACCAAGCAGTCGCTGGGGCGTCAGGGGTGGGCTGGGCTCGCGCTGCTCGCCGGCGGCGTCACCGTGTTCATCGTGGCAGGCCGTCCCAGAGCGGGCGTCGCGGTCACGGATCCCGTACGGCACTGGCTGATCATCGGCGTCATGGTCGGTCTGGCGCTGCTGCTGACGACGTATGCGAAGCAGTCCCGGCTGATCATCGGGCCGGTGCTGCTGGGCCTCGCGGCGGGGCTGCTGTACGGGGTGCAGGACGCCCTGACCCGGGTCAGCGGACAGCGGCTCACGGCGGGCGGCTGGGCGGAGTTCATCACCGGCTGGCAGCCCTACGGGGTGCTGGTGCTCGGGGTGACGGGGCTGATCCTGGTGCAGAGCGCGTTCGAGACGGCGCCGCTGCGGATGTCCCTGCCCGCGCTGACCGCCGCCCAGCCGCTGGCCGGGATCGTGTGCGGGGTGGGTTTCCTCGGCGACCGGCTGCACACCGACACGGGCGCGCTGGCCTGGGAGGCGGCGGGGCTCGCGGGGATCGTCCTCGGCATCGTGCTGCTCGGTCTGCACCCGGCCATGCCCCGGGGAACGGCGGAGCCGGAACGGGAGAAGGACCTGCAACCCGGGTGAGGAGCACGGGTCCTGCCCGCGGTCGCCGCTTCGGCAGCGCGCCCGGGACGGTGGTGCCGGGGCCGCCCGGGACGGTGGTGCCGGGCCCGGCCGGGCGACCGCCGGGTCCGGCCGGGCGACCGCCGGGTCCGGCTGCTTGGATGAGTCCATGAGTGCCGCTGACGAACTCCTCGACATCGTGGACGAGAACGACAGAGTCATCGGACAGTCGCCGCGCGGTGAGGCGTATGCGCGCGGCCTGCGCCACCGGTGCGTGTTCATCCAGGCGCGGGACGGTCAGGGGCGGCTCTTCGTCCATCGCCGTACCCCCACCAAGCTGGTCTTTCCCTCGCTGTACGACATGTTCGTCGGCGGGGTGGTCGGCGCCGGCGAGACCTACGACGACGCCGCCCCGCGGGAGGCGGAGGAGGAACTCGGCGTCAGCGGGCTGCCCCGGCCCGAGCCGCTGTTCAGGTTCCTGTACGACGACGGCGCCGGCCGCTCCTGGTGGTCCGCGGTCTACCAGGTCCGCTGTGAGCTGCCCGTCAGCCCTCAGGTCGAGGAGGTCGCCTGGCACGCCTTCCTGCCGGAGGAGGAGGTGGAGCGCCGGCTGTCCGCGTGGGAGTGGGTCCCGGACGGTCTGGCCGCGTACGAACGGCTCAAGGAGCACCGCCGGCCGGCGGCCTGACCTCCCCGCCCGGGCCACCCGGGCCGCGCCCGTCGGCGCCCCGCGAACCCTCGAGGGCGGACCGGTAGGGTCCTGCTCGTGAGCGAATTCGTGCGGAACGTCCGGCTGTGGTTCGCGCCCCAGGAGATCCGGCAGGAAGGCCGTACGCCCGACTACCGCTTCTCGCTGGCCAACGAGCGCACCTTTCTGGCCTGGCTGCGGACCGCGCTGGCGCTGATCGGCGGGGGCTTCGCCGTGGACCAGTTCCTGCCGGGTCTGCGCTGGGCCTGGCGGGCCGGGCTCGCCCTGGGGCTGCTCGCCGCCGGAGTCCTGTGCACGCTGCGCGCCATCAACCACTGGGTGCGCTGCGAACGGGCGATGCGGCGCGGCGAGGACCTTCCCGCGTCCCGGTTCCCGGCGCTGCTGAGCATCGCCGTCGCTGTGGTGGCAGTCGCGATGGTCGTGATCGTTCTCTTCGGCTGGGCCGGATGAGCGTCCCGGCCCCGGAGCGCGATCCGGGACTCCAGCCGGAACGCACCCGGCTCGCATGGCGCCGTACGACCCTGTCGTGCACGGTGGCCGCCGTGCTGGCCGCGAAGGCGGCGCTGCACGACCGGACGGGGGCCGGCTTCGTCGTGGTCACCCTGTGCGGTCTGCTCTGGCTCGGCTTCCTGGCCGTCGCCCATGGCCGCATCCGCGCCCTGGCCACCGCGGAGGCCGGGCGTCCGCCGCGCCTGCGTCCCCGCCATGCCGCCGCCGCGACCCTCTGCACGGCCGCCCTCGCGTTGTGCGCGGCCGCCCTGATGTTCTGAGCGCCCGGCATGCGGGGTGCCGGCTCCGGACATGGCACCCCCGGCCATCGCGGAACCATCGCCGACTGGCAGGCTTGATCGTCCGTTGACAACAACTCAGGGGGTCCCATGACCGCAGCGGAGCCGTACACGTTCGCACTCGCCGACGACGTGCACGCCTACATCCAGCCGGACGGCGGGTGGTGTCTGAACAACGCCGGGTTCGTGGGGGACGGGTCCACGACCCTGCTCGTCGACACCGCGGCGACCGAGCGGCGCACCCGCGCGCTGGCCGCCGCGGTCGCGGCGAGCGGGGCGCCCGCGCCGCGGTTCGTCGTCAACACCCACCACCACGGCGACCACACCTACGGCAACGGCCTGTTCGCGTCGTCCGCGACGATCGTCTCGCACGTCGACTGCCGACGGGAGGCGCTGGCGAGCGGGCACAACCTGGCGCTCGTGTGGCCCGGGATCGACTACGGGGACATCCGCATCCAGGGCGCCGACCTGACGTACACCGACCGGACGACGGTGCATGTCGGCGGGATCGACGCGGAGATCATCCACCCCGGTGTCGCCCATACCGTCGGGGACTCCGTGGTGTGGCTGCCGCACCGGCGGGTGCTGTTCGCCGGCGACCTCGTCTTCGAGGGCGGTACGCCGTTCTTCCTGATGGGTTCGCTGAGCGGCTCCCTGCGCGCCCTCGACATGCTGCGCGGCCTCGGCGCCGAGACGGTGGTGCCGGGCCACGGCGGGATCACCGACCCGTCGGAGTTCGACCGCACCGAGCGCTATCTGCGGTTCGTGGCGGAGGTGGCGCAGGAGCACCACGCGGCGGGGCGTACGCCGCTTCAGGCCGCGCTGGCCACCGATCTCGGGGAGTTCGCGCGGTGGCGCGAGAGCGAGCGGCTGGTGGCCAATCTGCACCGCGCCTATGCCGAGCTGGACGGACGGCCTGAGGGCACTCCCCTGGATCTGCTGTCGGCCTTCCACGACATGGCGGTCCTGAACGGCGGGGAGATGGTGGCCTGCCACGCGTGAGAGCGCGGCGGCGCATCGCCGCCGTGACGGCCTCCCGGCTCCCTCGGCGCCACGACGCGTTCGTGGCGCCGATCACGTTCGCGCTCCATACTGGACGACATACCGACCGGTCGGCATCATGATGCCAGGTCCCGTTTCCTCGTCCGTAGGAGCAATGATGAGCCCAGACCATCCGCCAGGTCTCGATCTCGACCGGCTGCGCGGCCTGCTCGACGCCGAGCGGCCCGGCCTGGTCGACGGCCCCCTGACCGGCCGGCTGATCGAGGGCGGGCGGTCGAACCTCACCTACGCCGTCACGGACGGCACCGCCCGATGGGTCGTGCGCCGCCCTCCGCTCGGACATGTCCTGGCCACCGCGCACGACATGAAGCGCGAGCACCGGGTGATCAGCGCGCTGTACCCGACGGCGGTCCCGGTGCCGCGGCCGGTGCTGCTGTGCGAGGACGACTCGGTCCTCGGCGCCCCCTTCTATGTGATGGACTTCGTCGAGGGCACGCCCTACCGCACCGCCGCGCAACTGGCCGCGCTCGGCCCCGAGCGGACCAGGGACGCGCTCCTCGGCCTGGTGGACACCCTGGTCGAACTGCACGCGGTCGACCCTGCCGAGGTGGGGCTCGGCGACTTCGGCCGTCCCGAGGGCTTCCTGGACCGGCAGCTGCGCCGCTGGGGCAAGCAGCTGGACGCCTCCCGCAACCGCGAACTGCCCGGCATCGACGAGCTGCACGCGGCGCTCGGCCGTGCGCTGCCCGTCTCGCCCGCGCCGACCGTGATCCACGGCGACTACCGCCTGGACAATGTGCTGCTGGGCGACGACGACCGGATCGCCGCCATCCTCGACTGGGAGATGTCCACGCTCGGCGACCCGCTCACCGACGTCGGCCTGCTGGTGATGTACAGCGTGCCGCTGCGGCTTTCGGACTCCCCCATCTCCACCACCGCCACCGCGGCGGGACACCCCGACCCGGCCGAGCTGATCGAGCGCTACGCCGCCCGCTCGGGACGCGACCTCACCGCCGTCTCCTGGTACACGGCGTTCGCCTGGTTCAAGCTCGCCGTGATCCTCGAGGGCATCCACTACCGCTACACCCTCGGCCAGACCGTCGGACAGGGCTTCGACCGCATCGGCGAGCTGGTGCCCCTCTTCATCGAGCACGGCCTGACCACCCTGCAGGAAGGCTGATCCGCCATGGACTTCGCATTCGACGCGCGCACCGAGGAACTCCGCGCCAAGCTGCTCGCCTTCATGGACGAGCACGTCTACCCGGCGGAGGCCGTCGCCGAGGAGCAGCGCGCACAGCTCGCCTCGCCCTGGGACACCCCCGCGATCGTCGGGGAGCTCAAGGCCGAGGCCCGTCGGCAGGGTCTGTGGAACCTGTTCCTGCCGGACTCCGAGTACGGCGCCGGGCTCACCAACCTCCAGTACGCCCCGCTCGCCGAGATCACCGGCCGCTCCCCGCACCTCGCGCCCACCGCGCTGAACTGCGCGGCGCCCGACACGGGCAACATGGAGGTGCTCGCCCAGTTCGGCGACGAGCGGCAGAAGAAGCAGTGGCTGGAGCCGCTGCTCGCCGGGGAGATCCGGTCGGCGTTCGCGATGACCGAGCCGGAGGTGGCCTCCTCGGACGCCACCAACATCACCACCCGCATCGAGCGCGACGGCGACGACTACCTGATCACCGGCCGCAAGTGGTACATCTCCGGGGCGATGAACCCGGACTGCAAGATCTTCATCGTGATGGGCAAGACGGACCCGGACGGGCCCGACATCCGCCGCCAGCAGTCGATGGTGCTGGTCCCGCGCGACACACCCGGTGTGCACGTCAAGCGCGCGATGCAGGTCTACGGCTACGAGGACCACTCCCACGGCGGTCACGCCGAGGTGGTCTTCGACCACGCGCGTGTGCCGGTGTCCAACCTGATCGGCGAGGAGGGCGGCGGCTTCGCCATCGCCCAGGCGCGGCTCGGTCCGGGCCGGATCCACCACTGCATGCGGCTGATCGGCATGGCCGAGCGGGCGATCGAGCTGATGTGCCGACGGGCCGTCTCCCGAACCGCGTTCGGCAAGGCGCTGGCCCAGCAGGGCGTCGTGCACAACTGGATCGCCGACGCCCGCGTGGCCGTGGAGCAGCTGCGGCTGCTGGTCCTGAAGACCGCGTGGATGATGGACACGGTCGGCAACCGGGGTGCCCACACCGAGATCCAGGCCATTAAGATCGCCACCCCGCGCACGGTCGTCGACATCATCGACCAGGCGGTCCAGCTGCACGGCGCGGGCGGGGTGAGCCAGGACTTCCCGCTGGCCGAACTGTGGGCGGCGGCCCGGACCCTGCGGCTCGCGGACGGCCCGGACGAGGTGCACCAGCGGTCCCTGGCCCGCCGGGAGCTGAAGAAGCACCTGTGAGACACGCGTGAGGGGCGGCCGTGGAGACGGCCGCCCCTCACATCTGCACGGGGTCTCAGGGCCGCAGGGCCCGCAGCAGCAGATCCGCGAGGTGGTCGGCGACCTGCTGGGGGGTGAGCGGTCCGTCGGGGCGGTACCAGGTCGACAGATGGTGCACCGAGCCGAAGTGGTAGTCGACCACGAGGTCGGCGGGCGTGGCGGTGGAGAACACGCCCTCCTGCTGGCCCTCCTCGATCAGCGCGCGGAACCGCTCGTGGTAGCGGCGCCGCTCGGCACGGACCTGCTTGTACTTCTCCGGGCTGAGATGGTGCATGGACCGGAAGAAGATCATCGCGTCGTCGAGGTTCTCGATCGTGGTGACGACGACGTCCGCGGCGGCGCCCCGCAGCCGCTTCTCGATCGGCTCGTCGGCGTCCGCGAAGGCGTCGAGGCGCTCCTGCTGGACGCGCAGCACACGCGCGTACACCTCGTGCAGCAGATCGTCCTTGGAGCCGAAGTAGTGGTACAACGCGCCCTTGGTGACGCCGGCCGCCTCGACGATCTCCTGCACGGAGGTGCGGTCGTACCCCTGGTCGGCGAAGAGCCGGGTGGCGGCGGCCAGCAGCCGCTGCGGGACGGGCGTACCGTCCCCGTCCGTCGTTCTGGGCACTGCCGCCACCTGCCTTTCCTCGGGTGTTCCCGATGTTCGCCCGGTGTCTACCGGATCGTCTGCGATCGGGAACGCAGTTCCCGCCGGAGGATCTTCCCACTCGCCGTCTTCGGCAGGTCGGGCAGGATCTCCACCTGGCGCGGGTATTTGTACGCGGCCAGTCTCTCCTTGCAGTACGCGGCGAGTGCGTCCGGGTCGCTCTCGGCGCCCGGACGGAGGCTGATGAACGCCTTGACCGTCTCTCCCCGGTAGCCGTCCGGCACGCCGACGACGGCCGCCTCGCGCACCGCCGGATGGGTGTAGAGGACGTCCTCGACCTCGCGCGGCCACACCTTGAAGCCGGACGCGTTGATCATGTCCTTCTTGCGGTCGACGACGTACAGCCAGCCCTGTTCGTCCATGAACCCGATGTCGCCGGTGCGCAGTTCCCCTCCGGGGAAGGTCTCGGCGGTGGCGTCGGGCCGCCCCCAGTAGCCGGGCACGACCTGCGGGCCCCGCACGACGATCTCGCCCTGTTCGCCGAACGGCACCTCCTCCCCCTGGTCGTCGACGATACGGACGACCGTGTCGGGGCCCGGCACGCCGACGGCCAGCGTCCCGGAGACGGGGTCCACGGGGGCCTCCCGGCCGGGCGGCACGGAGGCGCAGGGCGCGGTGCACTCGGTGAGGCCGTAGCCGTTGCGGATGTACGGCCCGAAACCGGCCCGGAACTTCTCCACCAGGGCGGGCGGCAACGGGGCTCCGCCGGAGGAGATGCCGTGGAAGGAGGAGAAGTGGTCCGGGGTGACGGACGGGTGGGCGGCCAGCGCCATGAACGCCGTCGAGGGGCCCACGGTGTAGTGCGGCCGGTGCTCGGCGAACGCGTCGAGGACGACGCCCGCGTCGAAGCGGTAGGCGAGGACGAGCACGCCTCCGCTGACGAGGCAGGCCGCCAGTTCCGCCACCATGCCGGTGATGTGGAACAGGGGCGCCAGGGCGAAGTAGACCGGCACCTCGGGCTGTCCCAGTCCGGTGCGCTGCCGCTCGGCGTTGTACATGAGGTTGCCGTGCGTGTTGGTGGCGCCCTTGGGGGTGCCGCTGGTGCCGGAGGTGTAGCTGATCAGCGCGATGCCGGAGGGCAGCGGGTCGCGGCCCTCGGGCGCCGGGTGGCCCTGCCGGGCGACGGCCACGAGGTCGTCCGCGTCGGCGGCCGGTTCCGCCCGCTCGAAGGCCAGTACGCGCGCGTCGCCCCGGGTCTGCAGATCCAGCTCGCAGGCGGTCAGCACGATCCGGACCGGCGAGCCCTCGGCGGTGTCGCGCAGATACGCCTCCCATGCGCGGTCGGCGCACACCAGGGCGCTCACCTCGGCGTCCTTCAGGACGTGGGTGACCTCGCCCGACTTGTACATCGGGTTGACGGGCACGACGGTCGCGCCCGCCTTCCAGGCCCCCAGCAGGGCGATCACGAAGTGCGGGGTGTTCTGCAGCATGATCGCGACCCGGTCGCCGGGTTCGAGACCGCGGGCGGCGAGGTGCCCGGCTACCGAGTCGGTGAGGGCGTTCAGCTCCGCGTAGGTGATGCGGCCGTCGAAGTAGGCGAGGGCGGTGCGGTCCCCGGGGATCGTGCGCAGGGCGTGCACCAGGGAGTCGGCGGGGCTGATGGGGGCGCGCTGGGCGTCGTCGAGCAGGGCGAGCCAGGGCTTGGCGGCGTAACGGGACGTGCTCACCGGGCGGACTCCCACTTCTGCTGGAGGTGGTTCATGTTCGTCAGCCAGCGGTCCGGCTCGGTGGCGCGCGCCTGGTAGTACGCGGCGACCTCGGAGTGCGGCAGGATCAGGAACCGGTCCTCCGCGATGCCCTTCATGAGCGCGTCGGCGACGTCCGCGGGTTCGATCGCGGTCGGCACGAGCACCAGTTCACCGGCGCTTCCCGAGGCGGTCAGCATGTCCGTGCGTACGCCCTGGGGGCAGATCGCGTGGACCTTGAGACCGCGGTGGCGGTAGGTCAGCGACAGCCACTCGGCGAAGGCGTAGGCCCCGTGCTTGGTGACGCTGTACGGGGCGGCACCGATCATGGTGAGCAGTCCGGCGGCCGAGACGGTGGAGACGAAGCGGCCCTGGCCGCGCTCCAGCCAGGCGGGCAGCAGGGCCCGGGCGGCGCGGACGTGCGCCATGACGTTGACGTCCCAGGCCTGCGCCCAGACGTCCTCGCCGGCGGCCTCGGTGCCACCGGAGCCGAGGCCCGCGTTGGCACAGTAGATGTCGACCGTGCCGCCGAGGGCGTCCCGTGCCTCGGTCACGATCGTGGAGGCGTCGCCCGGAACCGCGACACCGCCGATCTCGTCGGCCACGGCCTTCGCCCGCCCGGCGTCCAGGTCGTTGACGACGACCCGGGCCCCCTCGGCGGCGAAGCGGCGAGCCAGGGCGGCCCCGATTCCGCCGCCCGCCCCGGTGACGACCACTCCCGCATCCTGCACGGCTTCCACCATCGGTCTCCTTCGACGCGACGCCACTGGGCTCTGCTGCAGTCGGCTCTGCTGCGATCGTCAGACTAACCGGTCGGTATGTAACGAGGGAAGGGGCTGCTCCGATGGTGCGTGAGCATGACAGTTCCGTCGATCACGGAGGTCACCGCATGAGTCTGTCCAGACGGGAGCTGCTCACCGCGACCACGGCGACGGCCGTGTCGCTCTCGGCGGCCACCGCGTCCACCGCGCCCGCAAGGCCCGCAGGGCCCACCTCGCCGGCCGGCAGGCGCGGCCCACGCGTGCGTACCGGATTCGAGCGGCTGGCCGCGGACGGCTATGCGCTCCTGCACGGCCGGCGGGTCGGGGTGGTCACCAATCCGACCGGTGTGACCCGGGAGCTGCGCCATGTCGTCGACGTGATGCACGCGGACCACCGGGTGGACCTGGTCGCGGTCTTCGGCCCCGAGCACGGCTTCCGCGGCACCGCCCAGGCGGGCGGCTCGGAGGGCCGCTACGACGATCCGGCGACCGGACTGCCCGTGTACGACACCTACGGAAAGAGCGGACAGCCGCTCGCGGACGTCTTCACGGCGTCCGGCGTCGACACGGTCGTCTTCGACATCCAGGACGTGGGCGCCCGCTTCTACACCTACATCTGGACGATGTACGACTGCATGGAGGCGGCGCAGCTGGCGGGCAAGCGGTTCATGGTGCTGGACCGCCCCAATCCCGTGACCGGCCGGTCCGCCCAGGGTCCCGTCCTGCACGAGGAGTTCGCGAGTTTCGTGGGACGGCAGCCGGTCTCCCAGGCGCACGGCATGACGGTGGCGGAGCTGGCGCGGCTGTTCAACGGGGAGTTCCTGAGCACGCCGGTCGCGCTGGAGACCGTGCTGATGACAGGCTGGCGGCGGTCGGACTTCTACGACGCCTCCGGCCTGCCCTGGGTGCCGCCGAGCCCGAACATGCCGACACCCGACACCGCGCTGGTCTACTCGGGAACCTGTCTGTTCGAGGGCACGAACCTCTCGGAGGGGCGCGGCACCACCCACCCCTTCGAGCTGCTCGGCGCCGAGGGCATCGACGGGCGGTGGGCGGCTGCGGCGGAGCAACTGGGCCTGCCCGGGGTGCACTTCAGGGAGGCGTACTACGCGCCCACGTTCGACAAGTTCCAGGGCAGGACCGTGGGGGGTGTGCAGATCCATGTGCACGACCGGGCCGCCTACGACCCCCTACGCACCGGGATCGCGCTGCTCGTGACCGCCCGGAAGGTGTGGAGCGGCTTCGCCTGGCGCCCCGACAGCTGGATCGACAAGCTCACCGGGTCCGCGCGGGTGCGCACGATGATCGACGCGGGCGCGACGGCCGACGAGACCGTGGCCGCGTGGCAGGACGAGCTGCGCGCCTTCCAGGAAGTCCGCAAGGAGTATCTCGTGTACGGATGAGTCATGACGTATGGCCAACTTCCCCCGTCGGCAGGACGATGCGGACACGGTGCGATCGGCCCGGGGCGAAGGGGGTCCGTCATGGCGGTACCGGCGATCGGTGTGGATCCCTACTGGGAGCTGACCTTCGACGCGGACGGGGACGTGGACGCCCCCGAGCGGGACCGGCTGCTCGCGGAGGTGTCCGGGCACGGGGTGCGGGACCTGCTGGTCTTCGCGCACGGCTGGAACAACGAGCGCTCCGGGGCGACCCGGCTCTACGGCCGCTTCTTCGCACCGGTGCCGTCGCTGGCGCCGAAGGCCCGCCTGGGCTACGCGGGTGTGATCTGGCCGTCGATGATGTTCGCGGACGAACCGGTCCCCGACTTCCCGGCGTCGGCCGTGGCGGGGGCTCCCCCCGCCGCGCGGCCTGGGCTGGACGAGGGCAGCCGGCAGGCGCTGCTGACGGTCTTCCCCGACCGGGCGCCGGTGGTCGACGGACTCGCCGGGCTGCTGGACCGGCGCCCGGACGACGACGCCTCGCTGGCGGAGTTCGGCCGGCTGCTACGGCTGCTGGTGGCGGTGGAACCGCAGGGCCCCCAGGCCGCGTGCCCCGCGGACACGGTACCCGAGGGGGCGCCCGGGAGCGGCCCCGAGATGCTGTGGGGCGACATCCGGCAGGCGTGCCAGGACTTCGCGGGGGCGCTGGAGCGGACGGAGGCGGCGGCACCGGGCGCCGAGGCGTTCTCGTTCACGCCGAAGGGGCTGTGGGACGGGGCGCGCGAGGTGCTGCGGCAGGCCACGTACTACGCGATGAAGCGGCGCGCGGGCACGGTCGGGGAGCGCGGGCTCGGGCCGGTGATCGGGCGGCTGGCACAATCGGCTCCGGGGGTGCGGGTGCATCTCGTCGGCCACAGCTTCGGCGGACGACTGGTGTCGTTCGCGCTGCGCGGGCTGCCGGACGGCGTGCGCACGGTGAAGTCCGTGACGCTGCTCCAAGGGGCCTTCTCCCACTACGCGTTCGCGGCCCGGCTGCCGGACGATCCGGCGTCCGGGGGCGCTCTGCACGACTGCCGCGACCGGGTGGACGGGCCCCTGGTGTGCTGCTGGTCCCGCTTCGACACGGCGCTCGGCACGCTCTATCCGCTGGCGTCACGGATGGCCGGGGACGATCGCTCGCTGGCCGGCGCGGTCACGGAGGACTTCGACATCGGCCGCCTTCTGGGGCCGAGATGGGGCGCGATGGGGCACGACGGGATGCAGGCGGTGGACGGCACCCGGGCCCTCGCGCTCGCCGACGCGCTGCGGGGGCTGCCGGCCACGGGCTGTGTGAACGTCGACGCGTCCGCCGTGGTCTGCCACGGCGGACCGCCCTCCGGCGCGCACAGCGACATCGTGCACCGGGAACTTGCGCAGGTGGTGCTGGCGGCGGGCCGGTTGGTCTGACCCGCCGCCGCTCACGGCCTACCGGTGCGAGGTGTACTCCACCACCTGCTGGAACGTCGGCCGGTTCTGCCAGCTGATCCTGCCGTGCTTGATGCCGCCGAGGGTGCGCTGGACGATCGAGTCGGCGCACCACTGGTCACCCGCCGAGCACTGGTCGTCGCCCGGGTACACCTGGGACGCGGTCATGCCGGCGGCCTGCTTGAGGCTGCTGATCAGGACGTCCCGGCAGGCGCTCAGGCTGCCGCCGCCGCAGTACGTCCGCGCCAGCGGGCCCTGCACCTGCTCGCCCAGCACCGCCCGGATGTCCTTGTCGACATAGCTCCACCAGCCGTACTGGAAGGAGCTTCCGGCGTGCGCGCCGGTCGGGCCGTGCGCGGCCGACGGGGACTCGTCGACCGGCAGGTCGGCGCTGAACGCGGCGTACAGGTCGCTGCCCAGACCCGGCTCGAACTCGGCCTTCACCAGCAGCGGCCACCAGGCGTCCAGGATGCGGATCGCATCGGCGTTGGCATAGGTCTTCGAACCCGCCGAGGTCTCCGTGCGCTTGGCGCCGGCCGACACCCATGCCTGGAGGGTGTTCACCGCGGCCGCGGCCGTGGAGTCGGTCACCGTCGAGCTGTTGACGACCTTCAGCAGCTTCGGCAGCACGTCCTCGGCCCGCAGATCGGCCAGCGCCGCGTCCGCCATCGCCTTCGTCAGCGAGGAGCGGGTCACCCCGCCGGCCGCCACCAGCTTCTTCACCCGGTCCTCCAGCAGATTGCCGCGGTGGACCGATCCCTCGCCCCAGGGAGCGGCCGTGTAGTCCGCGGCCTGCTTGTTGTTCCAGGAGATGTAGTAGTCCTGGTCGATGGAGTTGGGGTGCTGGGACGGCGGTGTGTAGTCCGCCGTGTTCGTCGCCGGATCCCAGCCGCGCCACTCGTAGGCCGCCTGCGCCCAGGTCGGGAACTCGGCGTCGACGCCGCTCGCGCGTACCGGGTTGTCACCGCTGTTGTAGTACGCGATGTGCCGGGAGTCGGCGTAGAACCAGTTGAACGTGTAGTTGATGTGCTGCACCGCCTTCTGGAAGTCCTCCGGGCCCTTGACGTAGTCCGGGTCGTTCAGCATCTGGAAGCCGATGATCGAGTCGGCCTCGTGCAGATAGGACGAGCGCAGGGTGGTGTAGGCGACCTTCTTGCCGCCGACGGTCGCGCGGTACTGGACGGGGCCGTACTTCGTCCGCCAGACCCGCATGGTGTAGGAGCCGGCCGCGGTTCCGTCGGCGACGGTCGGGGACCAGGCGTTCTTCTGCTCGATCTCGTCCATGGCGGTGCAGGTGCCGTGGTACAGGTAGTGGTAGTCGTCCTGGCACAGTTCGACGGCGTAGGTGTCGATGATGTCCTGGCCGGAGGTCGTGGCGCTCCACGAGTAGTCCTGGCCGCGGCCCAGTTCGACGTACATGCTCAGGCCCGCGAAGGAGGCGCCGCGGGCGCTGAGCCCCGGCCCCTGGATCTCCTGGAGCATCAGCAGCTGGGGCGCGAAGTAGCCGGTCTGCGGCCCGAAAACGGCGACGGGGTGGCCGCTCGCGGTGTACTTGCCGCTGACCACGAGGGCGTTGGACATGCCGCGCCTGGCGGAGGACAGGGCCGTGGTCGCCGCGGACTTCGAGGCGCGGGTGGCGCTCGAGGTGGCCGCGCTGCCGGTGCGGTCGTAGACGAGGGGCTCCTGGGTCACCGAACCGGCGTCGGGCAGCGCCTCGCCCTGCGGGTTGTCGGGCTTGGTGGCGTAGGGGAAGCTCTCGCCGTTGTGGAGGGTGAGGACGGCCTCTGGGTCGTTGCGCTCGCGGAAGGACTCCCAGACCTTGGTGCCCTCCGCCACCCCGTACTTGGACTGGGCGGCGAGCAGGGAGACGGCGTTGTTGACCTCGCCGCCGCCGCCGGAGCCGAACAGCGCGCCGATGACGGAGGCCAGGGCGACCAGGTCGGTCACCTTGAAGTGCTCGATGGTGCCGGCGTTGGTGATGGCGTCCTTGTGGCCGGTCAGGACGTACTCGCCGGGGAAGTAGCGGCCGCTGTCGGAGGCGTCGATGTAGGCGTTGATCCCGGCGAGGTAGGCGTTGACGTCGTCGAGGGCCTGCTTGCCGCGGTCGCCGGCGGCGGCCACCGCGCGGTCGATCTGGCCCTGGAGATCAGCCTCGTTGTAGGGCGCGTTGCGCCAGAACTGCTGTTCAAGGCCCTGGTTGGCGGCCGCGCCGCCGGCGAAGGAGGTCAGCTGGCCGCGTCCGACGTGCCGGAAGACGTCCATGAGCCACAGCCGGTCCTCGGCCGCCGCATAGCCGGCTCCGAACTCGGTGCCGTATCGAGTGGTACCAGTGATGTGCGGGACGCCCGCCTTCTTGTCGCGGACGATCGTCACGTCGCTGCGGCCCGCGGGCTTCTCGGTGGAGGCGACTTGATCGGACGGGACGCCGAACGACGCGTCGTTGAAGAAGGTGTTGATCTTGGAGTCGGTCAGCCCGGAGTAGCCCGTGGCCAGGTTGGCGTACGGGCCGAGCTGGTCCTCGGCGTGGCCGGGCTGTGTGCCGAAGGCCTGGTTGAGCAGGATCTGGGCGAGGGTGGCGTTGCCGTTCTCGCCGGGCGGAAGGATGTCCGAACACTGGCCGCCGCAGTAGTCGTTGGCGGCGGTGGTGTCCGCGGCCGTCGCGGTGCCGGAGGCCGCCGTCGCGGAGATTGGCGACAAAAGACCGCCTACGACGATGCATATCGCGGCGGCTCTGAGGAACTTCGGGAATCTGCGGGGAGTTCTCAGTCTGTCGAGGACGTTGCGTGGGGCGCGCTGTGGCATGGCAGCTCCTCCCAACGGGGGGCCCTTCGCTCCGGCGGAGCCGAGAGCTCGGGGTGGGGGCGGGCGAACGTTACCGCCGGTATCCCCGCGATTGAAGATGAACACGCGTCAACTTTCAACCGTTCGGCAGTCGGCTTGGGGAGGTCATCGAAAAAGGATGGAGCCGAATCGCTTGTCGATACGTCTATTCGGCGACGTCCGTACGACGACGCCGAGGTGACCGAAGTACAGCTGCAGTTGTGACGGAGGTGCAGGGCGATGGCCGGTTTCCGGAGTCTGGCGAGACAGGCACGAGATCCTAGGTGCGATCTGGCACTACGGCGCTACTCACTGCGCAAGTGCCTGGAGAAGTTCGCGCCTTACGGGCATCGGGCGACCTGGGACCATCTGTGCTCCCGGGCCGGGTTCGGTCCCGAGGACCGCTCCCCCGATCCGGCGCGGCTCGTGGCCGCACTGGAGGAGCTGGAGGAAGCCCGTTCCGTCTGGCTCGCCTATGAGGCCGAGTTCACACAGCGCCGCAGGAAGGAGAAGCACGACGGACTGCGCAGGCCGGGCAGTGTCGACGACTGGCACCGGCTGACCTGGGGCGGTTTCGGCGTGGCCTGGTGCGACGACCCGCGGGTCCACCCCCGTGCACCGCTGGCCGAGGTGCTGCGCCGGCTCATCGCCGCACTGGAGCGCGAGCCGGGCGCGTCCTGCCCGGTGTGCGCCGGCGAGCGCCTGATATGGCGGTACGACCTGGCCCACGAGCCGTCCTCGGGTCCGGTCTGCACGGACTGCGGCATCGTGGTCCCGGTGCCCGTGCTGACGCCCGGGGCGCTGACGGGGGCGCGGCGCACCCGGCTGCTGGTGACAGCGTGACAACAGCGCCTGAGGGCGCGGGGGTGCGCCGGGGATGCCGCACCCCCCATCGCGAGGTGGGCGTCGACGCCCCCTTCGGGACTCCGTGCACGGCGTCGCCGCCGGCCGAGGAGGGGGACGCAACCACTCGGGAAACAGCTGGCTCGACCCCTTTGCCGTAGGGACAGTTGGGGGCGATGAAACACAGCTGAGGAACCCCGAGGAGTCCCGATGTCGACGCTGCGCGTCACCGCCGAGGTGCTGACCGTCCACGACCATCCCAACGCCGACGCACTCGAACTGGCCCAGGTGGGCCTGTACCGGGCCGTGGTCGCCAAGGGCGCGTACCGCACCGGTGACACCGCCGTCTATATCCCCGAGCAGTCCGTGCTCCCGGCCGCGCTGATCGAGGAGCTGGGGCTGACCGGACGGCTCGCGGGCAGCAGGTCGGACCGGGTCAAGGCGGTACGGCTGCGCGGCGAGCTGTCGCAGGGCATCGTCTGCCGGCCCCGGACGCTGGCCGACGTCGACCTCGCGCGGGCCGCGGCGGAGGGCACCGACTTCGCGGACGTGCTCGGCATCACCAAGTGGGTGCCGCCGATCCCGCCCACCGTGAGCGGTGAGGTGGAGTCCGCGCCCGGACTGCTTCCCTGGGTCGACATCGAGAACATCCAGCGATATCCGGACATCTTCGCGCCCGGGGAGCCCGTCGTCCTCACGGAGAAGCTGCACGGTTCGGCGTGCCTGCTGACCTGCGCCGTGGACGAGGACCGGGTGTACGTCTCCTCGAAGGGCTTCGGCGCCAGGTCCCTGGCGCTGCGGGAGGACCCGCGCAACCTGTACTGGCGGGCGGTGCGCGGTCATGGCGTCCCCGAGGCCGCGGCCCGGCTCGCCGAGCGGCTCGGCGCGCGCCGGGTGGGGATCTTCGGCGAGGTGTACGGCGCGGGCGTCCAGGATCTGACGTACGGCGCCGACGGCCGCCGCGACACCCTGGGGTACGCCGTCTTCGATGTGTCCGCCGAGATCGACGGAACCGTGCGCTGGCTGGACGCGCGGGAGCAGCTCGACAGCGAACTCCCCCTGGTGCCCCGCCTGTTCGAGGGGCCGTACGACATCGCTCGGGTGCTGGAGCACGTCACGGGACGGGAGACCGTCTCGGGACGGGAGCTGCATCTGCGGGAGGGCGTGGTGATCCGGCCGGTCACCGAGCGGTACAGCCCGGTGACCGGGGGACGGGCGATCGCGAAGGCGGTCAGCCCGGCCTATCTGACGCGCAAGGGCGGCACGGAGTACGAGTGAGCGCGGGCCGGGGACCGCTCAGCAGCAGTCCCCGGCCGGCTCCCGCTCCTGCGGCCCCCGGGTCCGCCTGCGCGGTCCGGACCCGGGTTCCACCATCAGCCGCGATCCCGACTGCCGTTCGCCGAGGACGTCGTCCGGGTTGGACAGCACACAGGTCTCCAGGGACAGACAGCCGCAGCCGATGCAGTCCGTGAGGTGATCGCGCAGACGGCCGAGCTGGCTGATGCGCTCGTCGAGCTCGGAGCGCCACGCCTCGGAGAGCCGGGCCCAGTCCTCCCGGGTCGGGGTGCGCTGCTCGGGCAGGGCGGAGAGCGCCTCTCCGATGGTGGCGAGCGGGATGCCGACGCGCTGTGCGGCGCGGACGAAGGCGACGCGGCGCAGGGTGTCGCGCTGATAGCGGCGCTGGTTGCCGGGGGTGCGGCGGCTGCTGATCAAGCCCTTGGACTCGTAGAAGTGCAGGGCGGAGACGGCGGCGCCGCTGCGGGCGGACAGTTGACCGACCGTCAGCTCAGGGATCGTCTCCGGTATCTGGGGCACCCGTCAGAGCCTACCCGTCATACCCGGGCCAGGTCCGTTGACAGGGGCCCCGGACATGGCCAGACTAAGCAGTTGCTTAGAGATGCCGACGTCATCACGCGAGAGGCCGGGAACATGGCAGAGCCGAGGACCTTCACGTCCGCCGACGCACTGAAGGCTGCGGTGGGCGAGCAGCTGGGACACACCGACTGGCTGGAGATCGACCAGAAGCGGATCGATCTGTTCGCGGAGGCCACGGGCGACCACCAGTGGATCCATGTCGACCCCGAGAGGGCGGCCTCGGGCCCCTTCGGCACGACCATCGCCCACGGCTATCTCACGCTGTCGCTGCTCCCCCTGTTCGGGCCGCAGCTGATCGCGGTCGAGGGCGTGAAGATGGGCGTCAACTACGGGACGAACAAGGTCCGTTTCCCCGCGCCCGTACCGGTCGGTTCCCGGCTGCGGGCCACCGCGACCATCAGCGGCGTGGAGGACGTGCCGGGCGGCGTGCAGGTGGCCGTCGCCTTCACCGTGGAACGCGAGGGCGGCGACAAGCCGGTGTGCGTGGCCGAGTCGGTCTCGCGCTACTACCTCTGAGCGGGCGGGGCGGTCACTTCCCCGCCCCGACCATCCGCAGCACGAGGTCGGCGTAGAGCGCGCCGACCTCGTCGGGGGTGCGGGGGCCGTCGAGGCTGAACCAGCGGGCCACGTCGATGCACAGGGACAGCACGGCCAGCGTCGTGCCGCGCACGTCCGGCACCTCGAACTCGCCGGTGGCCACCCCGTCCTCGATGATCCCGCGCACCTCCGCGTCGACCTTGCGGCGCAGGGCGATGATCTCGGCCCGGGCGTCCGGGCCGAGCGAGTCCAGCTCGTACTGCACGACACGGGCGACGGTGCGCCCCCCGGCGTGCCAGCGGACGAACGAGCTGACGGCGTCGGCGAGCCGCTCGGTCGCGGTGCCCTCGCGCCGGGCCGCCGTCCGCAGGATCTCCAGGGCCTTCTCGTGCCCGATCCGGCTGATGCGGTGGAGCAGCTCTTCCTTGGTCTTGTAGTGGATGTAGAGCGCGGCCGGGCTCATGCCGGCGCGGCCCGCGATGTCGCGGGTCGTCGTCGCGTGGTAGCCCCGCTCGGCGAAGGCCTCCACGGCGGCCATGAGCAGCCGCCGGGCCGCGTCCGGGGTGACCTCGGCCCACGGCTGCACCTCAGCGCTGCCTGTCTCCTCCGCCGTAGCCATCGCTCTCTCGCCCCTCTCGCCGACCGGACCCTCACCATACCGCCGAAGGTGAGCGAGCGCTTAGTCTGACCGCTCAGCGGCGCGGGAACTTCTATGCGGCGTCCTGCCGGTCCCTGATCACCTTGGCCAGGGTGAAGGCGGAGGTCACGAGGTAGAGGACGGCGATCCCGAGGAAGGCCCGCACCCAGGCGTCGGCCTGCAACCGGACGATCCCCACGGCGGTGGCCACCAGGGCCACCGCGAAGGACGCGACGGCCTGGCCGTAGAAGGCGGCGGTGCTCTGCTGTTCGACCGGATTCTCATTCATGGGCACCAGGTTCGGGCAACAAGGATCCGGCCATATGCGCACGCGTACTCAAAGAGGTACTCAGAACGCCGTCCCCGGCGTGCGTCAGAACGCCGAGACCCCCGTCAGCGCGCGCCCGATGACCAGCTTCTGGATCTGGCTCGTGCCTTCGTAGAGCGTCATCACCCGGGCGTCGCGCAGCAGTTTGCCCGCCGGGTACTCGTCGATGTACCCGTAGCCGCCGAAGACCTGGAGGGCGTTGTTCGCGGCCCGCACGGCTGCCTCGGAGGCGAAGAGCTTCGCTTTGGACGACTCGACCGCGAAGGGCAGCCCGCGGTCGATCAGATCGGCGACCCGCCAGGTCAGCAGCCGCGCCGCGTCCACGTCGACGGCGATGTCGCTGAGAAGTTCCTGGACCAGCTGGTGATGCGCGATGGAGCGGCCGAACTGCTCACGTTCGCCCGCGTACCGGACGGCCGCGTCCAGGGCGGCCCTGGCGATGCCGACGCAGCCCGCCGCGACCGACATGCGCCCCTTGGCGAGCGCGGACATGGCGACGGTGAAGCCCTTGCCCTCGGGCCCCAGCAACGCGGAGGCCGGCACCCGTACGTCCTGGAGGACCAGTTCGGCGGTCGCCTGGCCGCGCAGGCCGAGCTTGCCGTGGACCGGGCGGCGGGTGAGGCCGGGGGTGTCGGCCGGCACCAGGAAGGCGGAGACACCGCGGTGTCCCGGGGCGTCCGTGGAGCGGGCGAACAGGAGCACCACATCGGCCCAGGTGCCGTTGGTGATGAACATCTTGGTGCCGTTGATGACGTAGTCGCCGCCGTCGCGGACCGCCCTCGTGGTGAGGTTGCCCGCGTCGGAGCCGGTGCCCGGCTCGGTGAGGCCGAAGCAGCCGACGTACGCGCCGGAGGTGAGCCCCGGCAGCCACCGCCGCTTCTGCGCCTCGCTGCCCCAGGCGGCGATGGTCTTGGCGACGAGCCCGAGCGAGACCGAGACGATCCCGCGCACGGAGGAGTCGCCGCGGCCCAGTTCCTCGGTCACCAGGCAGTAGGCGAGGTGGTCGCCGCCCGAGCCGCCGTACTCCTCGTCGATGGTGAGCCCGAGGAACCCGACCTCGCCCAGCTTCTTGACGATGCCCCGGTCGACCTCCTCGGCCCGGTCCCAGGCGATGACATGCGGGGCGACCTCACGGGCCACGAAGTCCTCGGCCAGCCGCCGCACGGCGGTCTGCTCCTCGCTCAGCTCCAGATTCACGACGCGTCACCTCAAGGGAAGGTCCGGGAAGGGCGGGAGGAGATCCCGGATGGTCTGTGAAATCCGCACCGAAACCGCACCGAAATCCGCACCCCTAAATTAGCACTGCTAGTTTTCGAGTGCAGCCCTACTATGTGCGCCATGGCCCGACCGCGCAAGCCCCTCCTGAGCACCGACCGCATCGTCGCCACGGCGCGGGCGCTGGTGGACGCGGAAGGCCTCGCTGCCGTCTCCACGCGCCGCCTCGCCGCGGAACTGGGGGTGAGCGGCCCCTCCCTCTACAACCACTTCCGCACCAAGGACCAGATCCTGGAGGCGGTGGCGGACTCGGTGAGCGCACAGGTCGACCTGTCGATGTTCGAGGACGGCCGGCCCTGGCGGAGGGCACTGCACGACTGGGCGGTCTCCTACCGAGCCGCCCTGCGCGACCACCCGAACATCGTGCCGGTGCTGGCGCGTGGCCCCGGCCGCCGCCCGGCCGCGCTGCGCCTCGCGGACGCCGTCTACGGCGCGATGGTCGACGCGGGCTGGCCGCCCGCGCAGGCCACCTCCATCGGCGCGCTGATGCGCTACTTCGTCATGGGCTCGGCGCTCGGCTCGTTCGCGGGCGGCTTCGTGGACGACGCGACGGCGTACGACCCCGCCGACTATCCGCACCTCGGTCAGGCCCACCGCCTCGCCGAGCGTCAGGAGAAGATCGACGAACGGGCCTTCGAGACCGGGCTCACGGCCCTGCTGGACGGACTGGAGCAGCAGTACCGGCAGATCCGACGGACCGCCTAGGTAAGGCCCGGCCCTTCGGGGAACGGGCGCCCGGCACACTTCGGCGGGCGCCGAAGTGTTCGTACCGCATGCTGGACGCATGACAGGCCGGAAGGATGCGGGAGCGGCGGGGCTCGCGGCGCTCGCCGGACTCATCGCCGACCAGACGCGGGCCGCCTGCCTGCTGGCCCTGCTCGACGGACGGGCCTGGACCGCCTCGGAGCTGGCACGGCACGCGGGCGTCGCGGCGTCCACGCTGAGTGAACACCTCGGCAAGCTCGTCGCCGGCGGGCTGCTGGCCGAGGAGCGGCAGGGGCGCCACCGGTATGTGCGGCTGGCCGGGCCGCGGGTCGCCCAGCTGGTCGAGGAGCTGGCCGCGCGGGTCCAGCCGGGTGTCCGGACCGCGCGCCCGACCACCCTGCGCGCGTCGGGCGCCGAAGCGGCGATGGCCCGTGGCCGCACCTGCTACGACCACCTGGCCGGGCGGCTCGGCATCGCGGTCCTGGACGCGTTCACCGCGCGCGCACTGCTGCGCCAAGACACGGGGTTCGCGCTCACGGGCGCGGGGCTGAGGTGGTTCGACACCGCCGGCATCGGCCTCGACCGCACGGGCCGCCGTCCGCTGGTCCGCGCCTGCCTCGACCGGACCGAGCGCCGTCCCCATCTCGCGGGGGTCGCGGGCGCGGCTCTGTGCCGCCACGCCCTGGACGCGGGCTGGTGCGTGCGCATCGGCTCCGAGCGGGCCGTCAGGGTCACGACGGAGGGCGAACGCGCACTGTCCGCGCTGCTGGGCATCGAGGCGGTGGCGCTGCGGTGAGGCAGCCGCGCCCGGCGCCGCCGTGAGCGTCCGTGTCTCCGGCGCCGCGGTGCGCCTCCGTCTCCCCGGCGCCGCGGTGCGGGCCAACGTCCCGTCCGAAATCCGCGAGCGTTTCCCTCTTCGACCCTCCTAGCCTCTGGAGCATGATGAACGTCTCCCCCTCCCGGTCGGCCGCGGGCGCGGCCACGGTCACCGTGCTGCTGTGGGCCTCCGCCTTCGTCTCCATCCGCAGTGCGGGTGCCGCGTACGCGCCGGGTGCGCTGGCGCTCGGACGACTGCTGGCCGGGGCCCTGACCCTCGGGGTGCTCTGTCTGATACGGCGGGAGGGACCCCCGCCGCGGGCCGCGTGGCGCGGGATCGCACTGTCCGGGCTGCTGTGGTTCGGCTTCTACATGGTCGTCCTCAACTGGGGCGAGCAGCAGGTCGACGCGGGCACGGCGGCGCTGGTGGTCAATGTCGGGCCCCTGCTGATCGCGCTGCTCGGTGCACGGCTGCTCGGGGATCCGATGCCGCCGCGACTGCTCGCGGGGATGGCGGTGTCCTTCGCCGGGGCCGTGACCGTGGGGCTGTCGATGTCGGGGGACGGCGGTTCCTCGGTGCTCGGGGTGGTGCTCTGTCTGCTCGCCGCGGTGGCGTACGCCGGCGGGGTCGTCGCGCAGAAGCCGGCGCTGGGGTCGGCCAGTGCGCTCCAGGTGACGACGTTCGGCTGCCTTGTCGGCGCGATCGGCTGTCTGCCGTTCGCCGGGCAACTGGTCCACGACGCGGCCGACGCGCCCCTGTCCGCGACGCTCAACATGGCGTATCTGGGCGTCTTCCCGACCGCGCTGGCCTTCACGACCTGGGCGTACGCCCTGGCCCGTACGACGGCCAGCCGCATGGGCGCAACGACCTACGCGGTGCCCGCGCTGGTCGTCCTGATGTCCTGGCTGTTCCTCGGCGAGGTGCCGGGAGTGCTGACGCTCGGGGGCGGCGTGCTCTGTCTGGCGGGCGTGGCGGTGTCGCGGTCGCGGTCCCGCCGTCCGGCCCCGGTTCCGAGCCCGCGCCCCTCACCCGAGGCTCCGTACGCCACGCCCCAGACTCCGCACGCCACGCCCGACGGTCCGCACACCGCACCCGACCGGTCGCCGGCCGCCGAGTCCCAGTAGTCCGCCCGTCGGGGCCCTAGAACACCACCAGCGCCCGGCCTCCCCTGCCCGCCAGCATGTTCTCGAACGCGCCCGGGATCCCCTCCAGCGTGATGCGTTCCGTCACCAGCGCCCCCAGGTCGAGGCGGCCCGAGCGCACATGCTCCGCCAGGACCGGCAGGTCCTCGGCCGGGTTCGAGTTGCCGTAGACACAGCCCGACAGGGTGCGGCCCCAGTGGAAGATCTCCAGGGCGTTGAAGGTGACCTGCTGGTCCTTGCCGCCGATGCCGACCACCGTCGTACGGCCGCCGCGGCGCGTGGACTCCCAGGCCGCGCGGATGGTGGCCGCGCGGCCCACGCACTCCACCGCCACATCGACGCCCTGCTTGTCCGTGAGCCCGCGGATCTCACGGGGGGTGGTGTCGGAGGCGAGCGAAAAGTCGGTGGCGCCCGCCCGCCGGGCCAGTTTCTCCTTGGCGGGGGACACGTCGACCGCGACGATCCGCTCCGCGCCCGCGATCCGGGCCGCCTGCACGGCCGCGAGACCCACCCCGCCGACGCCGAACACCGCCACCGTCTCCCCCGGCCGCACCCGGGCCGCATGGTGCACGGCACCATAGCCGGTCAGGACGGCGCAGCCGAGCAGGGCCGCGTCGGCGAGCGGCACCCCGTCCGGCGCCGGCAGCACACAGGAGGCCGCCACCACCGTCTCCTCGGCGAACGCGGCCACGTTGAGGCCCGGGTACAGATCGCCCCCGTCGTCCGCGCGACGGGCGTGGACGTCCCCGGAGCCGTTGAGCGCGTTCGCGCACAGCCACACCTCTCCGCGGGCGCAGGCGTGGCAACCGCCGCAGGACGGCGCCCAGTTGAGGACGACCGCGTCGCCCGGCGCGACATGGGCGACGCCCTCGCCCACGGACACCACCGTCCCCGCGCCTTCGTGGCCGAGGACCGCGGGCACCGGCACCCGCATGGTGCCGTCGGCCAGGGACAGGTCGGAGTGGCACACCCCGGCGGCGGCCAGCCGGACGCGGACCCGGCCGGGGCCCGGTTCCGGCAGCTCGATGCCGGTGATCTCCAGCGGGGCGCCGACGGCGGGCAGGACAGCGGCACGGACCATCTCGCTCAGCCTTCCTTGAACTGCAGGGACTTGGTCTGGAGGTACTCGGCGAGCCCGTGCGCACCCAGCTCGCGGCCCACTCCCGACTGCTTGTAACCGCCGAAGGGGGCCCGGGGATTGAAGCGGCCCCCGTTGATGTCGATCTGACCGGTCTCCAGCCCGCGCGCGAACGCGGCCGCCTCCGCGTCGTCGCCCGCCCAGACGGCGCCGGCGAGCCCATAGATCGTGCCGTTGGCGATCCGCCGCGCGTCCTCCTCGTCCTCGTAGCGCAGGATCGACAGCACCGGGCCGAAGATCTCCTCCTGGGCGATCGTCATCTCCGGGGTGACGTCGGCGAAGACGGTGGGCCGGACGTAGTAGCCGCGCTCACGGGGGGCGTCCGGGCCGCCCGCGACCAGGCGCGCGCCCTGAGCCACGCCCTGGTCGATGTAACCGCGCACCCGCGCCTGCTGCCGGGCGCTCACCAGCGGGCCGATGCGGTCGCCGTACTTGTCCGCGGCCGCGGCGGCCAGCGCGACCGCCTCCTCGTACCGGTCCCGGTGCACCAGCATCCGGGTCCAGGCGCTGCATGTCTGGCCGGAGTTGGCCATCACGTTCGCGACGCCGACGTTCACCGCCCGGGCGAGGTCCGCGCTCGGCAGGATGACGTTCGCCGACTTGCCGCCCAGTTCCAGTGCGACCTTCTTGACGGCCGCGCCCGCGGTCGCGCCGATCTGCCGGCCCACCGCCGTGGATCCGGTGAACGAGACCAGGTCGACGCCCTCGTGTCCGGCGAGCGCCTGGCCCGCGACCGGGCCGAGCCCGGTGACGAGCTGGAACACCCCGGCCGGTACGCCCGCCTCGTGCACCGCCTCCGCGAAGAGCTGAGCGGTCAGCGGGGTGTCCTCGGCGGGCTTGAGGACGACGGTGCAGCCCGCGGCGAGCGCCGGGGCGACCTTGGCGACGATCTGGTGGAGCGGGTAGTTCCAGGGAGTGATGGCGCCCACGACACCGACCGGCTCGTGATACACGACGGAGTTGCCGACCTTCTCCTCGAAGGCATGTCCGGCGGCCAGTTCGGCGTACGAGCCCGCCACGGCGATCGGCAGACCCGCCTGGACGTTCCGGGAGAACTCCGGCGGCGACCCCAGCTCGGCCGTGACGGTCTCGGCGATCTCCTCCCGCCGGGCGGCAAGCACGTCCCGCAGCGAGCCGAGGCGCTCGGCCCGCCGGGCGGGCGGGGTGGCGGCCCACGCCGGGAGGGCGGTCCGTGCGGCCTGTACGGCGGCGTCGACGTCCTCGGCGGTGCCCGCCGGGACCCGGCCGATGACCTGCTCGTCCGCCGGGTTCACGACGTCGATGGTGTCCCGGCCAAAGGCGGGGCGCCAGGCGCCGTCGATGTACATGCCGTCATGTGCCTTCATCGTCGTCCTTCCGGGCGGGCCGTGAACGGGCCCCAAACTAGCGACGTTAGTTTTGCGGCGCCAGGTCCTTCGCCGACGTGGCCGGTCGGTCCGGCGTGTCGAGCGGCAGAAGGTCGACGGGCACCCCGTTGAGCACCGCGTTGCCCGACAGCGGGTCGAGCAGGCTGCCGTCGAGGAGCTGGTTGACGTTGACGCCGGGGTCCAGGGCGGCGTGGCTCATCCGGGTGCCGGGCCGGTCATGTCCCCAGCCGTGCGGGAGGCTCACGACCCCGCGCCGGACGGTGTCGGTGATCTCGACGGGCGCGGTCACCGCTCCCCCGGCGCCCCGGACCCGTACCGGCGCGCCGTCGACGAGGCCGAGCCGCTCCGCGTCCTCGGGGTGGACCTGCAGGGTGCAGCGGTTGGAACCGCCCGTCAGCGCGGGCACGTTGTGCAGCCAGCTGTTGTTGGACCGCAGATGGCGACGCCCGACGAGCACCAGCCCGGCGGCGCGCTCGCCGAGGGCCTGCCTCAGGCGCGGCAGGTCGCCCGCGATGGGCCCCGGCAGCAGTTCGACCTTGCCGCTCACGGTCTTCAGCGGCTGCGGCAGTCGGGACGTGAGCGGGCCGAGGTCGATGCCGTGCGGATGGGCGAGCAGCTTCTCCAGGGTGAGCCCGTCGGGCCGGGAGCCGAACCCGTCGCCGTAGGGGCCGAGACGCAGCATCATGTCCAGTCGCCGCTCGGCGCCGTTGTCCCCGGTGAGCTGCGCGGCCAGTTCGCGCGGGTCGCGGCCGTGGACGGGCGAGTGTGCTTCGGTGACCGCCTTGCCGAGAGTCTGGTCGATGACCATGGTGTCGACGGCGGCCGCCGCGCCGTACTTCCCCAAGCTCTCGGCTTCGCTCGAGCAGGGGAGACCCCAATCCGTGGCGGCGAGGACCAGCCGGGCGAGGATCTCGGTCTCCGGCATACGGCCGGGCTCCAGGGGGACGGCGGCGGGGGTGTAGCGGACCTGGTTGCGTACGGCGAGGGCGTTGAAGGCGAAGTCGAAGTGCGGCGCCTGGGAGGGCGGGGGCGGCGGCAGCACGACATGCGCGTGGCGCGAGGTCTCGTTGAGATACGGGTCGACGCTGACCATGAAGTCGAGCGTGCCGAGCGCCTTGTCGAGGCGGTCGCCGTCCGGGGCTGAGAGCACGGGGTTGGCCGCGACCGCGATGACGGCACGGATCGGGCTGCCCTCGTCGGTGACGGTGTCGATCTCCTCCGCCAGCGCGGAGATGGGCAGTTCACCCTTTGCCTCGGGGTGCCGGTTCACCCGCGAGTGCCAGCGGCCGAGCGCGAAGCCGCGGCCGGGCCCGGCGGGGCGGGGGGTCTTGTCGGTGGCCGAGAGCGGGAAGAGCGCGCCGCCCGGCCGGTCCAGGTTGCCGGTGAGGATGTTGAGCACGTCGACCAGCCAGCTGGCGAGGGTGCCGTGCGGCACGGTGCAGCTGCCGATGCGTCCGTAGACGGCAGCGGTGGGGGCGGCGGCCAGCTCCCGGGCGAGGGTCCGGATGACGTCGGCCTCGACATCGCACGCCGCGGCGACGGCCTCAGGAGTGAAGTCCCGGAGGGCGGCGGCCAGGTCCTCGACACCCTGGACGTGCGGGGCGAGATGCCCGAGGCCGACGAGGTCCTCCTCGAAGAGGACCTGGGTCATCGCCGCGAGCAGCAGGGCGTCGGCGCCCGGGCGGACGGCCACATGGCGGTCGGCGAGGCGGGCGGTACGGGTGCGACGCGGGTCGATCACGGTGAGGGTGCCGCCGCGGGCCTTGAGCGCCCTGAGCCTGCCGGGGAAGTCGGGGGCGGTGCACAGACTTCCGTTGGACTCCAGGGGGTTGGCGCCGATGAGCAGCAGATGATCGGTGCGGTCGAGGTCGGGCACGGGGATGGCGCCGGCGTCGCCGTACAGCAGTCCGCTGGAGACGTGCTTGGGCATCTGGTCGAGGGTGGAGGCCGAGAAGAAGCTGTGGGTGCGCAGACCGGCGAGCAACAGGGGCGGATAGAGGCCGCCGGCCACGGTGTGCACATTGGGGTTGCCGAGGACGACGCCGACGGCGTGCGGCCCGTACTGCTCGACGACCGGCCGCAGCCCGGCGGCGACGGCGTCGAACGCCTCCTCCCAGGTGGCCTCGCGCAGTGCTCCGTCCCGGCGCACGAGCGGCGTGCGCAGCCGGTCGGGGTCGGCGTCGGCGGCCCCGAAGGAGGCGCCCTTCGGGCAGATGAAGCCCCTGCTGAACACGTCGTCCCGGTCACCGCGGGCGCCGGTGACCCGGGTGCCGTCGATCGTGAGCGTCAGCCCGCAGGTGGCCTCGCAGAGGGGACAGATACGCAGAGCGGTGCGGGGCACGGGTCCTCCCGGAGGGTGGCGGCGGTGACGCACGAACGAGCCGAGCATACCGACCGGTATGAACGGAGGGGAGGGGGCGCGGTGCGCGTCCCCTCCGGCTCTCAGTCGAGGGCCCGCTCCAGATAGGCCCGCAGGAGCGTGCGTGCCTCGGCGATGATCCGCTCGTCGCCCGCGGGGTCCGTCCGGAAGGCGAGATGGACCAGGGTGTCGGCCGTTTCCACCGCGACCAGGAACATCCGCCGCAGGTCTTCGTCCGGTTCGCGGTCGATGTACGCCGACAGCAGGTCCGAAAGGCGGTCGGCGACGCGGTGGTTGGGTTCGGCGTATCGGGCGCCGACCGGGATCTGGTTGCCGAAGTCGACGAGGGAGAAGCCGGGCGCCGTGCGCTTCATGTCCAGGTACTCGTCGAGCACCGCGTCCATGGCCGCGCGCCAGCCCCTCTCGCCCTCCGCCTCCGCGAGGCGGCGGGTGACGCGCTCGGTGTAGCGCTCCAGGTTCCGTTCGGCCAGGGCGTCGGCCATCGCCCGCTTGTTGCCGAAGAAGCGGTACACGGAGCCGATGGGCACGCCCGCGCGCAGGGCCACGGCCCGGGTGCTCAGGGCGTCGTAGCCGGCCTCGTCGAGCAGGTCGGCACATGCGTCGAGGATTCTGGTCAGTCGTTCCGCGCTACGGCGCTGGACGGGCGCGCGGCGCAGCGATGTCGCGTGGGGCACGGGCTTCATGATGCCTCTCCGCCGGGGTCCGGTGAACCTCGCCCGTTTGTACGGAGTTGGATGGCACCAGCACTCATCCGGCGCCGGGGAGGCCGCTGCGGGCCGGGCCTACCGCCTCTCCCGCAGGACGGTGACGATGCGCTCGCACCAGTCGCGGTTGCCCTGTTCGAAGGCGAGGCCGCGCAGGCACGTCAGGTAGGGGCCGATGCGGTGGCCGTGGCGCAGGAACTCATCCTCCGTACGCTCACCGCGCATGGTACGGAGCAGCTTGCCGAAGAGGTCGATCTTGTCCTGGGCGAAGGCGGCACGCTCGATGAGCTGGGCGATCAGGGTCTCGGTGTCGACGTGGTCGGCGGCCTGGACCTTGACGAGCAGGTCGTCACGGATGAAGGAGGGCTTCGCGGATGCGGCCGTGAACTCCTCCAGCTCCGCCAGCCCGGCATCGGTCACCCGGAACAGGCGCTTGGTGGGGCGGGTCTCCTGGACCACCGCCCGGCCCGCGATGAGCCCGTCCTTCTCCAGGCGGGTCAGCTCGGCGTAGAGCTGCTGCGGCTGGGCGTGCCAGAAGTTCGCCACACCGAGGTCGAACGCCTTGGTCAGCTGGTATCCGCTGAGCTCCCCGTCGAGCAGCGCCGCCAGCACGGCGTGCCGTAGCGCCATCGGATCGCCTCCCTCACACCTCTCACACCTCTGTCGCCGGACGTCCGTCCATGATAGTCATGAAAATGACTAATCACATCCATGACTATGGAAGGGGAGCGCGCCATGAACGCTGCCGACCGATTCCGTGCCGCCGTCGACAACCGGGACCTCGCGGCCCTGGACGACCTGTTCACGGAGGACATCCGCCTCTACAGCCCCGTCAAGTTCGCCCCCTTCGAGGGCAAACCGATGGTGCTGGGCCTCTTCGGGGTCCTGCTGCGCACGTTCGAGGACTTCCGTTACATCGGCCGGTACACCGGTACCGCGCAGACCAGCAGCGACGGCACGTCCGCCCCGTCGGAGGTGCTGCTCTTCCGCGCCACGGCGGGCGGCAAGGAGATCCACGGGATAGATCTGCTGCACTTCGACGACGACGGCCGGATCAAGGAGTTCACGGTCATGGTCCGCCCCCAGTCCGCCGTCCACGCCCTCGGCGAGGCGGTCCTCGGCGGCCTGGCCGAGGACGGACTCGCGCCGGCGCCCTCCGGTCGGTAGACACACACCCCGCCCGTCGCCGGGGGCCCCGCGAGGAGCCTCGGCCGACTCCGGGAAACCGCCGCTCCCCCGATCACCCCGTGCACAGGCGGCACCCGCGCCCTTCGGGCCTACGTGCACCCGGGGCCCGGCGTCCGTTCCGTCCCCGAGGACGTGAGGGCGGCCGCGCCCTCCACCGGCCGGCCGTGCACCGACCACAGGGTCCGGTCGTCCGCGTAGAGCCGGGCCCTGACGCGGTGTGTGCCCCGCGGGACCAGGGCGGCGGGGAGGCGGTAGGCGGTGACGCGCAGCCAGGTCAGAGAGCGGCCGTCCAGAGAGAGCCGGGCGAGGCCGCGACCGGCCACGGCCACCGGGCGCACCTCGGCCGCCGAGAAACGGAAGTGGCGGACGGTCAGCTGTATGTCCCGGCCACCCCCGGAGTCCGGCCGGACCTCGACGGCCACCCGGGGCGCACCCTTCGGGTCGACGTCACGGTAGTGCCGCCCCTGCTCGTCCGTATCCGTCAGCACCGTGCCCGCCGGCGAGACCCTCGCCCCGCCCTTCCCCTCGTGGACGTCCTCCGCGCCGCAGCCGGCGGAGCCGCCGATCAGAGCACCCGCCGCGAGCGCGGCGAGCAGTCCGCGCCTGAACGCCATGCCGGCGAGCGTAGGACAGTCCCGCGGCGGCCGGATCCCCCTGGAGGCTGGTTCCGGTGTCCCCCGGAAGTGCCGCGCGCCCCTCTCGAATCCCGCTCCCCCTTGCGCGCCCGACCCACGAATCCTACGGTGATGCATAGGAATCAGTGACGAGGGAGCAGTGATGAACGGGGACGCGAGGAAGACCGCGGAGGGGCTGGCGTATCTCTCCGGTTTCGGCAACGAGCACAGCTCGGAGGCGGTTCCGGGCGCCCTGCCCGAAGGCCGCAACTCCCCG
Source organism: Streptomyces sp. NPDC052036 (assembly GCF_040680495.1). Lineage (NCBI taxonomy): Bacteria > Bacillati > Actinomycetota > Actinomycetes > Kitasatosporales > Streptomycetaceae > Streptomyces > Streptomyces sp. NPDC052036. The sequence continues at coordinate 105,850 of NZ_JBFAWW010000020.1, read as the reverse complement.
CAGCGCGCCCCGCTCGGGCTGTACGCGGAGCAGTTGAGCGGGACGGCGTTCACCGAGCCGAGGGCGCACAACCGCCGCTCGTGGCTGTATCGCATCCGCCCCTCGGCGGCCCATCCGGCGTTCACCCGCGCCGACAACGGCACGCTGCGCTCGGCGCCCTTCACGGAGGCGGTGCCCGACCCCAACCGGCTGCGCTGGAACCCGCTGCCCGAGCCGGCGGCGGGCACGGACTTCCTCGCCGGGCTGTGGACCCTCGGCGGCAACGGCGACGCCACCCAGCGCACCGGCATGGCCGTGCACCTCTATCACGCCAACGCCTCCATGGACCGGGTCTTCAGCGACGCGGACGGCGAACTGCTGATCGTGCCGGAGCGCGGCGGACTGCTGCTGCACACCGAGTTCGGGATGCTGCATGTGGAGCCCGCCGAGGTGGCGCTCATCCCGCGGGGCGTCCGCTTCCGAGTGGAGCTGCTCGACACCGGCTCCGACGGCGGTGAGCGCCCGACGGCCCGTGGCTATGTCTGCGAGAACTACGGCGCCCCCTTCCGGCTGCCCGACCTCGGCCCGATCGGCGCCAACGGCCTGGCGAACGCCCGTGACTTCCGGGCGCCGGTCGCGGCGTACGAGGACGTGGAGGGGCCGGTGGAGGTGGTGAACAAGTTCTGCGGCAACCTCTGGTCGGCCGTCTACGACCACTCGCCGCTGGATGTCGTCGCCTGGCACGGAAACCATGTGCCCTACGTCTACGACCTGCGCCGCTTCAATGTGATCGGCACCATCAGCTACGACCACCCCGACCCGTCCGTCTTCACGGTGCTGACCTCGCCGAGCGACACCCCCGGACTGGCGGGCGTCGACTTCGTGGTCTTCGCGCCGCGCTGGCTGGTGGGTGAGGACACCTTCCGGCCGCCCTACTTCCACCGGAACGTGATGAGCGAGTACATGGGGCTCATCGAGGGGGCCTACGACGCCAAGGCGGAGGGTTTCGTACCGGGCGGGGGCTCGCTGCACAACATGATGTCGGCGCACGGTCCGGACCGGGAGACGTTCGAGAAGGCGAGCACGGCCGAGCTGCGGCCGCACAAGATCGACGACGGGCTGGCGTTCATGTTCGAGACCCGCTGGCCGGTGACCCTGACAGCGCACGCGGCCCGCGCCGATCACCTGCAACACGGGTACGACCAAGTGTGGCGGGGCCTCGAACGTCACTACCGCCCGTTGCACTGAGCGCCGTCGACCGGTACGGATAGCCCGTGACCTCCTTTGCCCCCGACTCGATCGTTCTGAACCGCAAGCTGCCGCTCTGGTACCAGGTGTCGCAGTCGCTGCGCGCCTCGATACTCGGTCGCTCGCCCCAGGACCCGCTGCGCCTGCCCACCGAGGAGCAGTTGGCCGGGCACTACGGAGTGAGCGTGCTGACCATGCGGCAGGCGCTGAAGGAGCTGGAGGACGAGGGCCTGATCAGCCGCCACCGCCGGCGCGGCACGTTCATCGAGCCCAGCGCCAGGAGGGGCACCCCGGTGCGTCTGCTGGGCTCGGTGGACGCGATCGTGGCCCAGCAGTCCGGTATGACGACCGAGCTGCTGGACCGGGGCACGGGGCCGGTGCCCACCGAACTGGCCGAGCACTTCCCGGGTCTTCGCGAGGTGGCGACGTATCACCGGCTGCGCAGCGACGAGAAGACGGGCGAACCCACCAACCACGCGCGCAACTACGTCCGTCCGGAGCTGGCGGACCGCATCGACCGCGAGGATCTGCTGCGCTGGCCCATGACCAAGGTGCTGCGGGACGTGGTCGGCGCGGACATCAGCCGCATCACGGACACGGTCGAGGCGCGGCTCGCGGACCCGGAGACCGCACAGTTGCTGAACGTCCCGCTGCTCAGCCCGATCCTGCACTACACGGGTGTCACCTACGACACCTGCGGTCGGGCCCTGGACGTGGCGGTGATCCACTACCGGGGGGACCGCTTCTCCTTCACGGTCACCCTCGAGGCCACCTGAGCACGTCGTACGATGCCCGGCGTGACGCACGACGACGCTCCGCTGCTCGCGGACCTCATGCCGTGGTCCGTCGCACCCGTGCGGCCGGGCCGTTCCTGGCCGTCGGCGCCCGACGCGGCCTGTCTGAAGGCGCGGTGGGACGCCTTGGTGAAGGCCGAGGGGCCCGACCGTGAGGCGTTGCTGGAGCCGACACGCTCCCGCACACTGCACTCGGCGGTCGGTCAGCTGCCGGGCCAGTCCAGCGGCACGGAGAAGCTGGCGCGCGCGGCCGGGCCCTGCCCGGAGCCGGTCCGCGTGCTGTCGGCCCCCTTCGACGAACAGTGGCTGATCCCCGACCACCGCCTCATCGACACCGCCCGGCCCGAGCTGTGGCGAGTCGCGGACGAGCACCAGGTGTTCGTCGTGGAGACGGCGGCGGACTCGGGCGGCCCCGCCCTGCTCGCGACGTCCCTGCTGCCGCTGCTGCGCCCCGGCCGCATCCGCCCGCTGTACCGCCGCCCCGGCGGCACGGAACCCAATCTGGCGCCCGGCCTGCTGGAGCATCTGCACGGCCGGCTGGGCACGAGGCCCGCCCCGACGGACGTCCTCGCCTGGATCATGGCGACGGCACGCCCCGGCCCGGACGGACTCGCCGTCCCGCTCACCGCGAGCCCCGAGCACTTCTCCCGTGGCGTGGAGCTGGGCCGGCGCGCGCTGTGGCTGATGCGGCGCGACGGCGAGCGCCCCAAGCTGCCGGGCGGCCGCCGCCCGTACGTCCGCGCCCCGCTGCCCTCCCGGCCTCTGACCCTGCGCTACGACCCCGACGAGGAGACCCTCCACCTCGACGAGGGCCGTGTCTCCCCGGTGCCGCGGCAGGCCTGGGAGTTCGAGGCGGGCGGGGTCCGGGTCCTGGAACAGTGGTTCACGGCCCGCACCGAGCGGGGACAGCCCGGCATGCTGACGGCGATCCGCCCCGCGACCTGGTCGCAGACCTGGACGTCGGAGCTGCTGGAACTGATCACGGTGCTGGCGCTGCTCGCGGAACTGGGCCCGGCACAAGAGGAATTGACGCCCGGTGATCCCGTCACGGCCGGAGACCTGCGCGAGGCGGGAGTCCTGCCGGTCCCGGACGCGGCCCGCCTCCCCGCCTCCGTGCTCGACCACCACGAGGAGGGCCCGGAGGGGCAGTTCGCGCTGCTCTAGGCGCCGACGGCTGGGTTCGCCGTCGGCCCGCCGGCTCGACGAGGCGGGTGACCCCGGTGACAGCCTGCTGACAACGCCGCCCTCCGCGGGTCATGATCCCGCCCATGGACCGTCTTCCGCTGCCCCTGGAGGGCCTCACCGTCGTCGCCGTCGAACAGGCCGTCTCGGCCCCCTTCGCCACCCGTCAGCTCGCCGATCTCGGCGCCCGGGTGATCAAGGTCGAGCGGATCGACGGCGGCGACTTCGCGCGCGGCTACGACACCGCCGCCCGCGGTCTGGCCTCGCACTTCGTGTGGTGCAACCGCGGCAAGGAGTCGATCGCCCTGGATCTGAAGGATCCGAGGGGCCTGGCCGTCGTACGGCGGCTGATCGCGGACGCGGACGTGTTCGTGCAGAACCTGGCCCAGGGGGCCGCGGCCCGCCTCGGCCTGGACGCGGCCACCCTGTGCGCGGCGCACCCGCGGCTGGTGGCCGTGGACATCTCGGGCTACGGGGCGTCCGGACCGTACGCGGACAAGCGGGCGTACGACATGCTCGTGCAGTGCGAGGCGGGGCTGGTGTCCGTGACCGGGACGCCCGGGCAGCCCGTCAAGGCCGGCATCCCGGCGGCCGACATCGCGGCGGCCATGTACGCGTTCTCCGGGGTGCTCGCGGCGCTCGTCCGACGCGGCACGACCGGGCGCGGGGGCCCGGTGGAGATCTCCATGCTGGAGGCGCTGGCGGAGTGGATGGGCCATCCGCTGCACCACACGATGCATGACGGCACGCCACCGGCGCGCACAGGTCTGGCGCACGCCGTCATCGCCCCCTACGACGCTTATCCGACGGCGGACGGCGGCCGTGTGCTGCTGTCCGTGCAGAACGACCGGGAGTGGCGGCGCCTCGCCGAGCAGGTGCTCGGGCAGCCGGAGCTGGGGGACGACCCCGCGTACGCCACGAACGCGGCGCGGGTCGCCCGTCGGGAACGCACGGACGCGCTCGTCGCGAAGGCGCTGGGCGCGCTGGACGCCGACGAGGCGATGTCCCGGCTGGAGCGGGCGGGCATCGCGTGCGCGCGTCTGAGGGATCTGCGGGAGCTGGCCGCGCATCCGCAGCTGGCGGCCCGGGACCGGTGGCGGGAGGTGGGGACTGAGGTGGGGACGCTCAGGGCACTGCTGCCGCCGATCACGCTGCCGGGCGGGAACGAGGCACGGATGGGGGACGTGCCCGCGCTCGGGGAGCACACCGAGGCGCTGCTGCGTGCCGTGGGGATGATGGACGACGAGATCGCAGCGTTGCGCCGGGACGGTGTGGCGGCCTGAGCGCGGGCCTTGCGAGCGCCCGCGTCGCGGGCGCCATGAGGAACGCCGGTGGCGCTCAGCGCCCGCCGAACAGCGTACGACGCAGGCGGCGCAGCGGCGCGAAGAGCGAGACCTTGCTCACGCGCGCAACCCTTCCGCTGCGCTCGTGCGCGGGGCCACGTGCGGTCAGCTCGCGCATCAGGGACGTCGCCTCGGCCGTCTCACGCTGTGGCACGGCAGGGCCTGCCAGTACCGAGAGATGGCGATCGAGGCGCGCGCTGGTCGCACTGCTCCCGCAGGTGATCGCAGGGACCCTCGCCCTGCTGCGCACTGTTATCTGTTCCATGTCACTCCCCACCCGTACGAGTCCACCCGGCCCGGGCAGGCTAACCCTATCGCCCCCTCGGGGCACGCGTGTATCACGGGCGCAGGATTCACCTTCTCTGTAAGGAGGTTGACAGCTACTCTCCGAATCCGACGGATTGCAGGGCGAGTTGGACAACTGGCTGGCTGGTGGGCTGCGGTGAGCCCCCGTCGGGTTCCACGGTCACGGCGAGTGACGTCGCCGCCTTGCTCAGACCGCGCGCGATCAGGGGTGTGTCGCCATGGAACAGCCCGAGGGAGCGCGGTTGCACGTTGGGGCGCATGAGCCAGAGCTGATGCACACGCCCGCTCGGTGGCGCATCGAGTCCGCTGAGGGTGACGACGGCGCGCCCCTCGGATGCGGATGCGATTACTCCGATTCCTCGGCCCTTGGCGTCCCGGTCGTTGGTCGCCCGTGCGTCGGGCGCGGCGAGAACGTGGGCGATCTCACGCGCCTGCGCACGCTCGGCATCGAGGGTGCCCTGCGTCTGCGTCGCCTGTACCGCGAACAGCGCGGCGACGACGAGGGCCGCCGCGGCCGTGGCGGTGGCGAGCGGGGCGAAGAGAGGGCGCATCCGGGGCGCACGGGCGCGTTCGGGCGGCGGGGCGGCTCCCCAGACGTGCGGCGGCAGATGCCGGGCGCGGGACCTGATCGCGTCGTACGCGGGTGCGGGCGCGGGGTCCTGAGGGATGGTGCGCACGGCGGTCAGCACGCGGCCGCGCAGGCCGGGCGGCGCCAGCGCGTTCGTGGACCAGGCGAGGCGCACGGCGTCCTCGGACAGGGCCCGCACCTCGGCGGCGCAGCGCTCGCAGCCCGCGAGGTGCTTCTCGAAGCGCACGCGCTCGGCGGGCTCCAGCGCGTCGAGGGCGTAGGGCGCCGCCAGGGAGTGCAGGTCCTCGCGGCGCAGCAGGCGGTCGAAGAAACTCATGCGACTCCTCCCAGGCATTGGCGCAGCCGGGTGAGTCCGTCGCGCATCCGCGTCTTGACCGTGCCGAGCGGCAGCGACAGCCGCTCGGCCACCTCACGGTACGTGTAACCGTCGTAGTAGGCGAGTGTGACGGACTGACGCTGCAGAGCGGTGAGGCGGTCCAGACAGCGGCGCACCCACTCCCGCTCCAGACCGGCCTCCACCTCCTCGGCGACATGGTCGAAGGCGGGGTGGTGGGCGCGTTGGGCCTCGCGCTGCTCGCGTTCGCCGGCGGCGCGGACGCTGCGCACCCGGTCGACGGCACGGCGGTGGGCCAGGGTGAGGATCCACGACAGGGCGCTGCCGCGGCCGGGGTCGAACCGGGGTGCGGAGCGCCACAGTTCGAGCAGCACCTCCTGGGACACCTCCTCCGACTGCGCCGGGTCCCGTACGACCCTGCGCACCAGACCGAACACCGGCCCGGACACCAGCCCGTACAGCTCCTCGAAGGCCTTCTGGTCACCTCCGGCCACAAGGACCAGAAGCTCGTCCGCCTCCACTCGTACCGCCCTCTCCGCCGCCGCGTACGGCCTGCTCGCCCGACTGTGGCACGCGCTGCGTCCACCGCTTCGGATGGGATACGGATCAGCAGGCCGAAAACGCGGGTCGAGCAGGCACAAAAAGATTTTTCGAGATCCACCAATCCGCCTCGCGGGCCGCTCCGAATCCCGGTGCGTCAGGCAAGTTGGCACTGAGGACGGACGGCATGACACCTATCTCCAGGAACGGCGCGGGGCGCAGGAGTATCGCGACCCTCATCTCCGGTGCGCTGGCCGCCGGCGGGCTCGCAGCCGCCGGTGTGGCCGCGCTGGAACCGGGGGCGGCCTCCGCCTCCTCCCACCGGGAGGCTCCGCTCATCTCGGGGCAGCCGCAGTTCGACAACACCGACCTGTACGCGTTCGTGAGCCCCGACAAGCCGGACACGACGACGGTCATCGCGAACTTCATCCCGTTCGAGGAACCGGCGGGCGGCCCGAACTTCTACACGTTCGCGGACGACGCGCAGTACGACATCCACGTCGACAACGACGGTGACGCGCAGAGCGACCTGATCTTCCGCTACACGTTCAAGACGCACGTCAAGAACAAGAACACGTTCCTCTACAACACGGGTCAGGTCGACAGCCTGGACGACCCCGACCTCAACGTCACGCAGACGTACAACATCGACCTGATCAAGCTGCACAAGGAGAAGCTCGTCTCGAAGACGAGGATCGCGGACAACGTGCCGGTCGCCCCGTCGAACGTCGGCAAGGCGTCGATGCCGAACTACGACAAGCTGCGCAACCAGGCGGTCTACAAGCTCGCGGGCGACGCCACGGCGTTCGCCGGCCAGGCGGACGACCCCTTCTTCGCGGACCTGCGCGTCTTCGACCTGCTGTACGGCGGCAACCTCTCCGAGGTCGGCAACGACACCCTCAAGGGCTACAACGTCAACTCCCTCGCGATCCAGGTGCCGAACGACTACATCCGCGAGTCGGCGCACCAGCCGATCGTCGGCATCTGGTCGACGGTCCAGCGCAAGGACGCCCGGGGCTACTGGTCGCAGGTCTCGCGTCTGGGCAACCCGTTGGTGAACGAGGTCGTCAACCCGCAGAAGGACAAGGACAAGTTCAACGCGTCCTCGCCCGCGTACGACGCGCAGTTCCTGAAGAACGTGACCAACCCGGAGCTGCCGAAGCTCATCGAGTCGATCTACAAGATCAAGGCGCCGTCCGAGCCGCGCAACGACCTGGTGGACGTGTTCCTGAAGGGCGTGAAGGGCCTCAACCAGCCGCCGTACGTCAAGCCGTCGGAGCAGCTGCGGCTCAACACCTCGATCAAGCCGACCGCCTACCCGAAGCGGCTCGGTGTGCTGGACGGTGACAACGCGGGCTTCCCCAACGGGCGCCGGCTCACCGACGACGTGATCGACGAGGCGCTCCAGGTGGTGGAGGGCGAACTGGTCGGTTCCAAGAACGACCTGGGCGACTCGGTCGACGCCAACGACCAGAAGTTCGGGCACTCCTTCCCGTATCTCGCCGACCCGACCTCGGGCTCGCGCGGTCCGGTGGCCAAGGGCACCGGCAACAACGTGCGCAACCAGCTGGGTGACGGTCTGATGGCGACCGGTTCCGACGGCCCGGACACCGCCCTGATCGCGTCCTCCGCGGCCGCGGGTGTGGCGGGCGTCCTGCTGGTCGGCAGCGCGGTGATGTGGTGGCGCCGCCGGTCCCGCTACCGGGCGTACTGAGCCGCCCCGCCCACGGGACCGGTCCCCGGTCCCGTCCCCCTGACCGGCGCGGCCCGTATCCCAGCCATCCCCCACGGCGCGGGCCGCGCCGCTCCCCCCCCCGTCCGACAACGAGCGTTTCCGTCCAGGAGATTGAGGAGAGGGCATGTCCCCGCGTAAGAACCAGAGCGCGCCGGAGAACGGGCGCGGCGGCCGGCCGGAGGCCGAGCCGACGTCACCGGCGCTCCGCGCGGCGGAGACCATGCCCGAGGAGGGCGCCTTGAGCGCCGGATCGCGCGGCGCGCACGCCGAGGCGTCCGACACGAAGGCGCTGAGCGTCTCGCCGGTACCGCCGGACGAGGACGGTCCTGCGGCCGACGGCCCGGCGACGGACACCGGGCCGTCGGCGGAGCGGACGCAGGACGACGACGCGGCGGCCGGCCCGGGCCCCCATGCCGGACCGGCCGCCGCAGAACCGTCGACGGCCGAAGCCGGGCCCTCCGCTCCCGCGAGCGACCCGGCCGCGCCCTCCGCCACGACCGAGCCGGCGGAGACGGTCGAGGGCCCGGCCGTGGACGGCGCACCCCACGCGGACGCGGCGCCGTCCCCGGAACCGGCCGACAGCGCCGTGGTGGACATCGCCGCCGCCGAAGCCGTCGACGGAGATGAGCGCATGAAAGCCCTGCGGAGGTTCTCCGCGGCCGGACGGCGCCGGCGGCCCGTGCAGCTCGGGCTCTGCGCCGCGTCGCTGGCCGTCGCGCTCACCGCGGGCGCCCTCGTCGTCGGTGCCGTACGGGACAGCGGCCGTAGCGCCCCGGTGGCATCCATGCCCGGCGCGGTCTCCCCCGAACTCCTCGCCGGCGGTGACCTCGACACGAGCATCCGGTCCCTGCAGGCCCAACTCCGCGCCCAGCCACGGGACTACGGCAGCTGGGCGACGCTCGGACTGGCCTACGTCGAGCAGGCGCGCACCAAGGGCGACCCCTCCCGCTACCCGCAGGCGGAGCGCGCCCTGGACCGTTCGCTGGCGATCCGGCCGGACAACGACCCCGCGCTCGCCGGACGCGCCGCCCTCGCCGCGGCCCGCCATGACTTCACCGGCGCCCTGAAGTACGCGGATCTCGCCCTGAAACAGAACCCGTACAGCGAGCGCGCCCTGTCCTCCCGTGTCGACGCGCTCGTCGAACTCGGCCGCTACGCCGACGCCTCGAAGGCCGCCGACCTGGCGGACTCGCGCCGTCCGGGCGTCCCCGTCTTCACCCGCTACGCCTATGTGCACGAACTGCGCGGCGACGTGGGGACCGCCCGCCGTGTCCTGGAGCAGGCCCTGAGCACGGCCACGAGCCACGGCGACATCGCGTACGTCGCCACCGCGCTCGGCCAGCTCGCCTGGAACCAGGGCGACTACAAGACCGCCCTCGACCGCTACGCGCGCGCCCTGGCCGCCGACGAGAACTACCTTCCCGCGCTGGAGGGCCGGGCCCGCGCCCAGGCGGCCCAGGGTGACACCGCCGACGCGATCCGGGGCATGGAGCTGGTCGTGGACCGCTATCCACTCCCCCAGCCGCTGGTGGAGCTGGGCGAGCTGTACGAGGCACGCGGCAAGGAGGGCGACCGGGCCAAGGCCCGCGACCAGTACGCCCTGGTCGACGCCTGGGTCTCGCTGGCCCGCGCCAACGGCGTCAACGCCGATCTCGACACCGCCCTCGCCGCCGCCGACCACGGCGACCACGCGGCCGCGCTCAAGGCCGCCCGGGCCGAGTGGGCGCGCCGCCACACCGTGCACACCGCGGACGCCCTCGCCTGGGCGCTGCATGTGAACGGCCGCGACCGGGAGGCCCTCCCCTACGCCCAGCAGGCCACGGCCACCGGTTACCGCAACGCGGTCTTCATCTACCACCGCGGCGTGATCGAACGCGCCGTCGGCCGGACGGACCAGGCCCGCGCCTCGCTCACCAAGGCCCTGCACCTCAACCCGGGGTTCTCCCCGCTGGGCGCGCGTGCGGCCCGCAAGGCGCTGGAGGCGATGAAGTGAACCTGCGTCGTGTCGCCGCCGCGGGCGCCGCCGCCCTCACGGCCGCCTGCGCGCTCGTCCTGGTGCCCGCGGGCGCCGCGAGCGCGCACCCGCTCGGCAACTTCACCGTCAACCGGTACGACGGCCTGGTCGCCGGCCCTGGTCAGCTGCGGATCGACCATGTCGAGGACCTCGCGGAGATCCCGGCCACCCAGGCCCGGCCGGACCTGGAGAAGCTCGGCCTCTCCGAGTGGGCACGGCGCAGGTGCGCCAAGGCCGCGCAGGGCAGCACCCTGAGCGTCGACGGACACGCGGTGCCGCTGGCCGTCGGCCCGAGCCGGGCAGAGCTGCGGCCCGGTCAGGCGGGGCTTCACACCCTGCGGGTGGAGTGCGCGCTGAGGGCGCCGCTGCCCAAGGGGAAGACCGTGGCCCTCGCCTTCCACAGCGCGGGCGCGACCACCGGGCCCGGCTGGCGGGAGATCACCGCGCGCGGCGACCGTGTGACGCTCACCGGCACCGATGTGCCGAAGATGTCCGTGTCCCGCGAACTGACCAGCTATCCCAAGGACCTTCTCTCCTCGCCGGCCGACACCGTCAAGGCCTCCCTGCGGGTGCGGCCGGGCGGTGCCGCCCTCGTCGACGACCGGCGGGACGCGCCTGCCGCCGCCGTACTGCCGCGTGGTGCCGACCGGTGGACCGAGGCGCTGAACAATCTTGTCGCGCAGCACCATCTCACCGTCGGCTTCGCCGCGCTCGCCCTGGTCATCTCGATCGGCCTCGGGGCGATGCACGCGCTGGGGCCCGGCCACGGCAAGACCCTGATGGCCGCCAGCGCGGCGGCCCGCGGCGGCCGGGCGAGGCTCAGGGACGTCCTGCCGCTGGCCGCCTCCGTGACCGTCACCCACACCCTCGGCGTGGTCGCGCTGGGCCTGCTGGTCACGGCCGGCTCCGCGGCGGCACCCTCGGTGATCGCCTGGCTCGGCCTGGCCAGCGGCGTCCTGGTCACCGTGGCCGGCGCGCAGCTCGTCCGCAGGGCGTGGCGCAACCGGGTTCCCGTGCACGGCCATGACCACAGCCACGATCAAGGCCACAGCCACAGCGATGAGCACGAGCACGTCCGTCAGCGCGTACACGCGCACGCCGGCGCGCACGCGGGCCCGGCGCACGACCATGCCCACACCGATCACGCGAGCGCGCACGACCACGCCCACCCGCACGAGCACGCCCACCCGCACGAGCACGACCACGCGCACCCGCACCCGCACGACCACGGCATCCCCCACACCCACGGCGGCATCACCCACACCCATCCCGTCGCCCCCACTCTCCGCGGCACCCTCCTGCTCGGCTTCGCCGGCGGGCTCGTGCCCAGTCCGTCCGCCGTCGTGGTCCTGGTCGGCGCCGCGGCACTCGGCCAGGCCTGGTTCGGTCTGCTGCTCGTCGTCGCCTACGGCGTCGGGCTCGCCCTGACGCTGACCGCGGCCGGGGTCGCGGTGGTCAAGCTGGGCAGCGGGGTGAGCCGGGTGCTGGACCGGCGGCCCGGTTGGACCCGCGGCCCGGCGGCGGCTCTGGTGCGCAGGACCGCGCCCCTGGGGTCCGCGTTCGTCGTCGTGGCCCTCGGGGCCGGACTGGTGTTCAAGGGGGCGGCATCCGCGCTCGGTTGAGCTACTTTTGGGGAGAAATCACGCGGAGTGGATACGACGCTCGGATGCGAATGGGGGACGCCCGTGTCCGAAGAACCGGGCCGTGAACGTGTGATCGCGGGGCGCTACCGTCTGCTGTCCCCCCTCGGCGAGGGCGGGATGGGGACGGTGTGGCGGGCCCATGACGAGGTGCTGCACCGCGAGGTCGCCGTCAAGGAGGTGCGCGCGCCCGCCGGGCTTCCGTCGGCCGAGGTGGAGCGTATGTACACCAGGCTGGAGCGCGAGGCCTGGGCGGCCGCCCGGGTGGCGAACCGCAATGTGGTGACGGTCTATGACGTGGCGCACCAGGACGGCCGCCCGTGGATCGTGATGGAGCTGATCCGGGGCATCGCGCTGTCGGACCTGCTGGACGCGGAGGGGCCCCTCTCCCCGCAGCGGGCCGCGTACATCGGCGCCGAGGTGCTCGCCGCCCTGCGCGCCGCACACGCGGCCGGTGTGCTGCACCGCGACGTCAAACCGGCCAACGTGCTGCTGTCGAACGACGACCGGGTGGTCCTGACCGACTTCGGCATCGCCACCGTCGAAGGCAGTTCGGCGCTGACCATGACCGGCGAGGTCATCGGCTCGCCGGAGTTCCTCGCCCCGGAACGGGCGCTCGGGCGCACACCGGGCCCGGAGTCCGATCTGTGGTCGCTGGGCGTGCTGCTGTACGCGGCTGTCGAGGGCAACTCCCCGTTCCGTCAGAACACACCGCTGAGCACGCTGCGGGCGGTCGTCGACGAGGAGTTGCCGCCGCCGCGCCGGGCCGGTCCGCTGGCGCCGGTGATCGAGGGGCTGCTGCGCAAGGACCCTGCCGAGCGCATCCCGGCCGAGCAGGCCGGGCGGGACCTGCGGATCATCGGCTCGGGCGGCACCCCGCGCACGGGCGCACCGGCATCCTTCTACGCGCCGACGGTCGCGGCGTTCCCGGGCGGGTCCCCGACTCCCCCGCTGCCCACACCCGCTCCCGTCCCCGTCGGTGCGACCGGGCCCGCGTACCCGGCGCAGTACGGGCCGCCGCCGCGCAACCGCCGTGCCGCCGTGGTCCTGGTGACGGGTCTGGCCGCGCTCGCGCTCGCCCTGGCGGGACTGACGTACACGCTGGTGCACGGCAACGACGACGGCGGCGGCTCCTCGGCGGGCAAGGGTGCCCAGCACAGCGACACCGCGGGCGGCGGGGCCACGAGCGGTCCGGAGCGGAGCACGGGAGCGAGCCCGGGGCCCACCGGGAGATCCACGGCCGGCGGCGGGAGCGGGCATACGACGAGTCCGCCCGCCCAGTCGGTACGGGTGACGGTCACGGGGACGCACACCGACTACTCCGGGACCTGCCCGCCGCCGGACGCCGAGGCGCCCACGTTCACGGCGACGTTCACGGTGGGGAACGTCCCGGCGGAGGTGTCGTACCGCTGGGTCACGACCTCGGGGCAGGTGTCGGACCCGGGCTGGAAGACGCTGTCCTTCCCGGCGGGCGGCGGGCGGACGAAGCAGCGGCAGGTCGTCGTCACGACGTACGACCCGGCGGGTTCGGTGCGCAACGCGATCGGTGTGGAGGTGCGCTCTCCGGTGCAGGTCACGTCCGGCACCGTGCCGTTCACGGTGACCTGTGAGACGGAGACCCCGACGGGCGGGGCCTCCCCCTCGAGTTCGTGACCGTCAGGCCGCGTTGGTGAGAACCGGCAGATAGCCGCCGGACTGTCCGGCCGCGGTGGGGTGGTAGGACTGGCCGATGTTCAGCCAGTCGACGCTGTGCAGCCAGGAGTCGCTGGAGCAGATCTCGTGGCCGCTGAAGGTGGTGCGCACGTCGCCGAACGTGAATCCGTGGTCTGCGGCGCGCTTGGCGATCGCGGCGTCGATGTAGTCGGCGGCGCCGTTGATCGCGGAGCGCTTGGTGTCGGACAGCCCGACGCAGGTGGTGCCGAGCTTGTAGAAGCGGGGGTAGCCCAGCACGACCACATGGGCGGACGGGGCCCTGGAGCTGATCGCCGAGTACACGGCGTCCAGTTGGCCGGGCAGGGTCGAGTCGACGTAGGCCTTCGCGGTGGCTATGCGCGAGAGGCAGGAGCTGTCGGACTGGAGCACACAGGTCGTCATGACGTCGGAGAAGCCGGCGTCGTTGCCGCCGATGGTGATGGACACGAGGCTCGTGGCGGAGCTCAGGGTGCCGAGCTGGTTGCTGAGGACATCGGTCGTCTTGGCGCCCGAGCAGGCCAGGAAGCTGAACGAGGCGGGCGCGTGGGCCGCCTGCCACAGATACGGGGCGGCATTCGTGCTGCGGTCGCAACTGCCGCTGGAACTGATGTAGCTGCCGGCGCCGACGCCGGAGGCATAGGAGTCGCCGAGGGCGACATAGCCGCCGGCCGCGGCGAGCGGTGACGCCTGCGCCGCGGCCGCCCCGGTGAGAGCGAGGCCGACGGCAAGGAGGAGTGAAGTCACATACGCCGCAATTCGGGAACGTCTCATGGAACCTCCCTTTAGCAGGATCTCTGCCTCAACCGTGGTAGCAGCTACGCGGGTTGACTGGAAGTGTCCATGCCAAAACTGTTTCGGTATTCATCCACCCCGCCCCAGGCGTTCACCCTCGCCCCGCGCACGCTTGTGGCAAGGGCATGACAGAGAAACCTCCGGAGGCCGTCGCGCCTGGAAGGGAACACATGTTTAGAGCGGGCCAAGAACCTGTGCGTCCCGCTTCCGCATCTTGACGACCCCCTCTTCGCTGCGCGACATTGAAGCCCGGCATCCGGCGCTTCGGGGGGCAAAGTCGCCAATGCAGACCTTACGCATCAAGCCACCTTCGCCAGACGAGGACGGGGGGCCGGAACAGGATCCGGGGAGGGACCTGTTCCCGCTGCTCGCGGGTGTGGCGGTCGCCGTCGCGGGCGTCGGCGCGATCCTCGCGCTGAGCGGCTCGGACTCACCGCTGCGCGGCCCGTTCACGCTGTTCTTCCTGCTCGCCGCGCCGGCAACGGCCGTCGGCGCCGTCCTGCGGGGGCTGCAACCCTGGCCCCGCACGGTGGTGTCCATGGCGGGAGCGATCGCGATCGACCTGCTGGTCGCCCAGGGCATGCTGGCGGTGCACCGATGGTCGGTCACCGGCGGGATCCTCGCGGTGGCCGCGATCAGCTCCCTCGTTCTCCTGCTGGTACAGGTACGACGGCAGCACCGCCGTACGGCGAGAAGACGGGCCTGACGACGTGGACATCAGGGTGTACCGCCCCGGCGAACTGAGCGCCGCCAACCGGGCGGCGTGGACGGCTTTGCAGTCGAAGGCCCATCTGAACGGCTCGCCCGAGCTGGCGAACCCGTTCCTGTCACCGGAGTTCGCCCTCGCGGTGGGCCGCACGAGACGCGGCGTACGCATCGCGGTGGCGTACGAGGACGGCGAACCGGCCGCGTTCTTCCCGTTCCAGAGAACCACCGCAGGCGTCGGACGGGCCGTCGGCCTCGGCGTCTCGGACTGCCAGGGCCTGGTGCACCGGCCCGGCTTCGCCTGGGACGCACACGAGCTGCTGCGGGCGTGCGGGCTCGCCGTCTGGGAGTTCGACCACCTGGTGGAGGGCCAGCAGCCGTTCGAGGCGGAGGCCAGCGGCACCTTTCCGTCCCCGGTCATGGACATCGACCAGGGGTACGAGGCCTATCTGCGCCGACTGCGCGAGCAGTCGCCGAAGTTCACCCGCACGACGCTCGCCAAGGACCGCAAGCTGGGACGGGACGCCGGCCAGGTGCGCTACGTCCACGACGAGCGCGACCCGGCGGCCCTGCGGACGCTGATGGGCTGGAAGTCCGCGCAGTACCGCAGGACCGGGCGCAGCGACCGCTTCGCGCACCCCTGGATCAACCAGCTGGTGCATCAGCTCTTCCACACCCGCTCCGAGCCGTTCGCCGGGATCCTTTCGGTGCTCTACGTGGCCGACCGGCCAATCGCGGCGCACTTCGGACTGCGCACCGAGCGGGTGCTGGCCTGCTGGTTCCCGGCGTACGACCCGGAGTTCGCGAAGTACTCGCCCGGGCTGATCCTGCATCTGCGGATGGCCGAGGCCGCCGCGGCCGACGGCATCGCCTATCTGGATCTCGGGCGGGGCCAGAAGGAATACAAGGACTCCCTGAAGACACGGGAACTCTTCGTGTCCGAAGGGTGGGTGACGCGTCGTCACCCCGTCGCACTCGGACACAGGGCGCGCCGCGCCCCGGTCCGGGCACTGCGCAATGCGGTGCTGTCGCGGCCGGAGCTTTTCGAGCCGGCCGACCGGATCCTGAAGCGGATGGGGAAAATCCGTTCTAAGGGTTGAATGACGACCATATCGGCGAAAACGAGGGACACGACCCAGGTCTTGCCATAAAGTCGCAATCGTCAATACCGTCATACATCAACCCGCATCGGTCCATCATCAAGCGGTCCAGGGGAGGGCTCAGGTACCGCGATGGTTCCGGCGCGGGGCGCGGTAGGGGGGTGCCGTGCTCGGCGACCACAGTCGTACGAGCCGTGCCGCGCGACCGGCTGCCGTTCTTCCGGCAGACGGCCAGCTTTGCCAGCTCACCCGGCATGCACGGAGATCCGTGCCGTCATGCCTCAGGTGAGAACCCCCCTTTCGAACCGGACACAAAGCAGGACCGCCCGGGGGCGGACGGTCCACCGGACGAGAGGGACCAGACTCATGAGTTCTGTACTGCGCCCGGCCATTTCGGGCCAAGATCCGTTAATGCCGGGGAAATACCGGCCCATCTCCTCTCACCTGGCCATTGCGCCGCCGGTGAGCGTGGTGATTCCCGCCATGAACGAGGCGGAGAATCTCCCCTACGTCTTCAAGACCCTTCCCGAGTGGATTCACGAAGTGGTGCTCGTGGACGGCAACTCCACCGACGACACCGTGCAGGTCGCGCGCGATCTGTGGCCGGAGGTGAAGGTCGTCGAGCAGCGGGGCAAGGGCAAGGGTGACGCGCTGATCACCGGGTTCGAGGCCTGCACCGGCGACATCATCGTGATGGTCGACGCGGACGGCTCGGCCGACGGCCAGGAGATCGTCAGCTACGTCTCCGCCCTGGTGTCCGGCGCCGACTTCGCGAAGGGCTCGCGGTTCGCGAACGGCGGCGGCACCTCGGACATGACGCCGATCCGCAAGCTGGGCAACCGGGTGCTGTGCGCCATCGTCAACGCCAAGTTCGGCGCCCGCTACACCGACCTGTGCTACGGGTACAACGCGTTCTGGCGGCATTGCCTGGACGAGATCGACCTCGACTGCACCGGCTTCGAGGTCGAGACCCTGATGAACATCCGGGTGGTCAAGGCCGGCCTGAAGGTGCAGGAGATACCGAGCCACGAGTACCTCCGCATCCACGGCGACAGCAATCTGCGCGCGGTGCGCGACGGCCTCCGGGTGCTGAAGGTGATCCTCAAGGAGCGCTCCAACCGGCGTGCGCTGCGTCGGCGCCCGCACGCGGTGGCGCTCAACTCGGGTCAGGGAGAGTTGACTTGAAAGACCCGGACATCTCCGTGGTGATCTGCGTCTACACCGAGGACCGCTGGGAGGACATCCTCGCGGCGGTCGCCTCGGTGCGGGCGCAGTCACTGCCGGCGCGCGAGACGCTGCTGGTCGTGGACCACAACGTGACCCTGCTGGACCGGCTGAGCAGGGAGTACAAGGAAGCCGCGGAGGACGGGTCGGTCCGGGTGCTCGCCAACGCGGGCCCCCGCGGCCTGTCCGCCGGCCGCAACACCGGGATCGCCGCCTCGCACGGGGAGATCATCGCCTTCCTCGACGACGACGCGGTGGCCGAGCGCGACTGGCTGAAACACTTCGCCTCGGGGTACGAGGACCCGAGGGTGATGGCCGTCGGCGGCCGTACGATGCCCGTCTGGGCGTCGGGCCGCCGCCCGGCCTGGTTCCCGGAGGAGTTCGACTGGGTGGTGGGCTGCACCTACCGGGGACTGCCGCCCGGCCGGGTCCGGGTGCGCAACGTCCTGGGCGGCAACGCCTCCTTCCGCCGTACGGCCTTCGAGGCGGCGGGCGGCTTCGCCACGGGCATCGGGCGCGACGGCGACAAGCGCCCGCTGGGCGGCGAGGAGACGGAACTGTGCATCCGCCTCACCCGGGCCCGGCCCGACGCGGTACTGCTGATCGACGACCGGGCCGTCATCCACCACCGGGTGCCCGCACCGCGCGAGCACTTCGCGTACTTCCGCACCCGCACCTACGCCGAGGGCCTCTCCAAGGCGCTCGTCGCCCGCAGCGTCGGCCCCGGCAAGGGTCTGGAGTCGGAGCGCCGCTACACCACCCGGGTGCTGCCCGCCGGGGTGGCCCGCGGACTGCGCGACGCCCTGCTGGCCCGTCCCGGCGGCGCGGGCCGCGCGGGCGCGATCGTCGCCGGGGTCTTCTCGGCGGCGGGCGGCTATGCGCTCGGGAGCGTCCGGGCGCGCCGGGGCGGCGCCGTGTTCTCGGTCGTGGAGATCCCGGACGGTACAGGGGAGGCGCCATGAGTGACCAGCCCGTGCCCATCCTCATGTACCACTCGGTCGCCACGGCGCCCAACGAGGCGACACGTGCCCTGTCGGTGGCGCCGGAGGCGTTCGCGGAGCAGATGGCCCTGCTCGCGGACCTGAAGTTCACCCCGGTGACCACGGCCCAGCTGGCGAGAGGCTGGCGGGACGGCGGTCCGCTGCCCGAGCGGCCCGTCCTCATCACCTTCGACGACGGCTACGAGGGCGTGCACCGGCACGCCCTGCCCGTGCTCGCCGGACACGGCTTCTCGGCCACCCTGTTCGTCTCGACCGGGTGGATCAGGGGCGCCCATGACACCGGCGGCGGTCTGGACACCATGCTCGACTGGGGCCAGGTCCGCGACCTCGCGGGCGCGGGGGTCGAGATCGGCGGCCACAGCCACACGCACCCGCAGCTCGACCAGCTCGCCGACGAGGCGCTCCGGTTCGAGCTGGTGCACTGCGGGGAGATCGTCGCCGACGAGCTGGGCGACCGCCCGGTCTCGTTCGCCTACCCGTACGGCTACTCCAGTCGGCGGGTGCGCCGTACGGTGCGCGAGACGGGCTACCGCCAGTCGCTCGCCGTCGGCAACGGTCTCGCGCGCCGTCACCAGGGCCCGTACGCGCTGCAACGGGTCACCGTGCGCCGCAACACGGGCGCCGAGGAGTTCGAGCGGCTCGTCCAGGGCCGTGCGATCGCCCGCAACTTCGCCAGGGACCGCGCCCTGACCAAGGGGTACGCCGTGGTCCGAAGAGCACGACAGGCTTGCCGGAAGGCCATCCGTTCCCGTGTCTGACACGACGACCACAGCCCAGAACCCCACGGCCCCGACCGCACCGCCCGAACGGTCCGGCCGCCGCCTGCGCCTGCCCGGACGCGGCGGGGGCGGCGGCAGTCAGCTGTTCCGCAACGCCTACGCGCTGATGCTCAACACCGGTATCTCGGCGGTGCTCGGCCTCGGCTACTGGCTGGTCGCGGCCCGCTACTACTCCGCTGCCGCGGTCGGTGAGGGATCGGCCGCGATCGCCGCGATGAAGCTCCTCGCCGGACTCACCGCGGTGACGCTGACCGGTGCCCTGGCCCGTTTCATCCCGATCGCGGGACGCAGCACCGCGCGTCTCATCCTCCGTACCTACGCGGGCAGTTCGATCCTCGTGGCCACCGCCGCGGGTATCTTCCTGCTGACACTGAACGCGTGGGGGCAGTCGTACCACTTCCTGCACGGGCCGGGCCGCGCGTTCGTGTTCGTCGTGGCGGTCGTCGCCTGGAACCTGCTCACCCTCCAGGACGGTGTACTGACCGGGCTGCGCAGCGCGCTGTGGGTGCCGGTGGGCAACACCGTCTTCTCCGCGGTGAAACTGGTGCTGCTCGTCGGGCTCGCGGCCGCCATCCCCGCGATGGGCGTCTTCGTCTCCTGGGTCGCCGCCATCGCCACCTCGGTACTGCCGCTCGGCTGGCTGGTGGTCCGGCGTCTGATCCCCCGGCATGTCCAGGCCACCGAGAGTCACGCCAGTCCGCCGTCGCTGAAGGAGATCGGCCGGTTCCTGGCGGGCGACTACACCGGCTCGCTGTTCTCGCTCGCCGTGGTCTATCTGGTCCCGGTGATCGTGGCCTCGCAGGTCAGCGCCGCGGACAACGCGTACTTCTACATCACCACCACCATCGGCGGCACGACCAATCTGCTCGCCATCAACATGGGTGCCTCGCTCACCGTCGAGGGCTCGCACGACCCGGCGCGGCTCGCCGCCAACACCCGGGCGGCGCTGAAGCGCATGGCCCGGATCATGCTGCCGGTCACCGGTCTGCTGTTCCTCGGCGCGCCCTTCATCCTGCATGTCTTCGGCGACGGCTACGCCCATGCGGCGACCCCGCTGCTGCGCTGGTTCGCGGTCGGGGCACTGCTGCGGGTCGTCATGGAGACGTATTTCGCGGTGCTGCGCGCGCAGAGCCGCACCCTGGGACTCGCCTGGCTCCAGGGCCTGCTGTGCGTCCTGGTGCTCGGTCTGACCGTGCTGCTGCTGCCCCGTATGGGGCTCACCGGCGCCGGCGTCGCGGAGATCTCCAGCCTCACGGTGATCGTGGCGATCGCCGCACCGAGGCTCTACCGGATCCTGCGCTCCGCGCCTGCCGACGCCGTGCCCGAGGACACGGCACCGGACGGGGACCTCGCCGACCTGGGGGCGCGCGAGGTCCCCGTCCCGAGGACCGGCCCGTCCTGGGCGACGAAGCTCGACGCCGACACGCTCGCGCTCGGCATACACGTCGACTTCGACCATGTGGAACGCAGGCCGGACGTGCGCCCCGGCCCGGGGACCCCGCCCACCGGGACTCCCGTGGTGCCCGCGGACCACGACCGGTCGGCCTGGAACCTGCGGCTGCCGCCGGACTCTCCGGCGGGCCTGCCGGTGAAGGAGCTCCCCTCGGCCGGGCGGAGCCGGGACCGGGCGGGGGAAGCCCACCCGGAGGCCTCGCCGGAGCCCGCCGGGACACCGGAGGTGGACGCGCCGTTCGGCAGTGACGAGCCCTGTCGCGCCCCGTCCGGGCCGCGGGGCACCGAAGAGAGCGCCTCCCCCGCGGGCGCGCGGGCGGCCACGAGCGATCCGGGGACCGAGGAACGGCCCCGGTCCGGCCCGCCCGCTGTCGTCCTCGGCTGTCTGCTCGTCTTCGCGCTGCTGCTGTACTGGCTACCCGCGCTGGCCATGAACGACGGCTCCCTCGAACGGATGGGCGGCCTGGGGCTGATCTCGGTCCTGCCGCTGCCGACGCTGGCCGGAGCCGCGCTGCTGGTCGTGGTCTTCGCCGGGCTGCTGTGGCGCGGCCGTGAGCACAAGGGCCTGTTGCTGGCCACGCTGCTCGCCACCGTCGTCTCCCTGCACGCGCTGCCCGCCGTGATCGAGAGCGAGCCGCGCTTCGCGACGGCCTGGCAGCACCTCGGATTCCTCGACTACATCGACCGCACCGGTTCCGCCGTACCGGACCTGGACGCGCGCTGGAGCTGGCCGGGCTTCTTCGCGGCGGCCGCGTTCGTCTCCAGGGCGTGCGGGGTCACCGACCTCACCGAGGTCATCCGCTGGTGGCCGCTGGCCGTCCAACTGCTCTATCTGGCACCGATGTTCCTGCTGGTGCGCGCGCTGCGGGCCGGCTGGCGCGCCAAGTGGACCGGCATCTGGATCTTCGTGCTCAGCGGCTGGGTCGGCCAGGACTACTTCTCCCCGCAGGGCTTCACCTTCCTGCTCTACCTGGCCTTCGTGGCGATCCTGCTGGTGTGGTTCCGCGCGCCGCGCGTGATCTGGGCCAAGGCGCGTCCCGGCGAGGCGGAGGTGGAGCCGACCACGCGTGGGCAACGGGGCGTGCTGCTCATGGTGCTGATCGGCCTGTACGCGGCGAGCGTCCCGGCCCACCAGCTCACGCCGTTCGTGATGCTGGGCGTGCTCGCGGCGCTCGTCCTGGTCGGCCGCTCGGAGCTGCGCGGGCTGCCGATCCTGTTCGCGGTGCTGGTGGCGTTCTGGGTCGGCTTCATGGCCGAGCCGTACTGGTCCGGCCATTTCAACGAACTGTTCGGCGGGGTCGGCGGCGTCGGCAGCAATGTGTCGACCTCCGTCTCCGGGCGCATCCAGGGCGGCGACTCCACCCACAAGCTCGTGCTGTACACCCGTGTCCTGCTCGCCGGCTCGGTCATGGCGTTCGCGTGCTGGGGCTGGTGGCGGCGGCGCGAGCACAAGTACCGCGACCGGTCGCTGCTCGTGCTGACCTTCGTACCGTTCCTGGGCTTCGGCATGCAGTCCTACGGCGGCGAGATGGCGCTGCGCGTCTTCATGTTCGCCGTCCCGGGCGCGGCCCTGCTGGCCGGGCTGGCCCTCTTCCCGCGCACCGGTGCCACAGCGGGGGAGCGGGACAAGGACCGGTCGAGCCTCGCCCCGCTCGCCGCCCTTCTGGCGGGTCTGCTGCTGATGGGCGGCTTCCTGGTGGCCCGCTGGGGCAACGAGTCCTTCGAGCGGATCCGTCCGGGCGAGGTCGCGGCGATGGACTACGTCTACGCCCATGACAACCCGACCGTGCGGCTGCTGTGGCTGAGCAACGACACCGTCAACAACGTGACACCCGCGATGCCGTGGGGCGCCAAGGACATGGAGAAGGTGCAGTACGTGCCGACCCTGGCGCCCGTCGATCCGGTCCTGGTGTCGGGCCTGGTCAAGTCACTCAAGGACGCGGGCCCGAACTCGTATCTCATGATCAACGAGAGCCAGGTGACCTACCTCCGGATGGACGTGGGCTACTCGGCGACCTGGGAGTCCCGGCTCATCAGGAACCTGGACGGCCGTCCGGAGCTGAAGAAGGTCCTCGTCAACGGCGACGTGACCATGTACGCGCTGCGCAACCAGCCCGCGGGCCCGGTCGCCGGGCCGCACCCGGGTCCGATCGGACCGCGGGTGACCTGGACGCCGTGGTCGGTGGTCGGGGGGCTCGCGGCCGTGGCGCTGGTCCTGATGCTGACGGCGCGTGAGGTCGTCCGGGTGGCGATGCCCCCGAGCGTGCGGCGACTGCGGCTGCTGCAGAGCAGTTTCTGGTTCTCCCTGCCCCTGCTCGCGGTGTTCCTGGCCTCGCTGGTGCAGCGCTTCCTGACCATGGGCAAGGGCTGAACACCGGGCGGGAGGTCGACGGGTCAGCGGGCGTACGAGGTGGAGCGGCTCATCGCGAGAGCCACTTCACCTCGTACGCCTTCATGTCGAACCGCTTGCCGTCGACCTGGGCGCTGATCGCGCGGTCCAGGGTGTTCACCACGAGGACGACCTTGTCGTTGGCGAGGACGCGGACATTGCGGACGTCGTCCGGGGCGACCTGCACCGTCCGGTACCGCGTGCCCGGCGGGAACTCCTTGCCGAACCGGGAGACCAGGTCGTACATGGGCAGTGCCCTGCCGCCGCCGGCGGTGTCGGTCGGCGTCCACAGACAGCCCGCGCAGTCGGTGCCCTTCTGCTCCTCCGGGTTCCAGTAGAAGCCCGAGGAGGCCCCGCCCTTGACCAGGGCGATCATCCCGGTGGCCTGGACGGCGACGCGGTGGTCCTCGGTCCAGCCGTCCCGGTCGTCGTTGCCGTCGGCGGGCTCTACGTAGTACTCGGCCCACCACAGCGGCAGATCGTGGGTCTGCTGCCGTACCCAGGCGCCGACGGCGGTGAGCTTGTCGGTCGCGGCGAACTCGTTCGGCAGCAGATCGTCGTCCTTGGTGTAGCTGGAGCCGTCCACGACGACGAAGTCGGCGCCCGCCTTGTGCTGGTTCCAGTAGCTGAAGGCGTCCAGGACGCGCTGGTCCATGGCACCCCAGGTGCCCCGCAGGGCCGTCGACGCCTCCTGCTGCCGGGGGTCGACGCTGTCCATGACGAGATACGGACCGCCCACCATGATCTTGTCGTCGACCTGTTTGAGCGCCTTGTAGACCAGGTTGTACAGCGTGGTGTAGCCCTCGTAGTCCCAGCGGCCCTCGGAGTCGTTCCAGAAGCCCTTGAACTCGTTCCAGACGATGAAGTGGCGCACGTCCGGATAGCGCTTGGCGACGGTCGCGGCGAGGGCCGCGTAGTCCTTGTAGTGGTCGGGGGTCGGCGCGGTCTCCAGGGCGGCCTGGCTCCAGTCCGTGGCGCCGGCGCCCGCCTTGCCGCCCTTCATCCAGTCCGGGGCACAGCACAGGGTGATGACCGGGGTGCCGCCGCTCCTGCGGACGAAGTCGATGCGGCGGTCCATCTCCTCGAAGTCGTAACGCCCCTTCACCGGCTCGGGATTGCCCGCGCCCCAGCCCATGACGGCCTGATCCTGCGGCAGGTCCGTCCCGGAGAGCAGCCCCTCGACACGCGCGGTCGCGGTGCCGCTGCCCTCGTCGGCGCTGTACTGGGTGTGGGTGAAGCCCCAGCCGACGTCCGGCCCCGTGTCCGCGGGCGGGGTGGCGGGCGTGCCGTGCACCTTGTCGCCGTCACGGGTGGTGCCCCTGGTGCTCACTCCGTTGCCGGGCAGCGTGCCGATCAGGGTCACCACCAGGGCGAGAGCGACCGCTCCCACGCCGAGCAGAGCGGTGAGGCGCCACCGCCGTGCCCCCGAATCCCACTCATGACGTCCCATCATGGGCCACAGTAACGGCCGCGATCGGACCGCGGACAGGTTTCGTGTTCGACGGTCAGGTAACAGGACGTACCGGATGCACCGGGAGCACGGAGCAGATCCGACACACCCGGCGCACCTCGGAAACCGGGTGCGCGGGAGGGTCCCGTGACGGATCATGGCGACATGTCCGCGAACCCGCACGATGCTCTGCCGATCCGGCTCAACGTCGATGACAGCGACTCGCCGTCCGACGTCGTCGACGCGCTGTTCCTCGGCCGCTTCGCGACGGGCGAGCAGCCGTACTCCCACGCGGCGAACATCGACCGCGTACGCTCCGGGGCCACGCTCCTGCCGCCGGACGCCCGGGTGCTGCGCATCGCCCGTGACGACGACCGCAGCGCGACCCTCGCGGAGGGCGACGGCTGGACCCTGCTGGTCTCCCGCTGGAACCGCGGTGCGGACGTCACGGTGACGGCCACCAGCGCCGAGCTGGCCGAACAGGTGCTCGGCCAGGCCACGGACGGCGCGGCGGACGAGCCGGAGCCGCAGCCGGAGAACGTGACGATGGGTTTCTGGTACGTGTCCCCGAGACGCGGCCCGCACCGGACGACCCGGCAGATCTCGGCGGGCACCTGGGAGGAGGTCCGCGCGAACTACACGGCACCGGTGGCGGACGCCATGGACCAGCTGATGAAGACGACCCCGGAGGACATCGCGGGCCGGCTGCTGCTGCTCCACGGCCCGCCGGGCACGGGCAAGACGTCCGCGCTGCGGACGCTGGCCCGCTCCTGGCGGGACTGGTGCCAGGTGGACTGTGTCCTGGACCCGGAGCGGCTCTTCAGCGACGTCGGCTATCTGATGGACATCGCGATCGGCGAGGAGGACGCGGCGGGCAAGGGCCGTTGGCGGCTGCTCCTGCTGGAGGACTGCGACGAGCTGATCCGCGGCGAGGCGCGGCACACCGCGGGGCAGGCGCTGTCCCGGCTGCTGAACCTGACGGACGGGTTGCTGGGGCAGGGCAGAAACGTCCTGGTGGGCGTGACGACCAACGAGGACCTGGAGCGTCTCCATCCGGCCGTCGTACGCCCCGGGCGCTGTCTGGCCCGTATCGAGGTCGGCCCGCTGACCCATGCGGAGGCGGTGAGCTGGCTCGGCCGGGAGGACGGCGTGGGCCGCGACGGTGCGACCCTCGCGGAGCTGTACGCGCTGCGCCGGGGGACGTCACCGACGTCGGTGCCCGATCAGCGGGCGGGGGCGGACTCGGGGCTGTACCTGTAGTCCCGCCCCGCCCCGCCGGTGGACGGCGGGAGCCGGTGCTTTGATGGACGTATGACCCTGTTCGTCGGTACGTCGGGGTGGCAGTACCGGGACTGGCGCGACGTCCTGTACCCGGCCGGCCTGCCCATGCGGCTGTGGCTGGAGGAGTACGCGACACGGTTCGCCACGGTCGAGATCAACAACGCGTTCTACCGGCTGCCGACCCGCGAGACCTTCGAGAGCTGGCGGGAGCGGGTGCCGCCGGGGTTCGTGGTCGCGGTGAAGGCGAGCCGCTATCTGACCCATATCAAGCGGCTGCGCGACCCCGAGGAACCGGTGCACCGTCTGATGGACCACGCGGCCGGTCTCGGCGACCGTCTCGGCCCGGTGCTGCTCCAGCTTCCGCCGACCCTGCGCGCCGATCCGGTCCTCCTCGACGACTGCCTCGGCTGCTTCCCGGCGGGCACCCGGGTCGCGGTCGAGCCCCGGCACGACTCCTGGTGGACGCCCCGGGTGCGCGGGGTGCTCACGGCCCGGGGCGCGGCGCTGTGCTGGGCCGATGTGCTCTCCCGCCCGGTCACCCCGCTGTGGCGGACCACCGACTGGGGCTACGTCCGCTTCCACGCGGGCCGCGCCCAGCCGTGGCCGCACTACGGCCGCCGGTCCCTGACGTCGTGGGTCCGCCGTCTCGCCGAGGCCTGGCCCGACGACCGGGACGTCCACGTCTACTTCAACAACGACCCGCACGCGGCGGCGGTCCTGGACGCGACGGTCTTCGCCCGCGTGGCGACGGCGGCGGGCCTACGGGTGACACGTACACCGCGAAGTCTTCCGGCAGCGGCGGGGGCGACCCGATAGTCCCGCACCCGGCGACGGCGTCCGGTGGCACCGGACCCGCCCCAGCGGCTGTCCGGGCCGCGGCGGTTCAGTCCTCGTAGGCCGCCCGCAGGGCGTCCCGCACCGCGGCCAGCGCCTCCTCCTCGCCCAGCCCCAGCCGTCGTACCCGCTCGGCGTACGCGGACGCGGCGGCAGCCGCCTCCCGCTCCGCGGCCGAGCCCGCGGCGGCCACGAACGTTCCGTTGCGTCCCCGTGTCTCGATCACCCCGTCGGTCTCCAGCGTCCGGTAGGCCTTGGCGACCGTGTTCGCCGCGAGGCCGAGGGACTCGGCGAGCCCCCGTACGGTCGGCAGCCGGTAGCCCACCGGCAGCACCCCCGACCGGGCCTGCTCGGAGATCTGCGCCCGTACCTGCTCGTACGGCGGTGCGCTCCCGTCAATCCTGATCTTCAAGGTCACACGCCGATTCTCCCGCACCCGCCGGAAAACAAGAGGCACCCCCGCGCCCGACCCGCGTACCGTGCGCGCTGTGACAGTGAGCGTGGACTCGGCCGGAGCCTCGGCCCAGATGGAGGTCGTCCTGGTCAAGGCGGGTCGTACAAAGATCCGTTACCCGGCCGGACTGCTGAGTGACGACGGCACTCGGATCGCCGTACGGGCCCCCTGGGCCGGCGACGGCGTCCGTGACTTCGGCTTTGTACGGTTCGAGCCCGGTGACGTCTTCACCGAGTACTACTGGCGCGACCGGTGGTACGCGGTGAAGGAGGTACGCGACGGGCGGGGCGCCCTGAAGGGCTGGTACTGCGACATCACCCGCCCGGCCGTGCGCTGCGGCGACGAACTGGTCGTCGAGGACCTCGACCTGGACCTGTGGCGCTCCGCCGACGGCACGACCGTGCTCCGCCTCGACGAGGACGAGTTCGCGGCGAGCGGCCTGGCACGGACGGACCCCGCGGCCGCCGCGGCCGCCGCGGGAGCCCTGGACGCCCTCGAACTCCTCGCGCACAACGGCGACTTCGAGGCGTTGCTGGCCTGAGAGCTGCGAACAAAACGGGAGCCGGGCGCCCATTTTGTTCGCAGCTCTGAGGCGGGACGTCCGACGGCCGGGCGGTCAGGGCACCGCCACCACCGCGTAGCGCTCGTCGTCCACCTCCTTGCCCCACAGCCGGGCGTCCTCCGACAGCCGCTCGACGCGTATGTCACCGGCGAACGGGGCGAGGAGCGCGGTCAGCCGCTCGGCGGGTATGCCGACCGGGCTGACGGTCCCCCACACCCCCTCGACCAGCACCAGCCGTCCCCCGGGCCGCAGCAGCTGCCGCCAGTGCCGCAGGGCACGGCCGGGGTCGGGCAGCGCCCAGAGCACATGGCGTACGAGGACGGCGTCGAAGAGCCGCTCACCGACCGGCGGGGACGCGGCGTCGCCGACGAGGAACAGCACGTCATGGCCCGCCAGTTTCGCCCGCGCGAGGGCGAGCATGGCCGGCGACTGGTCCACGCCCGTCACCCGGTGCCCCCGCTCGGCCGCCAGAAGCGACAGACTCCCCGTGCCGCACCCGAGGTCCAGCAGATCACCTGGCCGGGGCGGCAGCCACTCCCCCAGCCGGGCCGCCCAGGCCTCGCGCACGACGGGATCGCGCAGCCCGTGGTCCGGCTCTTCGTCGAAACCGGCGGCCGCCCGGTCCCAGTCGATGTCGGCTCCTGGGGCCGCCGATGTTTCGGGTGCCCGGTTCCTGGCCATGTTCCTGGTCACATCCCTGGTCATAAGGCCAGAGTGACAGCCGCCACTGACAGTCGAATGGTGACAGCCACCACAGACAGACCGCGATCGATGAGGAACCCTCGCCGAAACGTCTACCTCCGCCTCCACGCGGAACCCGGTGGACACAAGGAGGCAGCCATGCGCCGAGTGACCGTGCACAAGCCCCTGAAGAGGACAGACTCCCGCCGGGTGCGGGAGGAGAACGACGAGCGCCCTGCCGAGCGCCCGGAGATCCGCAGGGACATCGCCCGCCTCTGGTGGCCGGACGCCTGAACCGCGCCCGCCCGTCACCCCTGACCCGGCACGGAACGCTCAGCTCAGGCGCTTGCGATAGTGCACCCGGTCGTACGGCCCGTCGACGCGGCGCTCCCGGACCTCGTACCCGTGTCTCGGGTAGATCTCCTGGTTCTCCCACATCTTCGCGTTCGTGTAGAGCCTGACCTCGGGCAGTCCGAGCGCCCGCGCACGGGCGTCGACGAAGGCGAGCAGCCGCCGTCCGACCCCCTTTCCCCGGGCGTCGGGGTGCACGGCGATGCTGTCGAGGAAGAGATGGTCCCCGCGGGCCTCCACCACGACGAGGCCCGTCACGGGCTCTCCCGTCACGAACACCCGTCCCGCGGCCACGTTCGCCGCGTGGTCGGCCTCCATGGGCATGGGCACCACTCCGATGCGCGCGATGTAGGGGTGGTACGCGGCGTCGGTCACGGCCCGCACCGCCGGCACGTCGGCGGCCCCGGCCGGCCTGATCCCCTCACGCCTCCCGTACCCCTCGATGGCGTCCGTCATGGACACCAGGCTACCGAGGGGCGGGGCGAGCCCCCTCGACCGCTGTTCCTGATCGGCCCGTTAGCCCTGCCTTAACGCGACCATAAGGATCTCCTCCGCCCGTCTCAGGCAGGCGATTTCGCGGATTCTTGGGGCTAGTTTGCTGATCGCCCCCCACGGGTCACCCGGCCCCGGACCCATGGTTACGGGGCCTGTCCGGCGGCTCAGGTCGGACAGGCCCCGGGGACGGCCGCAGCGGCTGGGGACGGCTACGGACGTCGCGTGGTGGTGGTCGGGGGTCAGCTGAGCGCCGAGGCGCAGGTGGTGGGGGTGGCGTGCGCCGGGTCGAGGGCGTTCGCCACCTCGTGGAAGGCGATCCGGTCGGTCAGCCCGATCAGCACGTGCTCGGAGAGGTCGAGGCCGCACAGGTCCTGCAGCAGGACGTTGTGGACGCCGGATCCGCTCAGGAACTGGGAGCTGTACGGGGTGACCACCTCGTCGTACTTGGAGGCGATCACCGTGTAGTGGACGCCGGGCACGGTGTCTCCGCCCGCGTTGAGCTTGGTCAGGAACGCGGAGCCGGCGATCTGGTCGGCGAGCCCGGGCGTGGACTGGGAGAGCAGGTCCTCGGCGCCGGGGAAGTAGGGCAGCAGGTTGGTGAGCCCGTCCAGGGTGGTGCCGTGATTGTCGGGCGCGATGCCGACGAGGGCGTTCACCTTGGCGGCTCCGCCGAGGAACTTGAGGTAGTAGCGGGGCATCATGCCGCCCTGCGAGTGCCCGACGAGGTCGGCCTGGGCGGCGCCGGTCGCGGCGAGCACCTTGTCGACGAAGGTCTGGAGCTGGCCGGCGGACGAGGCGATGGACCCGAGTCCGTAGAAGAGGGGGACGCCGGGCAGCTGGCCGTAGTCGAGGGAGAAGACGCAGTAGCCGCGGTGCTCCAGATAGGGCGCGAGGGCCAGCCAGTTGTCGATGGAGTTCGCGAAGGTCCCGTGGACGAGGACGACGGGGCGGGGGTGGGCGGCGGAGGGCTTGCAGGAGTAGTCGTTCCAGCCGCTGCTCGGCGCGGCGGCTGCGTCGGCGGTAGCGGTGGCGGTGGCGGCGGGAACGACGGTGACCGCGGTGGCCAGCAGCAGCGCGGCCAGCGGTCTGAGCGCTCGTTTCCAGGGCAGCATCGGGTGGTCTCCTTGCGGCTCAAGGGAGGTGCGACGGCCTTAGCCCTGTGATCCGGATCACGGGATGCTGTTCACTCGTCAAGTTACGGACGAGTAGTGGACGTGTGAAGTTACGCGTCAGTAAAAAATTTCAGCATCGAAGGACGACTCCCGTGATTCCTGGTAATGCCTCGAACAGATGTGAGGACTCATCACCAGACGGGTTTGACGGGCCCGGAGGGCGCGATACGGAGCAATTGACTCTGGAGCAGACGAATTTCGCCCTCACCGAGCAGCTCCACCCACGGCCGCACGGCCTCCGCCGCGGCCTCTTCGGCGGCCCGGGTACAGGCCCACCCCCGCCCGGTCAGCACGATCAGCCGGGCGCGCGCGTCCTCGGGATGCGGCCGCCGTTCGGCGTAGCCCTTGCGCACGATCTCGTCGACGAGCTGACTCGCCGCCTGCTTGGTCACCCCGAGATGGACGGCGAGCTCGGTCACGGTCGCGCCACCCCGGGAGAGCCTGGCGAACGCGAACCCGTGCGCGGGCCGCAGCCCCTCGAAACCGCGCGCGACCACACCGTCATGGATGCGCTGCGTCAGCTCTCCCGCGACGGAGAGCAGGGCGGCGGAGAGGGTCAGGGCCTCGGGCTTCTGCACGAAGGCATTGAAACACCTTGACGAGATGGTCAACCAGCTTGACCATATTCCATGTAGTCAAGCAACTTGACCATCTTGAACCGAGGAGACACCCATGCCTGTCGTCCGCTCGTCCGAAGCCGTCACCCATGAGATGCACGGCGCCCGTTTCGTCTCGTACGCCTCCCCGGGGACCGGCAGCAAGGAGCTGTGCGCCTGGCGCACAGAGGTCCCCGCGGCCACCGAGGCGCCCGTCCACACCGTCACCCGGGAGGAGATCCTCCATCTGCTCGGCGGCGAGCTGCTGATCACACTCGACGGCCGCGCCGAGCGGATCACCGCGGGGGACACGGTGATCGTCAACTCCGGCACCGCCCTCGGCGTGCGGAACCCCACGGACGAGGTCGCCGTCTTCTGGGTCACCACCTCCGTCGGGCTGGAGGCCGAGCTGACCGACGGCACGCGCATCGCTCCCCCCTGGGCCGGCTGACGCTACGCGGCCAGCGTCCCCGGTATCACCGCGCGGGGGCCGAACTTGGCTCGCGCGCGGTCCGCGACCTCCTCCAGGCGGCGGACCTTCTCGTCCACGGGGTCGAAGGTCAGCTGGTGGGGCGCCTGTTCGGCGGGGCCCAGCCCCTCCGCGCGCAGGGCGATCGCGCGGACCCGGGCACGCTGCAGCCCGAGCGCCTCGTACATGCGGTACGCCTCCGCGGTGAGCGCCGCCGAGTGCGCGGTCGGCTCGGCGAGGGTGCGGCTGCGGGTCGTCGAGGAACGGTCGGCGTAGCGCACGGTGAGGGTGAGGGTGCGGGACACCCGCTCCAGGTTGCGCAGCCGGAAGCCGAGCTCCTCGGCGGCCGACAGCAGGGCGCGGCGGTGCCGGCTCGGGTCCAGCTCGTCGCGGACGAAGGGGCGTTCGGCGGCCAGGGAGGCGGAGACGGCGTTCGGTACGACCCGGCCACGGTCGACGCCGTTCGCCCTCTCGTGCAGTTCACGGCCCGCCCGGGCCCCGACCAGCCGCTGCACCGTCGACAGGGGCGCGGCGGCGACCTTGCCGACGGTGTCGAGCCCGTACTCGCACAGGGTGCGGGCGGTGACGCCGCCGACCCCGGGCAGTGCCCTGACCGGCAGTCCGTCGAGGAACTGTCGGACGGCGCCGGGCGCTTCGGGCACCACGCGGACCGCGCCGGGCGCCGCCTCCCGCAGGGCCATACGGGCGAGCATGGGTCCGGGCCCGGCCCCGATCGCGCAGTCCACCCCGTGGTGGGCGAGGGCCCGTACACGGATCAGCGCGGCCAGTTCGGCGGCGTCCCGCCCGAAGTACCGCTCGGCGCCCCGCAGATCGGCGAACGCCCCGTCGGGCGGCAGCGCCTCGACGACGGGGGTGAACTCCTCCAGGAGTCCGAGCAGCCCCGGCAGGGCCGCCTCGTACATCGGAGGCAGCTGGAAACGTACGCAGAGGATGGTCATCCCGCACTCCCCGGACTCTGGTGCCACAACTTCTTTCCACCCGCCGGGCCTTCGCCCGCGGGACGCAGATCGGCCCAGGGGTTCATCTCGTACCCCGTGGACATCCGGATGCGGCGGCCCTTCGCCGCATCGCCGCCGTCGCCGTCGCCGTCACCGTCCGGCTGCCGCGGCGCGGGCTCCGCCAGCCGCGCCGCCACCACGTCGAGGCCGCCCTCGGCACGCAGCTCGGCCAGTTCGGCGAGGTTCCAGGCGGCGGAGCCCACCACGCTGAGGCTGCGCGGTCCCCGTCGCTGCACCACTCCGCGCACCAGCAGCAGCCAGGAGTGGAAGACGGTGTGGGCGCAGGCGTCGTGGGAGTCGTCGAAGAAGGCGAGGTCGACCAGGCCCGTGCCGTCGTCGAGCGTGCTGAAGATGACCCGCTTGCCGGAGCGGATCGGCGGGGTCTGGGTGGCCGCCTTGGCACCCGCGACCAGCACCGTCTCACCGTGCCGTGCCGTGCGCAGCCGACGGGCCGACACCACGCCCAGCTCGTCGAGGAAGGCGCGGTGGTCGTCCATCAGATTGCGCGAGGCGTCCATCGAGAGCACGCCCAGCTCGGCGCTGAGCCGTTCCTCCGGGGAGAGGTCGGGCAGCCCGGCGGAGGCCGTCCTCCGCCCGCCCGCCAGGGGGAGTTGGCCGCCGCCCGCGCCCCGGGCGCCCCGGTGCAGTTCGGTCAGGTGCAGTTGCAGATCACGGCGGTTGGCACCGAACGCGTCCAGCCCGCCGACCTGGGCGAGCCGCTGGGCGACGGGACGGCTCGGCCGGGCGCGCTCCCAGAAATCGAGCAGGGAGGAGTACGGCTGCCCGGTCTCGATCCGCCGTGCCTCGGCCTCGCTGATGCCGTGCACGTCGCGGAGGGCGAGCCGGAGCCCCCACCGCCCGACGGAACCCCTCTCCTCGGTCACCAGTTCGATACGGTGGGCGGCTCCCGACCTGTTCACGTCCAGCGGCAGGATCGGCACCCCGCGCCGCCGCGCGTCCGCCAGCAGCAGCCGCTTCGGGTACATCCCGGGGTCGTGGGTGAGCAGACCCGTATAGAAGGCCGCCGGGTGATGGGCCTTCAGCCACGCCGACTGATACGTCGGTACGGCGAAGGCGACCGCGTGCGCCTTGCAGAAGCCGTACGAGCCGAACGCCTCGACGATCTCCCAGGTGCGCTGGATCGATTCCGCGTCGTATCCGTTCGCCGCCGCCTGCTGGGCGAACCAGACCCGGATCCGCCCCTGCGACTCCGCGTCGGACAGCCCGCGCCGCACCCGGTCCGCCTCGTCGCGCCCGCAGCCGGTCATGATGTCGAGGATGTGGATGACCTGCTCGTGGAAGACGACGACGCCGTACGTCTCCTTCAGCGGCTCCTCCAGGTCGAGGTGCGGATAGCGGACGGGCGCCCGTCCGTGGCGCGCCTCGATGAACGGCCGCACCATGTCGGCCGCGACCGGACCGGGCCGGAACAGCGAGATGTCGACGACCAGGTCGTGGAACGTGGCCGGCTGCAACCGCCCGACCAGGTCCCGCTGGCCCGGCGACTCGATCTGGAAGCAGCCCAGGGTCTCGGTGGAGCGGATGAGCCGGTACGTCGCCGGATCGCCCGGCGCCAGGGCGTCCAGGTCGATCCGCTCCCCCGAGGCCCGTTCCACCTCCGCGACCGCGTGCGCCATGGCGGACTGCATCCGCACCCCGAGCACATCGAGCTTGAGCAGCCCCAGTTCCTCGACGTCGTCCTTGTCGAACTGGGACATGGGGAAGCCCTCGCCGCTGGTCGGCATGACCGGCGTACGGGACAGGAGGGAGGCGTCGGAGAGCAGGACCCCGCACGGGTGCATGGCGACTCCGCGCGGCAGGGCGTCCAGGGCCTCGACCAGCTCCCACAGTCGGCCGAACCTCTCCCCCTCCTGCCGCACCTCCCCCGCCAGCCGCCTGAGCTCGGGCAGTTCCTCCAGCGCCGCGCGGGCGTCGCGGGCCCGGATGTGCGGGAAGGACTTGGCGATGCGGTCGATGTCGGCCGGATCCATGGACAGGGCCGCGCCCACGTCACGGATCGCGTGGCGGACGCGGTACGTCTCCGGCATCGCCACCGTCGCGACCCGCTCGGTGCCGAACCGGTCGATGATCGCGCGGTAGACCTCCAGCCGGCGGGCGGACTCCACGTCGATGTCGATGTCGGGCAGGGCCGTGCGGCGCTTGGACAGGAAGCGCTCCATCAGCAGTCCGTGCTCGACCGGGTCGGCGTGTGCGATGCCGAGCAGATGGTTGACGAGGGAGCCCGCGCCGGAGCCGCGCGCGGCGACCCGGACGCCCATCTTCCGAACGTCGTCCACGACCTGGGCGACGGTGAGGAAGTAGGACGCGAAGCCGTGGTGGGCGATGACGTCCAGTTCGTCGTGCATCCGCTCCCAGTAGGCGCGCCGGGTGTCGTAGCCGCGCAGCACCATGCCCGCCGCCGCCCGGGAGGCGAGCGCGCGCTGGGCCGTGCGGTGGCCGGCGCCGACGAGGTGCGGCTCGGGGAAGTGGACCGTGCCGACACCGAGGTCGTCCTCGGGGTCCACCAGGCACTCGGCGGCCGTCATCCGGGTCTGCTCCAGCAGGCGGTGGGCGGTGTCGCGGCGGTACCCGGCGGCCTCGACGACCCGCTCGGCCACCGTCAGCATGGACCGCGCATCCTTGAGCCAGGCCTCCCCGGAGTCCAGTTCCTTGGTGGGGTCGATGGGAACGAGCCGACGGGCGGCGTCCAGGACGTCGGCGACCGGGCCGAGGCCGGGGTCGGCGTACCGGACGGCGTTGCTGAGCACGGGGCGTATCCCCTGCTCGGCGGCGAAACCGACGGTGCGGGCGGCCAGACGCAGGGAGCCGGGGCCGGGGCCGCCGCGGCCGTGCCAGACGGCCGCCAGGCGCAGGGCGTCGCCGTAGACCTCCCGCCAGGGCGCGAGGAGCCTGGCCGCGCGGTCCGGACGCCCTGCGGCGAGGGCCCGGCCCACATCGGACTCGGGTCCGAGCAGCACGGTCAGCCCGTCGGCGTGGTTGTCGGCCCAGGACAGCAGCGGGGTGCCCTCGGATGAGGAGTGGGCGGCGCTGACCAGCCGGCACAGATCGGCCCAGCCGCGGGCGCCGTCCCGGGCGAGGAAGACGGCGCGGGGTGTCGACTCGTCGATGAAGGCACCCCCGCGCACGGGGGCACGGCGCCTCTCCCATGCTCTCGCCCCGGCCGGATCGGAGGGGCCCCCATGATCAGGGGAGAGCCCGGCCCGTCGTACGGGCTCGGGCGCAGTCACCGCCAGCTCCGCCCCGAACAGCGGCCGTACGCCCGCCGCCGCGCAGGCCCGGGCGAACCGGACCGTGCCCGCGAGGGTGTCCCGGTCGGTGAGCGCAAGGGCGTCCATGCCCAGCTCACCGGCGCGCTCGGCCAGCCGCTCCGGGTGCGATGCGCCGTAGCGCAGGGAGAACCCGGAGACGGTGTGCAGATGCGTGAAGCCCGGCATCCGCACCTCCCGTAGCCGTGAGCCCCACAAGGCGGCTCTCGAACATAAGTTCCCATCTCCCCCGCCCCCACCATAGACCAATTTTCGAACTGGCGTGCTACATCCGCATCCCCCTGCCTCACCTGCACCAACGGCGGATCCGGGTCCGGCGGCTAGGCTTCGGCCCTGTCCGGACCGGCAGGGGCGGCGGAAGGGTCAGACGGCCCCACGAGACAGACAGAGGGAGACACGACAGACATGGCCAAGAGGACGGACTCGCAGTCGCCCGCGCCGCACGTCGCCGACAGCCACGACCTGATCCGCGTGCACGGCGCACGCGAGAACAACCTCAAGGACGTCAGCATCGAGATCCCGAAGCGCCGGCTGACGGTGTTCACCGGCGTCTCCGGCTCGGGCAAGAGCTCACTGGTCTTCGACACGATCGCCGCGGAGTCGCAGCGGCTGATCAACGAGACCTACAGCGCCTTCGTCCAGGGCTTCATGCCGACCCTGGCACGGCCCGAGGTCGACGTCCTCGACGGGCTGACCACCGCGATCATCGTCGACCAGCAGCGGATGGGCGCCGACCCCCGCTCCACGGTCGGCACCGCCACCGACGCCAACGCCATGCTGCGCATCCTCTTCAGCCGGCTCGGCGAGCCCCACATCGGCCCGCCCAGCGCGTACGCCTTCAACGTCCCCTCGGTCCGGGCGAGCGGCGCGATCACCGTCGAGCGCGGTGACCGCAAGACCGAGAAGGCGACCTTCACCCGCACCGGCGGCATGTGTCCGCGCTGCGAGGGCCGGGGCACCGTCTCCGACCTCGACCTCACCCAGCTCTACGACGACTCCAAGTCGCTCGCCGAGGGCGCCATCACCGTCCCCGGCTACAAGGCGGGCGGCTGGAACTACCGGCTCTACAGCGAGTCGGGCTTCTACGACCCGGACAAGCCGATCCGCGACTACACCAAGAAGGAACTGCACGACTTCCTCCGCCGCGAGCCGACCAGGATGAAGATCGCGGGGATCAACATGACCTACGAGGGCCTGATCCCCCGCATCCAGAAGTCGATGCTCTCCAAGGACCGGGAGGCGATGCAGCCGCACATCCGGGAGTTCGTGGACCGGGCGGTCACCTTCACCACCTGCCCCGAGTGCGACGGGACCCGACTCAGCGAGGGCGCCCGGGCGTCGAGGATCAAGGGGATCAGCATCGCCGACGCCTGCGCGATGCAGATCAGCGACCTGGCCGACTGGGTCCGCGGTCTCGACGAGCCCTCGGTGGCGCCGCTGCTCGCCAAACTGCAGCACACCCTCGACTCGTTCACGGAGATCGGGCTCGGCTACCTCGCGCTCGACCGGCCCTCGGGCACGCTGTCGGGCGGCGAGGCGCAGCGCACCAAGATGATCCGCCATCTCGGCTCCTCGCTCACCGATGTCACCTACGTCTTCGACGAGCCCACCACGGGCCTGCACCCCCATGACATCCAGCGGATGAACGGCCTGCTGCTGCGGCTGCGGGACAAGGGCAACACGGTGCTCGTCGTGGAGCACAAGCCGGAGGTCATCGCGATCGCCGACCATGTTGTCGACCTCGGCCCCGGCGCGGGGACGGCGGGCGGCACCGTCTGCTTCGAGGGCACCGTCGAGGGGCTGCGGGCCGGCGGCACCATCACCGGCCGCCATCTCGACGACCGGGCTTCCGTCAAGGAGTCGGTGCGAAAGCCCACCGGCACGCTGGAGATCCGCGGCGCGACAACGCACAACCTGCGGGACGTCGACGTCGACATCCCGCTCGGGGTGCTGACCGTGATCACCGGCGTCGCCGGTTCCGGCAAGAGCTCGCTGGTCCATGGGTCGGTCCCCGCCGACACGGGCGTGATCTCGGTCGACCAGAGCGCGATCCGGGGCTCCAGGCGGAGCAACCCGGCGACCTACACCGGGCTCCTCGACCCGATCCGCAAGGCGTTCGCCAAGGTCAACGGCGTGAAGCCGGCGCTGTTCAGCGCCAACTCCGAGGGCGCCTGCCCCACCTGCAACGGCGCCGGCGTCATCTACACCGATCTGGCGATGATGGCCGGTGTCGCCACCACCTGTGAGGACTGCGAGGGGAAGCGGTTCGAGGCATCGGTCCTCGACTACCACCTCGGCGGCCGCGACATCAGCGAGGTGCTGGCGATGTCGGTGACCGAGGCCGAGGAGTTCTTCGGCGCCGGCGAGGCGCGCACACCGGCCGCACACCGCATCCTCGAACGACTCGTCGACGTCGGGCTCGGCTACCTCAGCATCGGCCAGCCGCTCACCACACTGTCCGGCGGCGAGCGGCAGCGGCTCAAACTGGCCACGCACATGGCGGAGAAGGGCGGCGTCTACATCCTCGACGAGCCGACCGCCGGTCTCCACCTCGCCGATGTCGAGCAGTTGCTCGGCCTGCTCGACCGGCTTGTCGACTCCGGCAAGTCGGTCATCGTCGTCGAGCATCACCAGGCGGTCATGGCGCACGCCGACTGGCTGATCGACCTCGGTCCCGGGGCCGGCCACGACGGCGGCCGGATCGTCTTCGAGGGCACCCCCGCCGACCTCGTCGCCGCCCGCTCCACCCTCACCGGCGAGCACCTCGCGGCCTACGTCGGTGCCTGAACGGGCCGTCGGTGCCTGACGGGGGCCGTCGCGGCGCCTGACGGGGCGCTCGCGGCATGGCCCGCCCATGCCGAACAGTCCCGCCCCCGAACGCGCGGGGCGGGACTGTCGTGGGAAGGGAGCCTCCGGCCGGTCAGCCGATGCCGGCCCCCGTCGCCGAGAGCGCCTCGGTGACGGGCTGGAAGAAGGTCTGGCCGCCCGAGGTGCAGTCGCCGCTGCCGCCGGAGGTCAGGCCGATCGCGCTGTCGCCGTCGAAGAGCGAGCCGCCGCTGTCACCGGGCTCGGCGCAGACGTCGGTCTGGATCAGACCGCTGACCGTGCCCTCCGAGTAGTTCACGGTGGCGTCCAGACCGGTGACCGTGCCGGAGTGGACCTGGGTCGTCGAGCCGCTGCGGCTCACCTTCTCGCCGACGGTCGCGTCGGCCGCCTTGGTGATCGCCTGTGTGGAGCCGTTGTAGAGGTCGACGGCGCTCGGGTGGTCGACGTCCGCGGTGTACTTGACCAGGCCGAAGTCATTGCCCGGGAAGCTGGACTGCGCGTTCTGGCCGATCGTCTTGCCGCTGGAGTCCGACCAGCTGGAGATCGCCTGGGTGCAGTGTCCGGCGGTCAGGAAGTACGGCTGGCCGTCCTTGACCACGTTGAAGCCGAGCGAGCAGCGCCCGCCCGAGCCGGTGATGGCGTCGCCGCCCGCGATGAAGGGCTTGAACGTGCCCTGCGAGCGCCGGAGTTCGGCCTTTGCGCCCAGCCCGTCGACCACGTGGGTGAGCCGCGCCCACGCCGCCTTCGACACGGTCCGGTCGGCCGTGACGACGACCTTGTTGGTCCTGGGGTCGGTCGCCCAGGAGGTGCCCGGGAGCGTCGCGTCCTTCTGGAGCGTGGTGCGGGCGCCCGCGAGTTCGGTCAGGGAGTTCTGGACGACTCTCGCCCTGGCGCCGGCCGCCTGGGCGGTCTTCGCGGCCGTCTCGTTCAGCACGTTGACGACGAGTTGCTCGGTCTTCGCGTCGTAATACGTTCCGGCCGCGTCGGCGCCCAGGTCCTCACCGAGCGTCGAGGCGAGCTTTCCGGCCGCCACGACCGAGAGCGTGTGGGGCGCCCCGGCCGTCGAGGTCTCGCTCGCGTTCGCATTCTGGAAGGTCACGCCCGCGACGATCAGCGCGGCGGCGCCCGCGCCGGCCAGGGCGGCCCGCCGCCGGGTTATGCGTCGATGCTTCAACTCACGTCCTCCTGTGGGGGGTCGGCCGCGGGGGACTGTGGGGGTCACACCGCGACCGGAAGGCGTTGGGGCACGAACGCGGTGTAGCACAGAAGCCACGTCCGTACCCACCGTGCGGCCCACTATCCCGAGGCTCACAGGGAGCACACAAGGTCGACTTCAGGACGCGCACACGCCAACAGCCGTGCGCCCCCCGTCCACTGACCGTTCCCTTGTGCCTGCCGTGTGGATTCCCACTGCAAATGCCATATGAGGGTTATCCCTGTGCGGTCCACGAGGTCTAGTCCTGTCTCAATCCCGACGGTTCGGACTCGGGTTCCAAGGTCGAGAAGAGGAACGAGAGTTGCTCCCGCACCGATTGCACACACAAGGGAGCCCCCGCTCCCAAGAGGCTCTTGGGTGCGGGGGCTCCCCTGCTGCCGGCTGCGGATCGGGTCGTACGGGAATACCGGTGGAACGGGATCAGTAGACGTGGACCCCGTAGGCGCTGAGGGCCTCGGTCACCGGCTGGAAGAAGGTCGTACCGCCGGAGGTGCAGTCGCCGCTGCCGCCGGAGGTGAGGCCGTAGGCCACACCTCCGTTGGAGTACAGCGGGCCGCCGGAGTCACCGGGCTCGGCACAGACCGTGGTCTGGATGAGGCCGTTGACGATCTCGCCGTTGCCGTAGTTGACCGTCGCGTTGAGGGCGGTGACGCGGCCGCTGTGGATGCCGGTCGTGGAGCCGCGGCGGTAGACGGTGGTGCCGACGGAGGGCGTGGCGGCGCTGGTGATGTCCACGCTGCCCACGGCGCCCGACTTGGTCACCGAGCTGTTGGTGTAGCGCACGATGCCGTAGTCGTTGCCGGGGAAGCTGGAGCCAGCCGTGGTGCCGAGCGTGGTGGCGTGGGAGGTGCTCGTCCACCAGGTGCCCGCGCCGTCGGTGCAGTGCCCGGCGGTCAGGAAGTAGTAGTTCCCGCTGGAGTCCTGGACGTTGAAGCCGAGCGAGCAGCGCCAGCTACTCGCATAGATGGCGTCGCCGCCGGAGATCAGCTTGTTGAACTGGCCCGGGGTGTGCTTGACGGTGAGGGCACCGGCGTTGCCGGCGGCCTCCTTCTTGATCTTCGCGATCTCGGCCTGGGAGACCGAGCTGTCGACGGTGACGACGACGCGGTTGGTGGTGGGGTCGACGGCCCAGGCGGTGCCCGGGACATCGGCCTTGAGCACCGAGTCGCTCGCCTTGCCGAGCTGGTTCGCACTGAAGGTGTGTGCGTCGCTCGCGTTCGCGCTGGGGACGGTGAACGCGGCAGCGGCCACGAGTCCGGCGGCCACGGCGATCAGCCGGGTCCGTCTCGCGATACCGCTGGTGGGGTTGGTGCGCTTGATCCTCACTTGTCGTTCCCTCCATGGGAAGTCGGGGGCCCACGTGGGGGATGGGGCCCGTGAGGCGCAGCCGGGAGCCGGCTCGTCCGGATTCCGAATATGCCGTGCTCCTGACAAGCGCTGAGGGGGAGTATTCGGCCGCGTGGCCGATCGGCGCAAGGGCGCCTTTCGGCCGTACAGCCTTCAACTGCCCCAGGAACCCCTTCGATTCCCCCGTAGATCCTGGAGGGTTGTGGAGGGTAATGGAGGAAGGGTGACGGGCTGTCAGCGGAGCTCCGCTACAGCAGGGTGCGCTCCCCCGCCTCGATCGCGATGCCCAGGGTGTTGCCCGGCGGCGGGAAGGGGCAGAGGAAGTGGTCGGCGAAGGCGCACGGCGGCAGCAGAGAGCGGTTGAAGTCCACCGTCGTACGCCCCTCGGTGTCGGGCGCCGGCGGCCGCAGGAACCGGAAGCGGTAGCTGCTGTTCCCGCTGGTGGTGTCGGCGAAGACGGCCCACAGCGAGCCGTCGTCCTCCACCGAGACCTGCAGGGTGAGGTCCTGTCCGTCGAGGGTGAAGGCTAGGACGCCGCCGAGCGCGAGACCGCGGTACTCCCCGTCGGCGTTCTCGACGCGTACGGTGCGGTGCTCTCCGTACGGGGTGAAGTGCCCCTCGACCGACCAGCGCGGATCGTGGGGTGTGGCGTCGATGCCCGGGAAGGCCCGGCGTGCGGGGGCGTCGGGATCGTGGTCCCGCAGGCCCCAGACGCCTTCGCGGACGAGGACGACCAGGCGGCGCCGGCCCACCGCGACACGGGACCCGGTGGCGGGGCCGGCATCGGCGCCGAGCCGGATCTCACCGGTGAAGGGCTCGCCGTCGACGGTCAGGCCGTCGTCCGCTCCGGCCGTCAGCACCACCCCCTCCTCGTCGGCCCTCCAACTCCCGGGGATGGCCGGAATCGGGTCGTCTGGATAGTCCTCCAGCCAGTAGGTGCCGGTCAGCGAGAGCGGCCCGTAGGGCGCCGACACCTGCTCGGTGCGGTGCTCGTGCCACTGCTTCCACTCGTCGGATGCGTCCGTCGTCATGTGATCAACCCTTCCACAGCGGATCCGTAGGTCCGGGGTGCCGGTCGCGTCCGTCCGGACGAACCCGTCCGTCTCCGCGCCGACGGCCCCGGAAGCGCCGACGCGATGCCCGACTCGTGCCCGGCTCATGACGCTCCCCCTGTCACGGTGTACCGGGTGGTGGGCCGGGAGAGGCCCAGATGCTCCCGGAGCGTGCTGCCCGGGTAGAAGGTCCGGAACCGGCCGCGGTGCTGGAGCAGCGCGACCGTGCCGTTGACGAGCCGCTCCAGGTCACGGCGCGGCTCGACGGGTGTGAGGTGGAAGCCGTCGACGGCGCCCGTCTCGTGCCAGGCAGCGATCAGCTCGGCCAGATCGACGGGCCCCCCGCGGTACAGCGGCCCGTCCCCGGTCCGCCGGGACCCGTTCCCGGCTCCCCCGAGGTCGCGGTCGTGACCGAACCGGGGGGTTCCCCATCCCGGCTCGGCCGCGTACTCGCCGTCGCCCAGGTCGACGATCAGCGCCGCCAGGACGCGCAGGCTCCCGGCGTCCCGGCCCGACTCCCGTGCCGCGTCCCGGATTTCGGTGCGTGCGATGGCGGCCTGTGCGAGGCTCCCCGCCCGGACCAGCGCCACGTCGGCGGGGCGGCCGGCGGTCCTGCGGCTGTGTGCGTCGGTGGCGTCGACGACACGGACGGGGTGCCTCTGCGAGGCGCCGTCCGCGCGGCGCTCCCGGAGCCGGGACGGAGGACCGTGCCGGGCGGTCCCGGCCCGGAGGTCGGATCCGCCCGCCGCCCGCCACTGCCAGCCGGCCCGGCCACGGCTGGCCCGGTCGAGGTCCGCGATGCCCGCCGGCACGCGGAACGGATCGGTGTGGGCGGCGGCCACGGCCGGCACCAGGCCGATACGGCTGGTGACGGGTGCGGCGCGGGCCAGTACGGCAAGGGCGTCGCGGGCGGTCCCCGCGGAGCCGAGCGCGTCGGG
Organism: Streptomyces sp. NPDC052036; assembly: GCF_040680495.1. NCBI lineage: Bacteria > Bacillati > Actinomycetota > Actinomycetes > Kitasatosporales > Streptomycetaceae > Streptomyces > Streptomyces sp. NPDC052036. The sequence continues at coordinate 62,982 of NZ_JBFAWW010000020.1, read as the reverse complement.
GCCGTCCTCGCCGAGCGTGAGGGGACCGGACCCCGCGGAGCCCTCGCCGAGCGTCACGAAGTCGAGTGCGCCGCGTTCCGCGAGCCGGGTCAGCTCCACCGGGGCGTCGGCGTCATGCGCCGACCGCCGGTCGACGGCGGCGGCCAGGTGCAGCAGCCCCCGGCCGTGCGATGAGGTCATCGGAGGGAAACCTTTCTCGGGGCGGGCCCGGCACACGGGCACCGCCTCGGAGTCGTGAGGGGGGAGGGCCTGGTCAGGCCGCGGCGCGACAGGACAGCTCGCGCAGGAAGGTCAGCGCGGCCCGCGCGGCGGCGTCGTTCTGCCGGAACGCCGGTCCGCCCGTGCGGGGCCTGGTGAACGCGCCGGCGCCCCGGGCGTCGGTGTGCGGGCCGAGCGCGAAACGGCGCGGATGCGGCAGGCCGGAGCGGTCCAGGAGGCGCCCGTCCACGGGGTCCACGGCGAGCAGCCCCTCGTCGGTGGCGACGGCGCCGTCCGCGTACAGCTCCCGCAGCAGCCGGTCGCGGGTGCGCCGGATCGTGGGGTGCGGCAGCCTCGCCTCGACGAGGGCACGGGCCTCGACCGCCGAGCCGGGCACACTGGCGCTCGTCGCCCGGAAGACCCCGTCCTCGGCGGTGACGGTCATGTCGGCACCGAGGAAGCGGAGGACACCCGCACGGGACAGCGCGAGCATCAGCCGCAGCCGCGGTCCGGGCGGCCCGGACGCCAGAAAGCTGAAGAAGCCGTGCCACCAGGACCCGATGTCGCCAAGCCGCACCAGATGCCCGTAGACCGACAGCAGTCCGAGGAAGACGGCCAGGTCGGCACTCTGCGCGGGATCGTGACGCCGGGCCAGGTCCGCCTCGATGTGGGTGCGCAGCCCGTCCTGGAGCGCGGCGGGCGTCGGATACCGCACCCCGTCCAGCGGGCGGTCGAGCGCGGTGAGGTCGAGCCGGTCGGCCGGGTCGGGAACGGCGGCGGCCACCAGCGCGGGCAGCGACGCCGGATCGGCGACGGCGTACTTCTCCTCGAAGTCCGCCCAGGCGACCGCAGTGCGCTCGGGGTGGGCGGCGAACAGCCGGTGGTAGTGGGCGAAGCCCAGCTCCTTCTCGATCAGCGGCCATACGTCCCGCCGGAAGTCGAAGCCGTCCGGGCGTGCGAGCAGCGCGTCGACCTCGGCGGGCCCGAAGAACCGGGGCAGCGGCGGCCGTTCGCCCGTCCAGTCGTAGCCGATCTTGGAGTGGTACGGGACACCGCGCCGGGACCCCACGTACAGGACCGGCTCCCGTCCGGACGGAACGTAGACGTCCCCCTCGTAGCGGCCGCCGCGCCCCTCGGTCAGCAGCACCATGAGGTCGACGAAGGCGAGTCCGAAGCCGCGGACGAGAACGGGTTCGCCGGCCTTCAGCGCGGACAGGTCGCTGTCGGCCGTGAAGTCGGGCGGCAGATGGACCAGTCCGTGGGTGCGGGCGTACGAGCCCAGTGTGCGCTGCTCGGCGTCGAGTTCGGCATCGAGGTGGCCGAGCGTGAGGACGACGAGATCGGCGCGGAGGGGCTCGGTCCGCCCCTGGAGCCAGACCCGCTGCCGGCCGTCGCGGGGACCGTCGACCCGGACGGCGAGGCAGGGGTGGTGGTGGACGCGGATGCCCGGCGGCAGGGCCGCGACCGCCTGCTCGTACACCCAGCGCAGATAGGCGCCCTGACGTCGGCGGCCGGCGAAGACACGTCCGTCGATGCCCGCCCACTCGTGCAGGGTCGGGCCCGTGCGCACCGGGCCCTCCATGGCCACCGTCTCGTCGGTGAACATGGTCACGTCCTCGGCGTGCGAGTTCATCCACAGCAGGGGGGACTGCGCGGCGCGCCAGATCCGTCCGGCGCCGGGCGGATGCGGGTCCACCAGGTGCACGTCCAGCTCCGCGCCGGAGTACAGTTCGGGCGCGTTGGCGGCGATCCGCTCCAGAAGGCCGGTCCCCCGCGGTCCGGCGCCCACGATCACCAGCGAACGGCGTGCGGTGCTCATCGGGCACGCTCCGCACCGCGGGCGTAGTACTTCTCCACATAGTGCTGGCCGACGCTGAGCACCGAGGTGACCAGCACGTACCAGAGGGTGGCCACCATCAGGAGCGGGATCACCTGGTAGGTGCGGTGGTAGACGAGCTGCGCCGAGTAGAGCAGGTCCTGGACGGCGATGACGCTGACGATGGACGTGCCCTTGAGCGTGCCGATCAGCATGTTGGCGGCGGCCGGCACGATGGACCGCATCGCCTGCGGCAGCACGATCCGCCGCCAGCGCAGCAACGTGCTCAGTCCGAGCGCCTGCGCGGCCTCGAACTGGCCGCGGTCCACGGAGAGGATGCCACCGCGCACCACCTCGGCGGCGTACGCGGCCTCGTGCAGGGTGAGCCCGACGACGGCGACCGTGACCGGCGCGAACAGGTTCACCGTCCGCACCCCCAGGATGTGCGGGTACAAGGCGCCGATGTTGAACCAGAACAGCAGCTGCACCAGGATCGGCACTGAGCGGAACAGCCAGACATATCCCCAGCTGACACCTCTCAGCACGGGGTTGGCGGAGAGCCGGGCGGCGGCGAGCAGGGTGCCCAGCGCGAAGCCGAGCGTCATGACGACGGCGGTCAGCCAGAGGGTGAGCCAGAGGCCGCGCAGCACGGCGGTCGAGGTGAAGTAGTCGCCGACGACGTCCCATTGGAACGCCTGGTTGCGGACGACGGAGACGACGGCGAGTCCGAGCAGGACGAGGACGACGAGGGCTGCGGCCCACTGGCCCGGACGGCGGCGCGGGACGATGTGCGCAAGTGCGGCCTCTTCGGCGGCTGCGGCCGGTTCGGCGAGGGTGTCGGAAGACATGTGAAGGCTCCGTGATACGTCGGATCGAACACGGGTGGTGCCTTCACACGGGGCGGTGCCGTACGGCCGAGCCCCTCAGCAGAGCCGTGCTCCGAGAGTAGGGGGGCGATTCCCCTCACTGTCAAGGCCGTCCATACTGTGAGCCATGCGTCTCAAGTCGGTTGACGCGGAAACGGATGCCTGTTCCACTTGGTACATGCGTCCACAGCAGCGGCTGGTCACCCGCTCCCACATCGACTTCGGTCGCGTGTGGTCCTCCTCCTGTTGAGCCGACCCCGCTGCACGCCCTGATCCGGGGCGCGCCACGCGTTCTTCCTGCGCCTTTCACACGCCTTCACACGCGTTTCCCCTCCCCTCTGCACCTCTCGGCGCACTCGTCTCTCCTTGAACTCCCCCTTGTTTCCCGCGTTTTCGTCGTACGTCCTCGCGCGACTTCGTACGTCCTCGCGCTTTCTCGTACGTCGTAGCGCTTTCTCGTACGTCCTTACGCGCCCTCGCTCGTCGTCCTCGTGCCCTCTCGCGTTCCATCGCTTCCGCCGTCAGGAGACCGCACACCATGCGTACGTCCACACGTACCCGTAACCGACTACTCGCGCCCTTCGCCCTCGTCGTCTCCGCCGCCCTGTCGCTCGCCGCCTGCGGCTCCGGCGGCACGGGCGGCTCCGGCGGGAGCGAGGTCCGGGCAGCGGGGAAGAACGACGGGGTCCCGACCACGGACGTCGTCTCCGCCGTCGAGCCGGACCCGGCCGCGGCCAGACTGCTGCCCCCGGGCGTGCACCGCCTCACCGTCGGGGTGGCCGTGTCCGGCCAGTTGCCCGGCACCAGTTACCTGGACGACGGCACGACCCTGGTCGGGCAGGACATCGACTTCTCGAACGCCGTCGCCAAGGCGCTGGGGCTCACGCTGAAGGCCGAGCCCGCGAGCTTCGAGGCGATTTTGCCAGCGCTCGGCAGCGGCAAGTACGACTTCGGCGTCGGCAACTTCGGCGTCACCGACGAGCGGCGCAGGACGATCGACTTCGTCACGTACATCAACGACGGCCAGGGCTTCGCCGCACGCAAGGACAGCGGACTGACGAAGGTCACCGATCTGAAGCAGCTGTGCGGGCTCACCGTCGCGACCGGCGCGGGCACCACCTTCGAGGCGACGCTGGAGAAGAACCGGCACGTCTGCACCGACGCGGGCAAGAAGGCGTACGCCGTGCAGACCTACGGCGAGTCGGGCGCCCTGTGGTCCTCGTTGCAGCAGGGCCGCAGCGATGTGGTGATGTCCACGATCAACGGACTGCGGTACGCGGTCGCCCAGCAGCCGGGCCTGAAGTTCCTGAACGAGTACCACCGTCTCGACGTCGGCTTCGCCTTCGCCAAGGGCACGAAGCTGGCACCCGCCTTCCAGGCCGCGGTCAATCATCTGATCGCCGACGGAACGTACGAGAAGATCCTCAAGAAGTGGGGAACGACGGGCTCGGCGATCCCGAAGTCACGCATCTCGCCGCCGGAGCTGAGGAGTTGACGCGTGCGCCTGCCGTGCGGGGCGCGGGGTGTCATGCCAGCGCGGCCGGGTCGGCGGCGGCGTCGCGGCGCAGCACCGCCTGCTCGACCGCGAGGTCGTAGGCGAGGCGCTGCACCCGTTCGAACGCCTCGGCCACCTGCACCACTTCCGGTGCGGCCCGGTCGGGCACGACGAGCGGCGCGGGCGGAGGCGTCCGGCCCGGCCCGCCGTGCCGCACGGCGGCGAGCGTCCGCGGCAGCCGGACGCCGGACACCTCCCGCACCTGCGCGGCAAGGGCGCCGAGCGGTGTGGAGACGGAACGTACGCAGTCGAGGGCGAGCCGGCCGAGCGCGGCAACCGTCCCGAGGGCGAACAGCGCGAACAGCAGCAGATCGCGGCGGGCCGTTCCCTCCAGTTCGGCGGCGCGGTCCTCGACGTCCCGGCCGAGCGAGAGCTGTACCGCGCGCAGGCCGTTGAGGGTGGAGGTCATGGACGCCCACCAGGTCACGGGCGGGATGGCACGCGCGTCGAGCCGGCCGCCGCCGCGCACCGCTGCGCCCTCGTAGGCGAGCGCGCGTGCGGTGGCCGGTGTGCCGAGCGCCGCGTCGAGCCGCCTTCGCTGGGCCGCGGTGGCCGAGCGCCCGAAGCTCTCCAGGGCGGCGAGCCTGCCCGCGCGGAGCTGGAGGAAGCGGATGTAGTCATCGGCTCGGAACCGTCCGGCGGGCACCGCGCCGAGCAGGAGGGCGTGCTCCTCGCCGGTGAACTCCTTGGCGCTGCCGAGGGTCCGCAGCGCCTGGCAGGCGGCGCGCAGTCGGCCGTCGCGCGCATCGTCGAGGCCGAGTCCGGGCCTGTCGAGGACGGTGATGGCGGCCGTGAAGCCGTCGAAGGTCTCGTTGAGCGTCGCGGTGCCGTCGTCGGCGTGCCGTCGGATCGCGGCGAGTGCGCCGAGCCGCCGCAGGGAGGCGCGTACGGCGGCGGCGACCGCGTCGTCGCGGCCTCTGAGCGCCGCCTCCAGCCGGGTGCGGGCGGTGTCCGTGGCCCTGCGCCGGGCGGGGAGACCGTCGCGGAACTGCCGTACACCGCCGAGGTGTCCGACGGTCAGCCCGCGCTCCTTCTGCAGGGCGTGGACAAGCCCCTGGAGCGTGCCGGAGAGCCGGGCGTTCGCGGCGGTGACGGCCGCGTTGCGGTACGCCGAGAACTGCTCCGCGGCGGCCGCACCCAGCAGGGCGAGCAGCACGGCCAGGGCGAGGACGAGGATCCTCAGCAGCCTGGCACGGATGGTGACGTGCACGGACATGCCTTGGGTAGGGGCCGGATCGAGGAGGCCGGGTCGTGGGGTAGCCGGAAAGGGTCCCGCGACTGACCAACGACCCGGCACCGCACCGGTCACCACATCATGTGCTTGTTTTACGGAGGGGAAACAGTATTACCGCAGTTTCTCCCGCCGCCTCGGCTTCCCCCGCCGCCTCAGTTCCCCCGGCCGCCTCAGTTGCAGCCGCAGTCGCAGCCGTCGCAGCAGCAGTCACACCCGTCGCATCCGCCGCAACAGTCGCCGCAGCACTCGCACCCGTCGCAGCAGTCGGCGCAGTCGGCGCACTCCTGGCATGCCGCGTTCTTGCGCTCCCGGGTCCATGGGTCCTCGTAACTGCCGCAGCACAGTTGGCAGGTGCAGGCGAGCCCCAGCCACACCGCGCAGCCCGCGATCAGCCCGCGGCGGCGGGGCGGCTCCGGGGGCGGCGGTCCGGCCGGGCCGCCGGGTGCGTGCGGTCCGGGCGTGTGCGAGCAGGAGGTGGTGCCGAACGCGCGGTCGACGGAGGTGCGCAGTTCGTGGGCGAGCAGGACGTGCGCGAGCCGCCCGTCCGTGAACTCCACGTCGCGCAGGGCGAGCCGTATCCCGTGCAGCGCGTCGTCGGCGAGACGTCGGGCCTCCGCCAGGGAGGTGCCGGTGGCATTCAGCATGTTCCAGGCGCCCGACGCGGCGTCCGCCTCCCGGTCCTCCACGGCGTCCAGCAGATGGGCGAGCCGTCCGAAGAGCCGGCCCGCCTCGGCCAGCGCCTCGGCGTTGCCGGGGCGTCCCGCCAGGACCGCCGTGTGCGCGAACGCGGCGGCGGTGGCGGTCTCGGTCGGCTCGGTGACGGCCGGCACCGGGGTGCCGGGCCCGGCGAGCACCTCGATGCCGGTCTGCCGGTCCACGGCCTCCACGAGCAGGGCGGTGTCGAACCCGACGGCGGAGCCGGTGCGGGCACCGGCCCTGCCCCAGCTCTCCGCGACCCGGCGCGCGGCGAACGCCATGGGCCGACGCGCCAACAGGCCGTCCCCGTCGGCCATATGGTCGCGCATCTTGGCGGAGGCGAGGACCAGCGAGACGGCTGCCGCGAGGCGCGCGCCCTCGCCCCGGACCACGGAGGCGGTGCGCATGCCGCGCAGCGGACAGGGCCCGGCGGTACGCCGCCCGCCGTCGGTCCGCTCGGCCTGAGCCTCCGTCAGAATCGAGACGAGCAGCCCGTCGTAGTTCGTGACGACCCGGGCGAACTGCCCGTGGTCCGCGCGCAGGGCGAGACACAGCCCGCACAGATGCGCCATCCACTGGGTTCCGAGACTCTCCCCGAGCCGATGCCGGCAGGGCCGGACGATTCCGAACACGACACTCCCCCGTGTCTTGTGCGTCGTTGAGCTGCGGCAGCTTATCTGCCACTTCGTTCACCCGTACGCACGACTCGTCACCCATACGCCGCCGCAAATAATATTTCACTCACAGTCAGCAGTCGTTTGTCCGACGGCCCTTGGGACACGCGGGCTCTCGACGTACTGGCTGTGCACCAGTACCGTCACGAAACCCCCGTGCGGCGTCTATCCCCTTGGCGCCACATCCGCATCATGGACGACCATGGAGTTGCGGAAGGCTTGAAGGACCGCTTGGGAAGGAGGCGTCCATGGGATCGGTACGCAAGGCGAGTGCCTGGCTGGGCCTCGTCGACGACAACGATGACGAGCGTTACTACGACGACGACTACGCCGAGGGCCAGGACCAGGGCGATGCCTGGGTGACCGACCCGCGCGTCAAGGTCGCGTCCGACACGGCCGAGGAGAAGGGCCGCCGGATCGGCACGGTGACCCCGGACAGCTTCCGGGACGCCCGGGCCATCGGCGAACTCTTCCGGGACGGCGTCCCGGTCATCATGAACCTCACCAACATGGAGCCCGGCGACGCCAAGCGCGTGGTGGACTTCGCGGCCGGTCTGATCTTCGGCCTGCGCGGCTCCATCGAACGGGTCTCCAGCCGTGTCTTCCTGCTGACCCCGGCGGACACGGAGATCGTCAGCGGCGAGGCCGCGAGCCGGCAGCAGGGCGGGTTCTTCAACCAGAGCTGAGGCAGGGCCGTTCACCGGCCCTGCCCGCTTCGGGCCTGCTCACCGGAAGGCGTCGAGCCCGGTGAGCGCCTTGCCCAGCACAAGCTGGTGCATCTCGACGGTCCCCTCGTAGGTGAGCACCGACTCCAGATTCGTGGCGTGCCGCATCACGGGGTACTCCAGGGAGATCCCGTTGGCGCCGAGGATCGTCCGCGCGGTCCGGCAGATCTCGATCGCCTCGCGCACGTTGTTGAGCTTGCCGAAGCTGATCTGTTCGGGACGCAGCCGTCCCGCGTCCATCCGCCGCCCCAGGTGGTGGGCGAGCAGGATCCCCTTGTGCAGTTCGACCGCCATGTCGGCGAGCTTGGCCTGGGTGAGCTGGAACCCGCCGATGGGCCGGCCGAACTGTTCCCTGCTCCGCGCGTACTCGACGGCGGTCTCGAAGCACGAGCGGGCCGCGCCCATCGCGCCCCACACGATGCCGTACCGGGCGTGGGAGAGACAGCCGAGCGGTCCCTTGAGGCCGACCACAGCCGGCAGTACGGCGTCGGCGGGCAGCCGCACGTCGTCCAGGACGAGTTCGCTGGTGACCGAGGCCCGCAGGGACCACTTGTGCTTGATCTCCGGGGCGGAGAAGCCGGGGGTGCCGGCGGGGACGAGGAACCCGCGGATCCCCTCGTCGGTGCGCGCCCACACGACGGCGACCCCGGCGACCGAGCCGTTGGTGATCCACATCTTGCGGCCGTTGAGGACCCAGTCGGAGCCGTCGCGCTTGGCGTAGGTGCGCATCGAGGCGGGGTCGGAGCCATGGTCGGGCTCGGTGAGCCCGAAGCAGCCGATGATCTCGCCGGCGGCCATCCTGGGCAGCCACTGCTGCTTCTGCTCCTCGCTGCCGAACCGGTGCACGGCGTACATGGCGAGGGAGCCCTGGACGGAGACGAGGGACCGGATCCCGGAGTCGGCGGCCTCCAGTTCCAGGCAGGCCAGGCCGTACTGCACGGCACTGGCCCCCGCGCAGCCGTAGCCGCTGAGCGACATGCCGAGCGCGCCCAGCGAGCCGAGTTCCCGGGCGAGTTCCCGGATCCCCGGCAGTTCGCCCTGTTCGTACCACTCGGCGATGTGCGGCAGCACGCGCTCCGCCGCCCAGGTGCGCACCGTGTCGCGGATGGCCAGGTCCTCGGCGTCCAGCAGGTCGTCGATCCCCAGCGGATCGGCGGGGTCGAAGGGCGGCAACGTCGAGGACGGGGTCATGGGGGCAGCCTCCGTGACATTGAAAACTAGCAGCGCTAGCCAGGACTGGACGGGCCGACGGTACGACGCGCCGGGCCGCGCGTCCAGTACCGGGCGCCCCGCCGGGGTCCGCCGGGGGCCGCATCGGGCCCGAGCGGCCCGCCGTCGCGGCCCCGCGCCCGCCCCCGGTCACGCCGAGACGCGGGAGTCCTCGGCCTTGCGCGGTGACGGCACGGCGGGCTCGCCCTGCGCGACCGGCGGCTCGCAGTGCATGACGCGCGGCAGCCGCAGCGCCATCACCGCGCCCAGCATCAGCAGGCCGGCACTGACCAGGAGCGTCATATGCAGGCCATGGACGAAGGAGTCGCGCGCCGCGTGGCGCAGCGCCCTGCCCCGTGCGCCGCCGAGGTGACCCGCCACCTCGTAGGCCTCGCCGAGCGAGTGGCCGGCGGCCCGGCTCGCCGACGCCGGAACCCCCGGCACCGACGACAGGCCGGGCGTGTACGCCGCGTTCATCACGCTGCCCAGCAGCGCTATCCCGATGCCGGCGCCCAGTTGGTACGAGGTCTCGCCGATCGCCGCGGCCCCGCCGGACTGCGCCTGCGGAGCCTCGCTCAGCATCGACTCGTACGCGCCGAACAGGGTCGTCTCCAGCCCGAAGCCGAGCAGGACGAAACCGAACAGAAGCAGCCCGGGATTGTCGTGCCCGCCCATCAGGGTCAGTGTGAGCACGGCGACGGTCGTCAGACAGAAACCGGACGTCACCATCCGGCGGGGGCCGAGGCGGTGCAGCAACTGCGAACCGGCCAGGCCGGCCGCCATCGCCGCGAACGTCAGCGGCAGCAGTCGCAGCCCCGTCCGGAGCGGCGACAGGCGCAGCACCAGCTGCAGATACTGGGCCGCGATCAGTTCGAGTCCGACCAGGGCCAGCATCGCCAGCACGATGCAGCCGACCGAGGTGCCGAACGCCGGGCGGGCGAACATCCGCAGATCCACCAGGGGGTGGGCGCGGCGCCGCTGCCGCCGTACGAAGGTGATCAGCAGCGCCGCACCCGCCAGCAGCGGGAGCAGGGTGTACGGGTCGAGCGGCGACTGCCCGGCGCCGAGCCGCTTCACGGCGAACACCAGGGCGAAGAGGCCGCCCGCCGCCATGAGCGCGCCGAGCACGTCCCAGGGGCCCTCGCTCTCGCCCTTCGACTCCGGCAGCAGCAGTCGCCCGACCGGCAGACTGACCAGCATCAGCGGGATGTTGATCAGGAAGACCGAGCCCCACCAGAAGTGTTCGAGGAGGAATCCGCCGAGCAGCGGCCCGATCGCCGCACCCACCGCGGCCACCGCGCTCCAGATGCCGATCGCCAGCGCCCGCTCGCGCCGGTCGGGGAAGACCTGGCGCAGGATGGACAGGGTCGCGGGCATGATCATCGCACCGCCCACACCGAGCAGCGCCCGTGCCCCGATCAGTACCTGTGCGTCGTGGGCGAGAGCCGCCGCCCCGGAGGCGATGCCGAACAGACCGTATCCGAGCAGCAGGACGCGCCTGCGGCCGACACGGTCGCCCAGCGTGCCGAAGAGGATCAGCAGCGAGGCGCAGACGAGCGGGTAGATGTCGACGATCCAGAGCAGTTGCGTCGCACCGGGCTTGAGATCCTCGGTGACGGCGGGCATCGCGACGTGCAACACGGTGGCGTCGACGGCGACGAGCAGCAGGCTCACGCAGAGGATGACGAGGACGACCCATCGGCTCGCACCCGCCCCGGCCGCCCGGCGCCGCGAGACAGCGGCGGCCATGGTCGTCCCGGACATAGAGGTACCTCCCAGATGATCCCTCGCTCCGGCGGATGCACGGGGTGGGGACGACCCCCGCGACCGTACCGGGAGAGCGGTTCCCGGTGGGGACGCAGCGAAGCGAGCGAGTCGCCAGCGTACGCGAGTTCCCCGAAGGGTCGCGTGGCGGACCTCTCACGTTCTCCTGGAGAGGGTGTGGCGTACGCCACCCCTCTCACGGTTCCCCACGTGATATGGGCGGCTCCGGTTCCCGTCGCCCTCGATAATCGGGCGGATGGACGATCCTGCCCGGCGCACGACGCCGCCCCCCGCCGGCGCCCTGCGCCGAGCCGCTCCCGCCCTCCTCGGGTACGCGGCCGTCCGGGCCGTGGGCCTCGTCGTGCTCGCCCTGTGGAGCGCGGCGCGGGGCACGAGCCCGCACACGCTGCTGGCCGCGCGCTGGGACTCGCTCTGGTACACCAGGGTCGCCGCCCTCGGCTACGGCTACGAGATCCGCCTCCCGAACGGCGACGTGCACTCGAACCTGGCGTTCTTCCCGCTGCTGCCCTGGCTGGAGCGGCTCGGCGCGGCGGTGACCCCGCTGTCGTACGCCGATGCGGGGCTCGCCGTCGCCACACTCGCCTCGCTCGCCGCGGCCTGGGGGATCTTCGCCGTCGCGGAGCATGTGTACGACCGCCGTACGGGTGTCTGTCTGGTGCTGCTGTGGGCAGTGCTGCCGGTCGGGATCGTGCAGTCCATGGCGTACAGCGAGTCCCTCTTCACCGCGCTCGCCGCCTGGTCGCTGTACGCGATCCTGACCGGCCGCTGGGTGACGGCGGGGGTGCTCGCCTCGCTCGCGGGTCTGACCCGGCCGGTGGGCGCGGCCGTGGTCGCGGCGGTGTGGGCGGCGGCGGTCACCTCGTTCAGGGACGACCGGCGCACGCTCCCGGCGGACGGCGTCCGGTGGGTACGCCGGGCGCTCGGCATGCTGATCGCCCCGCTCGGCGCCGCCGGTTACGTTCTGTGGGTCGGACACCGCACGGGTCGTGGTCCGCTCGGATATCTCGATGTCCAGGCGGGGTGGCGCAACGGATTCGACGGCGGATATGCCTTCGCCCGTTTCATCGCGGGGAAGTTCACCTCCCTCCCCGGCGCCCTGGCCGGCGTGGGACTGATCGTCGGGGCGGCGGCGATCGTCTGGCTGTACGTGGTGTGCGTCCGGCAGCGCCAGCCGCTGCCGTTGCTCGTGTACACGGGTGTGGTCACCGCGCTCGCCCTGTGCGCGTCAAGCTACTTCGGCTCGAAACCGCGTCTACTGCTGCCCGCTTTCCCCCTTTTGCTGCCTCTCGCCCGGGCGCTGGCCCGGGTGCGCCCGGCCAGGTCCGCGGTGGTGCTCGGCGGTGTCGCCCTGGCGTCGGCCGCGTACGGAGCGTTCTGGCTGAACGGCTCCGGTCCGCCATGATCCACTCCGTCCCGCACGGTGAGCGTCCGGATAATTCCGCCCCAGCATTCGGTGAACGAATAGATAAGGGCCATATAACCAAGGCCCTTGGCGATCAATGGAATTGAAGGACGAGCGGCACACCGATAACAGAATCCGTAGAAATAAGCCCCCTGTTGAGAGGAATCCCACATCACATCGTCATCACAAACCCGGTGATTCGGCCGGGCCCACAGCTCACTCGCTGTAACGTCGATTGAGTGCGTACCGAACGAAAGCTGAGCCGTCTGGACCGGGTCTTCGCCCGGTTGGACCGCGAGCCTGAACGACCGGCCCACATTGACGTGCCCCGGATGAGCCGGCACCGAGTGGTTCTCTTCTCGGCGACCCTGGCCTTCTACACGGCGATCGTGTGGGCCGTCGTCGTCTCCTCCTGGCTGGTCCGGCTCGACTGGCAGGTCATGTTCTTCCGGCCGTACCAGCAGTGGCCGCAGATCCACGCGTTCCTCGACTACTACGTGGTGCTGGGCCAGCGCGGCCCCACCGCGGTGATGGTCGCGTCCTGGCTGGGGTGGCGTTCATGGCGGCAGCACACCCTGCGTCCGCTGCTCTCGCTGGGCGCCGCGCTGCTCCTGCTGAACATCACGGTGGGCGCCGCCAAGTACGGAATGGGCCGCCTCGGTCCGCACTACGCGACCGTCATCGGGTCGAACGAGATGTGGCGGGGCGGCGATATATTCCCTTCCGGCCACACCGCGAACGCGGTGGTGACCTGGGGCATCCTGGCCTATCTGGCCTCGACACCACGGGCCAGGCGCTGGCTGTCCGCGCTCTCCGCGGTGACCTCCCTGGGCGTCGGTCTGACCACGGTCTACCTCGGTACGCACTGGCTGAGCGACGTGCTCCTCGGCTGGGCCGCGGGGCTGCTGATCCTGCTGGCCCTGCCCTGGTGCGAGCCGCTGATCGCCCGCGCCGAGACGGCCATCCTCGACCTGCGGGACCGTCGGCGCATCGGCCGTGCCCTCCCGGCGGCCGCCCCGGCCCCCGTGGCCGCGTCCCCGCGAGCCTCCACTCCCCGGCCGGCGGCGGTGGGCGGGGAGGCCTCGGCCCTGGAGCCGGTGGCCGCCACCCGTACGGCCCGGCCGCCGGTCTATCTGGCCCCCGGCCCGCACACCACCCGCGGGGAGCGCACCCCGGTCACCCCGGTGGGCAGCCGCCGCCCGCCGCATTCGGACCGGGTGCCGCGCGGCACCGCACCGGCCCGGCCGGTCGCGGGCGGCTGAGCACGCCCGGCGGGGACCGGTACGCACAACCTCCCCGCACGCCGAAGGCCCCGGCTCGCATCGAGCCGGGGCCTTCGGCGTGTGTCAGCCCTTCCAGCAGCGCCTGACCCTGTCGTCGGCGACCTCGAAGTTCAGCCGCCCCTCGCGGTACTCCATGGTGATGATCGTGCCCGGCGCCAGAGAACGGACCGTGCTCCAGCCGCGCTCGCGGGCCAGCCGCTCGGCCCGGTGCGCCTCCATGCCTACGTATGCCTCCGGGGAGTCCTCGCGTCGGGCGTCCGGAGTGGGAATGGGTGCCATGGCGCCACGTTAGGCCGCGGGCCCTCGTCAGGGAAGTACGGACCGCTCACCCCACGGGCCACTCATCCCTCTCCGGTCACGCTTCTGTCACAGAATCACGACACCCGTTTCGCCCTGGAACCGTCACACGTACGAGGGGTTTCGCATGCGCCACGCACCACTTCGAACGCAATTCGGATCCGGTTCGCGCACTCTCGGAAGGGGTTCGCAATAGCCCCGCGGAAAGCATGGTCCGCAGTTCGCTCCCGGCTCTTTCCATTCGGATTCGGTAAACGCGCTCACCAGCTGACTCCGCATAAGAAGCACACGGCTTCGGCACAGAATCCCCGCACGCGCGCGGTCGCACCGTGGGCGGGGACGTGCGCCATGGCGTGAGCCCGCGTGGGCGCCGGGCCGCGGGACATGTCGGGCCCGGTACGCGAGGAGCGAGGGGCAGCGATGGGGACGGACACCGCACAGGCGGCCGCGGGGGCTCTGCGGGCGAGGGGGCGGGAACGGCGGGGACGGCGGGTGGTCGACTGGCTGACCACCACCGACCACAAGAAGATCGGCCACCTCTATCTGGTCGCGTCCTTCGCGTTCTTCCTGGTCGGCGGGGTCATGGCGCTGCTGATGCGTGCCGAACTGGCCCGGCCCGGGCTCCAGATCATGAGCGCGACCCAGTACAACCAGTTGTTCACGATGCACGGCACGATCATGCTGCTGCTGTTCGCGACCCCGACCTTCGCGGGCTTCGCGAACGAGATCATGCCGCTGCAGATCGGCTCCCCCGATGTGGCGTTCCCCCGGCTGAACATGCTCTCGTTCTGGCTGTTCCTGTTCGGCGGGCTGATCGTGCTGGGCTCGCTGCTGACCCCGGAGGGCGCCGCCGACTTCGGCTGGTTCGCCTACGCGCCGCTCAACGACCTCAACCACACTCCGGGCGTCGGCGCCGACATGTGGATCATGGGTCTCGCGATGGCGGGATTCGGGACGATCCTCGGCGCGGTGAACTTCCTGACGACGATCGTCGGGATGCGCGCGCCGGGCATGACGATGTTCCGGATGCCGATCTTCACCTGGAACACGCTGTTCACGTCGATCCTCATCCTGATGGCGTTCCCCGTGCTGGCCGCGGCGCTGCTGGTCCTGGAGGCGGACCGGCGGTTCGGCTCGCAGGTGTTCGAGGCGGCGAACGGCGGGGCGCTGCTGTGGCAGCACCTGTTCTGGTTCTTCGGTCATCCCGAGGTGTACATCATCGCGCTGCCGTTCTTCGGGATCATCACGGAGATCCTCCCGGTGTTCAGCCGCAAGCCGGTCTTCGGCTATCTGACGCTGGTCGGCGCGACGATGGCCATCACGGGGCTGTCGGTGGTCGTCTGGGCGCACCACATGTTCGCGACGGGCGCGGTGCTGCTGCCGTACTTCTCCTTCATGTCGTTCCTGATCGCGGTGCCCACGGGCGTGAAGTTCTTCAACTGGAGCGGCACGATGCTCCGGGGCTCCCTGTCCTTCGAGACACCGATGCTGTGGGCGACCGGCTTCCTGGTGTCGTTCCTGTTCGGCGGGCTGACCGGGGTGATCCTGGCGTCGCCGCCGCTGGACTTCCATGTCACCGACACCTACTTCGTGGTCGCCCACTTCCACTACGTCGTCTTCGGCACGGTCGTCTTCGCGACCTTCGGCGGCTTCTACTTCTGGTGGCCCAAGTTCACCGGGAAGATGCTGGACGAACGCCTCGGCAAGATCCACTTCTGGGCGCTGTTCATCGGCTTCCACGTCACGTTCCTGGTGCAGCACTGGCTGGGCGCCGAGGGCATGCCGCGCCGGTACGCGGACTATCTGGCCGCCGACGGCTTCACCGCGCTCAACACGGTCTCCACGATCGGTGCGTTCCTGCTCGGCATGTCGACGCTGCCGTTCCTCTACAACGTCTGGCGGACCGCGTGCCACGGCACCAAGGTGCAGGTCGACGACCCCTGGGGGTTCGGCCGGTCCCTGGAGTGGGCGACGTCCTGCCCGCCGCCGCGGCACAACTTCGTCACGCTGCCCCGGATCCGCTCCGAGTCCCCCGCGTTCGATCTGCACCATCCCCGACACGCCTCCCAGGCCCCTCAGCCCGAGCCAAAGCGGCATCAAGCCGGTCACGAGCCGTCCTGAGGGCGTCGACGAGTTCGGCCGGCTCCACCACCTCGAACGGAAGGCCGATCATCAGGATGTGAACCACCATCACATCGAGGCTCGGGGCGCCCGTGCTCAGCAGACAGCTGCCGTCGGTCTCCGCCTGGAGCACGCCCGCCGACGGTGAGATCCGCTCGGCCGCCTCGGTCAGCGGCACCAGCAGCCGCACCACGGCCCGGGTGGGGTACACGGCCGTGGAGACACCCCGAGAGACATACGCGGCGAGGTCGTCCGCCGGGGGTGTGCGCGGGGTGAAACGGGGGCCGTGCGGGGGCTTCGGGGTGATGCGGTCGACGCGGAAGGTGCGCCAGTCCTCCCGGTCGAGGTCCCAGGCGACCAGGTACCAGCGCCGCTCGGTGCACACGAGGCGGTGCGGTTCGACCGTACGGCGGGTCAGGGAGCCGGCGGCGCTCTCCCCGCCCGAGCCGGAGCGGGGCCGGTCGCCGTACTCGAAGCGCAGCCGCTCCGCGTCCCGGCACAGATGGGCGAGTTCCGTGAGGACGGCCGGGTCGACGGCGGAGGCCCGGGGTCCGCGCAGCATCGGCACGGTGAACGCGTTGAGGGCGGAGACCCGGCGGCGCAGCCGGTCCGGCAGCACCTGTTCGAGTTTGGCGAGCGCGCGTACGGAGGACTCGCCGATGCCCTCGATCCCCTGCCCGGCGGCCGTGCGCAGCCCCACCGCCACGGCCACCGCCTCGTCGTCGTCCAGCAGCAGCGGGGGCAGCTCGGCCCCCGCGCCGAGCCGGTAGCCGCCGCCTGTGCCCGGGCCCGCGTTGACCGGATAGCCCAGCTCGCGCAGCCGGTCCACGTCCCGGCGCACGGTGCGGGCGCTGACGCCGAGGCGCCCGGCGAGGTCCGCCCCGGACCACTCGCGGTGGGTCTGGAGCAGGGACAGCAGGCGCAGCAGTCGGGCCGAGGTCTCCAGCATGGTCCCAGTCTGCCCGCCCTTGCGGACAGCGACTGTCCGCAAGGGAGATCAGCCCGTCGCGCTCACGGTCACTGACAGATCGTTGTCGACCGTGTAGTACGGCCAGGCCTCGACCGCGCCGTGCTCCGCCCGCACGGCGGCCCTCGGATAGCGGAAGACCGGCTTCTTGTCCGCGACGTCGTCGAGCAGCCGGGCGATCCGCACCTGCGGCCCCTCGGCCCCGCCCGGACGCAGCCACAGGTCCCAGATGCCGGGGCCGAGCGGCGCGTAGGGCACGGTGAAGCCGAACTCCGCCTCCCGCACGGTGAGGTCGGCGCGCAGCACGGACCGCGGGCCGCCCCGCTCGCGGACCTCGGCGTAGGCGTCCGGTGCCAGCCCGGTGCCGTACACCCGGCCGCTCACCGCCAGCTCGCCCTCGCCGATGCGGAGGTCGCCCGCCTCGGCGTGCGGGGCGCGCAGCCAGCTGCGGACGGCGAGGGTGCCGTTCTTGGCGGTGTACGGGATGCGGACGGCGATCCGGTCCGCCGTGTCGCCGGGCGCTCGGTCCACCAGGGAGCGCAGATCGTTGACGCCGGGTGAGAGGCGGCACGGCTCGCCGTCGCCGAACCGCGCGTAGGCGTCCCAGCGGCCCTCGGGCAGGTCGACGCCGCTGGGCAGGGCGGCACGCAGCCGGCCGTTCTCGGCGGGGGCCAGCGGCAGCGCGGTCTCCTCGCCGTCGCGGCGGCGCAGCACCAGATGGGCGGGGTCCGTCCCCCCGGTGCCGGCGATGTCGAAGGTCAGCCCGCCCGCGGTGTCGGCGACGCAGTCGGCGCGCAGGGGCGTGGCGGGGTGTTCGTACCGGGTGCCCGGCGTCTCGGTCATCATGCGGGGCGCCCCTTTCTCAGTGCGCCGCGCCCGGCGGTGCGGACGGCCTGGGCACCGCCGAGCAGTGCCGCCCGGGTGCGGTGCAGCGAGCCGCGCAGCCGGCTGCCGTGCGGGGCGGTACCGGTGAACAGGGACACATAGCGTTCGGCGATGCGGGCCGGGTCGAAGCGTGCGGAGGCCTGCAGGGCCGCGGCCGCCATCCGCCGGCGCAGCGCGTCGTCGTCGATCAGCTCCAGCAGTCCGGCGGCGACGGCGTCGGCGCTCCCGGACTCGACGAGGCGTCCGTCGACGCCGTCGTGGATGATCTCGCTGGGTCCGTGCGGGCAGTCGGTGGAGACCACGGGCAGTCCGCAGCGCATGGCCTCGACGATCGTCATGCCGAAGGACTCCGTGCGGGAGGTGACCGCGGCGAGGGAGCCCTTGGCCCACTCGGGCTCGATGGGGTGAGCGGGGCCCATGAGATAGACGTGGTTGTAGAGGCCGAGGCGGTCGATGAGGGCGCGCAGCTCCTCCTTCTGCGGGCCGCTGCCGTAGATGCGCAACCGCCAGTCGGGCCGCTCGGCGCGTACCCGGTCGAAGGCGGTGACGAGCAGGTCGTAGCGCTTGACGGGGTCGAGCCGGCCGGCCGCCACGACCCACTTGGCGGTGCCGTCGGCGGGGGCGACGGGCGGGGCGGGCACGGGGTTGGGCAGGGCCTCGATCCGGACGCCGGGCAGCCGCATCCGGGCGCGGTAGGCGCCCGCGTCGGCCTCGGTGGTCGTGGTGAGGACGTCCAGGCTCGGGTAGGTGCCGCGCAGGAGCACGCGCAGGGCCTTGGAGTGGCTGTCCAGGGTCAGGTGCTCCTGGCCGACGCGGAGCGGGCCGCGCCGGGTCTGGCGAGCGAGGTGCACATTGAGGCCGGGACGGGTGGCGACCACGACGTCGGCCTCGGTGGCCGCGAGGTGCTCACCGATGCGGCGGTCGGTGAGGAGGCTGTACTGCCGGTAGCGGCCCTCCGCACGCGGGAAGATCCGCGCGGGCCGCGCCAGCTCGGGGCGGCCGTGGTCGGGGCCGTCCGCGCGCAGGTCGACCAGGTGGCGCAGCCGGACGCGGGGGTCGGGCGCGAAGACGGGCTCCTCGCGGTGGCGGAAGACCGAGACGATCTCCACGTCGTGGTGCTCGGCCAGCGCGCTCGCGAGGTTGTACGTCGTGCGGTTCGTCCCTCCGATCCCGTAGGCGTTGTGTATCAGGAAAGAAATGTGCATGCGTCCCTGGATTCCTCGTCCGTTCCCCTGCCGTTTCGATTAGACACCTGGGGCACGGGTGCGTGCTGGGCAGCATGGCCATGTTGTGCCGCAACGGTTGTCCCATCGGTAGCCGCCGCGGGGAACCTCGCGGCCGGGAATCGCATCAGGGTTCGTACGCCGACCGGGGCCGGAACGCCGCGGGGCCCCGACGTCGCCGCATGGGACGTCGGGGCCCGGGAGCCGAGCCGGTCAGAGGGCGAGCCGCTGTCCGGGCACGATCAGGTCGGGGTCACCGCCGATGACCGCCTTGTTGCGCGCGTAGATCCGCTGCCAGGTGGTTCCGTGCCGCTCGGCGATGCCGCTGAGGGTGTCGCCGCTGCGGACGGTGTAGTCGCCGCGGGACGTCCCGCGACCGGTGTGTCCCGTCGAGCGCTCCGGCGCCTTCGACGACTGCTTCGACGGGGCGGACTCGGTGGTGGCGGACTCCGAGGCCGGGCGCGAGGCGTGCGCGGTCCCCGAGGTCGAGTGCGCTGTCGTCGTGGCGCCCGAGGCGGCGGGCGCGCCTCCGCTCGCTCCGGCGCGCCCGGAGCAGACGGGCCACGCGCCCCAGCCCTGTGCCTGCTGGACCTTGGTGGCGACGGCGATCTGGGCCCCCCTGGAGGCCTGGTCGGCGGTCGGGGCGTAGGCGGTGCCGCCGTACGCGCGCCAGGTGCCGGCGGAGAACTGGAGTCCTCCGTAGTAGCCGTTGCCGGTGTTGATGTGCCAGTTCCCGCCGCTCTCGCACTGGGCGATACGGTCCCACACTCCGCCGTCGGCCGCGGCGGCGTTGCCGGTCGCGGCGAGCAGTCCGAGCGGGGCGAGCAGGGCCGCTCCGGCGAGGACCGCCGTCGTACGGGTCGTACGGGTCTTACGGGTGCTATCGGCACATTCAGACATGTAATTCCCTCTCCACGTACCCGAGGTCCCCCAAGGCGGAGCACGTCGGCCGCGCGTGGAACGCGGTCGTCGCGCGCCGCCCCGTCCACCGGAAGTGGTGCTGCGCGCCGGCTGTGCGGCGCGACCGGTGGACGTACCCGGGCGGTGCTAGTTGCACACGGCGGAGGAATGTAAGGAGGTTGACCGCCTCGGATCAACCAACTCCCTGTCATTCCAGGCCAGTTCGCCGTTACCGGGGGTATCGCCGATTTCCGGCCAACCCTTTCATTCGCTGATTTCAGGATTTTTCGACCACTCCCCTGCGATGTCTGTGACTCACTTCACGCAACCAACTCCCTTGACCAACCGACGAGTTAACGGTGAGTAACGCATTCCGCGTGCACCCTCA
This sequence comes from Streptomyces sp. NPDC052036, assembly GCF_040680495.1. Lineage (NCBI taxonomy): Bacteria > Bacillati > Actinomycetota > Actinomycetes > Kitasatosporales > Streptomycetaceae > Streptomyces > Streptomyces sp. NPDC052036. The sequence continues at coordinate 42,758 of NZ_JBFAWW010000020.1, read as the reverse complement.
CCCTGCGCGTCGGATGGTTCGATTCCGTTCGCCCCCGGGCGTGACTCCGGCCACAGATCGTCCGTTGTCTTCTTCATGAGCCGGGGACCCCCGGACTCATGGGCCGGGAGCCACCCGGCACTGTCACGCACCGCATCCCGAGGGAGCCACCCGTGCCGCGCATGCTCGACGTCAGCGACGCCGTACGCGCCGAGATCGGCGACGAAGAAGCCGACCGGCTGCTCGCCGGAGAGAACGCCCCGGGCAGTTACGACTGCACCTCCTGCCGCACCCCGGGCGACTCCGAGCAGGAGCGCACCAGCACCGTCCTGTTCATCGGCGAGGAGACCGCCGTCCTCGCCTTCGCCCATGCCACCTGCCTTCCCTCCCAGGTCGTCCAGGTCACGGAGGAGCAGTTGCAGGGCGCCGTCCGCTCCATCACCGCCGAGACGGGAGGCGTCCAGGGCGCCCCCGAGCAGGCGGTGCTGGGCGTCACCAGCGGACTCGTCCTGATCGCCGGGGAGTTGCACCCGGCGCTCGTCGTGGAACCGACCGCGCCCATCGTGCGCCCCGGCGGCACCGGAATCGGCGACGACTTCCTGCCCCTGCTCATCGAGCAGGGCTTCATGCCCCTCACCCAGATCGTCGCGGTGCCGCCCGTGCTGCACGGCTGGTCGGTGCTGCTCGCCGTGGGCCAGCTGCACGCGGTACTGCAGCCCGGCGGCAACAGCGGGCAGCCGGTCGCCTGGTGGCAGGCGCACCAGCCGCTCCAGGTCACCGACGGCTGGCGGGCGGCCGCCAACAAGCACCAGCAGGTGCTGATGTTCGCGGCGCCGGTGGGCTCGATCGGCCGTCAGCCGCGGGAGGACCTGCTGCGGGATGCGCTGGACAAGGCGGCGGCCAACGGGAAGCTCGTCGCCGCCGCCCTGCCGCTCGCGGGGACCTGAGGCGCGGGCCCGTCCACCGGGCGCGGGGCCGCCGCGGCTCTCACGCGGCACCCCGCGCCCGTCACCGTCCCGCGCCCGGAGCGGCGCGCCGCCCCTCGGGAGACAGACAGTGACGAACCGGACCAATCGACCGCATCCCTTGGACGGCGGGGTCGTTGGCACCTACGTGCACGCATATGACGTCCCTCGCCGCCATTCCTATCAGCCGATCCCCTCCGGGCGAACGGCTCAGGACCCTTCGGCCGGCGCCTCGGCCACGCCGATCTACGACGAGCTCTGCGCCGAGTACGTCCGGGCCTTCCGGGCCTGCCCGGGCGACCGCAGCGGCGAGGAGGACCTGGGCTTCGTCGCCTTCTCCAGCTCCCCGCACGACACGGGCGCGTACGGCATCGGGACCTACGGCACGGGGACCTACGGCACCCGCCACGGCACCCCCCAGCACGCCACCGGTCATCTGACCGCCCAGCACGGCCACTCCGCCACGGCGGAGACCGTCTGGCAGCAGGTGGCCCGGCAGGCCCGGGGCATGCATCCCGTCCCGGCGCTGCCGCCGGCGCCCCGCAGAGGGCTCTAATCAGCATTCGAGCGCTATGCATGAGGGGCGGCCCGCTTCGGACCGCCCCTCACGCATAGCGCCGTACCGGCGTCACATCACTTCTTCTTGGTGCCGCGCTTCTCCCGGACGCGCACGGAGATGTGGATCGGCGTCCCTTCGAAGCCGAACTCCTCGCGCAGCCGGCGCTCGATGAACCGGCGGTAGCCCGCCTCGATGAAGCCGGAGGCGAAGAGCACGAACCGCGGGGGCTTGGTGCCCGCCTGCGTGCCGAAGAGGATGCGCGGCTGCTTGCCGCCGCGGACCGGGTGCGGGTGGGCGGAGACCAGCTCGCCGAGGAAGGAGTTGAGCCGGCCCGTAGGAACACGGGTCTCCCAACCCGCCAGCGCGGTCTCGATCGCCGGGACCAGCTTCTCCATATGACGTCCGGTGCGCGCCGAGACGTTCACCCGCGGCGCCCAGGCGACCTGGCCCAGCTCGGTCTCGATCTCCCGCTCCAGGTAGTAGCGGCGCTCCTCGTCGAGGGTGTCCCACTTGTTGTAGGCGAGGACGAGCGCACGGCCCGCCTCCACCGCCATGGTGACGATGCGCTGGTCCTGGACCGAGATGTTCTCGGAGCCGTCGATCAGCACGACGGCGACCTCGGCCTTCTCGACCGCGGCCGCGGTACGCAGCGAGGCGTAGTAGTCCGCGCCCTGCTGGAGGTGGACCCGCTTGCGGATACCGGCGGTGTCGACGAACTTCCAGGTCTTGCCGCCGAGTTCGATCATCTCGTCGACCGGGTCGCGGGTGGTGCCGGCCAGCTCGTTGACCACCACGCGCTCCTCGCCCGCGACCTTGTTCAGCAGCGAGGACTTGCCGACGTTCGGACGGCCGATCAGGGCGATGCGCCGGGGGCCGCCGATCCCGCCGTTGCCGAAGGTCTGGGCGGGCGCCTCGGGCAGGGCCTCCAGTACGGCGTCCAGCATGTCGCCGGTGCCGCGGCCGTGGAGTGCGGAGACGGGGTGGGGCTCGCCGAGGCCGAGGTTCCACAGATACGCCGCGTCGGCCTCGCCGCTCTGGCCGTCGACCTTGTTGGCGCAGAGCACCACGGGCTTGCCGGCCTTGCGCAGCAGACGCACGACCGCCTCGTCGGTGTCGGTGGCGCCGACCTTGGCGTCGACGACGAAGACGACCGCGTCGGCCGCCTCGATCGCGTACTCCGCCTGGGCGGCCACGGAGGCGTCGATGCCGAGGACGTCCTGTTCCCAGCCGCCGGTGTCGACGACCTTGAAGCGGCGGCCCGCCCACTCGGCCTCGTAGGTGACGCGGTCGCGGGTGACGCCGGGCTTGTCCTCCACGACCGCCTCACGGCGGCCGATGATGCGGTTGACCAGGGTCGACTTGCCGACATTGGGGCGGCCGACGACGGCGAGCACGGGCAGCGGGCCGTGTCCGGCCTCCTCGATGGCGCCCTCGACGTCCTCGACGTCGAAGCCCTCCTCCGCGGCGAGCTCCATGAACTCCGCGTACTCGGCGTCGCCGAGCGCCCCGTGGTCGTACTCGTGCTCCGCGGAGCCCTCGGGCTGGATGTCGTCGTTCATGAAGTCCGTACCTCGTTCATCGTGGTGATCGGTGGACACCGTGCCTACGGTGATCCACTACTCAAGTGTCGCCTAGCGCCCGGTGAGGCGCCTGGCGTTTTCCAGGTGCTCGGTCAGGTGCTCCTGGATGCGCACGGTCGCCTCGTCCAGCGCCTTGCGCGTGCGCCGCCCGCTGCCGTCGCCCGCCTGGAACGGGTCGCCGAAGACGACGTCGATCTTGCTGCGCAGCGGGGGCAGTGCCTTTATCAACCGCCCGCTCCGTTCCGAGCTTCCCAGCACGGCGACCGGCACGATCGGCGCCCCGCTGCGGACCGCAAAATAGGCGAGTCCGGCGCGCAGCGAGGCGAAGTCGCCCTCGCCGCGGGTGCCCTCCGGGAAGATACCGAGGACGCCCCCGTTCTCCAGCACGCCGAGCGCCCGGGTGACGGCCGTGCGGTCGGTGGTCGTGCGGTCCACCTTCAGCTGGCCGATCCCGGTCAGGAACGGGTTCAGCGGCCCGACGAACGCCTCCTTCTTGATCAGGAAGTGCGTCGGCCGGGGCGCCACGCCCATGACCATGGGACCGTCGATGTTGTGGGAGTGGTTGACCGCGAAGATCGCCGGGCCGGTCGCGGGGACCTTCCAGGCGCCGAGGACCCGCGGCTTGAACAGCCCGTGCATCAGGGGGACGCCGATGCGCCGCCCCACTTCGGCGCCCCGCTCGGAGGGAGCCTTGGTCACTTCGCCGCCCGCTTCTCCTCGACCAGGGTCACGACGCACTCGATGACCTGCTGGAGGGTGAGCTCGGTGGTGTCCACCTCGACGGCGTCGTCCGCCTTGGCCAGCGGGGAGGTCTTGCGGCTGGAGTCGGCGGCGTCCCGCTTGATCAGCGCCTCACGGGTGGCGTGCACGTCCGCGCCCTTCAGCTCGCCGCTGCGGCGGGCGGCACGCGCCTCCGGGGAGGCGGTGAGGAAGATCTTCAGGTCGGCGTCCGGCAGCACGGTGGTGCCGATGTCACGTCCCTCGACGACGATGCCGGTCGCCGCGGCCTCGGCGAGCGAACGCTGCAGCTCGGTGATCCGGGCCCGCACCTCCGGCACCGCGCTGACCGCGCTGACCTTGGAGGTGACCTCCTGGGTGCGGATCGGGCCGGTGACGTCCGTGCCGTCCACGGTGATGGTGGGCGCCGACGGGTCGGTACCGGAGAGGATCTCCGGCTTGCCCGCCACGGCCGCGACGGCGGTCGGGTCCGTTATGTCGATGCCGTTGCTGACCATCCACCACGTGATCGCCCGGTACTGGGCTCCGGTGTCCAGGTAGCTCAGCCCGAGCTGCGCGGCCACGGCCTTCGAGGTGCTGGACTTGCCCGTGCCGGAGGGGCCGTCGATGGCGACAATCACTGCCGGGGCGGTCCGGGCGGCGCCGTTTTCCACGGTGGGGACACCTTCCTGGTGCGGGGTGGTGGTGTGGGCGGGGCGCGAGGGCGCCCCGCACAAGGTTACTGGCTCGCCGGACCCGGTATGACTGACGGACGACGGGGACCGCCGTCGCCCTACTGGCGGATCGTCCAGCCCCGCTCCCGCAGTGCCGCGCTCAGCGCCGGGGCCGCCTTCTGCTCGACCATGAGCTGCACCAGTCCCGCCTGCTGCCCCGTCGCGTGCTCGATACGGACGTCCTCGATGTTGATGCCCGCCATGCCCGCGTCCGCGAAGATCCGGGCCAGCTGGCCGGGCTGGTCGGAGATGAGGACGGCGACGGTCTCGTACGCCCGCGGGGCGCTGCCGTGCTTGCCGGGCACCCGTGCCTGGCCCGCGTTGCCGCGGCGCAGCACGTCCTCGATGCCGAGGGCGCCCTCGCGCCGCTTCGCCGCGTCGGCGGCCTGCAGGGAGCGCAGCGCCCGTACGGTCTCGTCGAGGTCCGCGGCGACCTCCGAGAGGAGATCGGCCACGGGGCCCGGGTTCGCGGACAGGATGTCGATCCACATCCCCGGGTCGGAGGCCGCGATGCGAGTGACGTCCCGGACGCCCTGCCCGCACAGCCGTACGGCCGCCTCCTCCGCGTGCTCCAGGCGCGCGGCCACCATGCTGGAGACCAGGTGCGGCATGTGCGAGACCAGCGCGACGGCCCGGTCATGGGCGTCGGCGTCCATGACGACCGGCACGGCACGGCAGTGCGAGACCAGCTCCAGGGCGAGGTTCAGCACCTCGGTGTCGGTGTCGCGGGTCGGTGTGAGCACCCAGGGCCGACCCTCGAAGAGGTCGCCGCTGGCCGCCAGCGGGCCGGACTTCTCCCGGCCCGACATGGGGTGGGTGCCGATGTAGCGCGCGAGGGCGGCAGGGTCGACGCCCAGGGCCTCCAGTTCGCGGCGCGGACCGCCCTTGACGCTGGCCACGTCGATGTAGCCGCGCCCCAGGCCGCGCCGCATGGCGTCGGCGAGCGCGGCGGCCACATGCGCGGGCGGAGCCGCGACGATCACCAGGTCGACGGGGCCGTCGGGCGCCTCGTCGGTGCCGGCGCCGAGAGCGGCGGCCGTACGGGCCTGCTCGGGGTCGTGGTCGGCGAGGTGCACGGTGACCCCGCGCGCAGAGAGCGCGAGGGCCGCAGAGGTGCCGATCAGGCCCGTACCGATGACGAGTGCGGTTCTCACTGGGCGATGTCCTTGCGGAGGGCGGCCGCGGCACCGAGGTAGACATGGGCGATGTCGGCGCGCGGGCGGTCGGACTCGATAGGGGCGAGGATGCGGACGACCCGGGGCATCGCGCCCTCGATGTCCCGCTCCTGGGCGCAGATCAGCGGTCCGTCGGCGACGCCGATGCCGAGCTTGCGGGCGGCGGCCGCCGGGAAGTCGCTGTGCAGATCGGGTGTCGCGGTGAACCAGATGCTGATCAGGTCGTCCGTGGTGAGGCCGTTGCGTTCCAGGACGGCGGTGAGCAGGGCTCCGACCCGCTCGTCCATGTGCCCGGCCTCGTCCCGTTCGAGTTGGACGGCGCCCCGGACCGCTCGTACCGGCACGGTGATGCTCCTTGCTGATGTTCGGAAACGTCTGGTCACCAGCGTAGTCAGCCCGCGACGCGGGGATGCGCGCCGCCCGCCCGGCGAGACGACGCCGCGGCTGCGCCCGCTGCCTGGCCCGGGCCGCTCACACGTCCCAGAGCGCCCCGAGCGTCCACAGCTCGCCCCCGTACTCGATACGGTCCGCCCACGGTCGCGGCCAGGCCTCGGCGCCCAGGCGGGCGCCGGCGAAGGCGCCCGTGAGGCAGGCGATCGAATCGGAGTCGCCGGAGGTGCAGGCGGCCCGGCGCAGGGCGGTGACGGGCTCCTCGGGGAAGAGCAGGAAGCACAGCAGTGCGGTGGCGAGGGCCTCCTCCGCGATCCATCCCGCGCCGGTCGCGAGGCACGGGTCGTCCTCGGGCGACACGGTCCGCACGGCGGTCCGCAGGCGTTCGAGGATCTCCAGGCACTCGTCCCAGCCGCGTGCGATGAAGTGCTCCGGGGTGGGGTCCTGGGCCCGGGTCCACAGGTCGCCGAGCCATGCCGCGTGGTAGCGGCCGCGGTTCTCCCGCGCGTACGCCGCCAGCAGTTCCACCAGCTTCCCCGGCCCGGTGCCCTGTACCAGCAGGCGGATCGCGTGGGCGGTCAGGTCCGAGGCGGCGAGCGCCGTGGGGTGGCCGTGGGTGAGCGCGGCCTGCAACTGGGCGGCGCCGGCGCGCTGTTCCTCGCTCAGCCCCGGTATGAGCCCGATGGGCGCCACCCGCATATTGGCCCCGCACCCCTTGGAGTCGATCTGACTCGCCTGCTGCCAGGGCCGGTTGTCGTCGTCCAGGAGGCGGCAGGCGACCAGACAGGTCCGGCCGGGTGCCCGGTTGTTCTCCGGGGAGTGGTACCAGTCGACGAACTCCTCGCGTACCGGCCGTTCCATCCGCTTCGGTGCCAGGACCCCGCGGTCCATGGCCGTGCGCAGCCCGCGCCCGAGCGCCAGGGTCATCTGGGTGTCGTCGGTGACGATCGCCGGACTCGGCAGTTCCATCTCCCGCCACGGCCCGCACTTGGCGAGGATCGACGGCACATCGCTGAACTCGGTCGGGAAGCCGAGCGCGTCACCGAGGGCGAGCCCGAGCAGCGATCCGGTGGCGGCACTCCTGGCGGGGGTCGTGGTGGTCATGCGGGCCGTCCTTCCGTGGCGGGGCGGAGCAGGGGCGGGTACAGGGCGGTGGCGCCGCCCGCGCGGTAGAGCGCCGCGGGCTTGCCGCGGCCGCCGGTCAGCCGCGCGGCGCCCGGGACCGGTTCGACGAAGCCGGGCGTGGCGAGGACCTTGCGGCGGAAGTTGGGCCGGTCCAAGGCGGTGCCCCAGACGGTCTCGTAGACCTGCCGCAGCTCGCCGAGGGTGAACTCGGGCGGGCAGAAGGCGGTGGCGAGACAGGTGTACTCCAGCTTGGCGCCGACGCGGTCGTGGGCGTCGGCGAGGATCCGGTCGTGGTCGAAGGCGAGCGGCCCGGCGCCGGGGTACGGCAGCCAGCGCGCCTGTGTCGCGTCGCCGCCGCCGTGCGGCTCGGGAGGGTCGGGCAGCAGGGCGGCGAAGGCGACGGAGACGACCCGCATCCGGGGGTCGCGCCCGGGGTCGCTGTAGGTCCGCAGCTGCTCCAGGTGGAGCCCCGTGACGTCCGTCAGGCCGGTCTCCTCGGCGAGCTCCCGCCGGGCCGCGTCCTCCGCGGACTCCTCGGGCCGCACAAATCCGCCGGGGAGCGCCCAGCGGCCCGCGTAGGGCTCCTGTCCGCGCTCGACGAGGAGGGCGTGCAGCGCACCCGCGCGAAGGGTGAGGACGGCGAGGTCGACGGTGACGGCGAAGGGCTCGTAGGCGTACTTGTCGTAACCCTGCACGGCCCACCCCCTTTATAGTCGAGATGACTATAAACAGGGGACGCGGCGGGGCACAAGGAAGCGGCCGGCTCCCCCACAACGGGAACCGGCCGCTCCGGTGGCCTCTGACGCGTGACGCACGACGCAGTCCTACGACGTACTACGACGCCCTGCGCGAGGCGGGCGCCTAGAGGTCGACTTCCTTCATCAGCATGCCGACCTCGGTGTTCGACAGGCGGCGCAGCCAGCCCGACTTCTGGTCGCCGAGGGTGATCGGCCCGAAGGCGGTGCGCACGAGCTTGTCGACGGGGAAGCCGGCCTCGGCCAGCATCCGGCGCACGATGTGCTTGCGGCCCTCGTGCAGGGTCACCTCGACCAGGTAGTTCTTGCCGGTCTGCTCGACCACCCGGAAGTGGTCCGCGCGCGCGTACCCGTCCTCCAGCTGGATGCCGTCCTTGAGCTTCTTGCCCAGGTCGCGCGGGATCGGGCCCACGATGTGCGCGAGATAGGTCTTCTTGACGCCGTACTTGGGGTGGGTCAGCCGGTGCGCCAGCTCGCCGTGGTTGGTGAGCAGGATGACACCCTCGGTCTCGGTGTCGAGCCGGCCGACGTGGAAGAGCCGGGTCTCGCGGTTGGTGACGTAGTCCCCGAGGCACTGGCGCCCCTCCGGGTCCTCCATGGTGGAGACGACACCGGCCGGCTTGTTCAGCGAGAAGAACTGGTACGACTGCGTGGCCACGGTCAGCCCGTCGACCCTGATCTCGTCCTTCTCGGGGTCGACCCGCAGGCCCTGCTCGATGACGATCTCGCCGTTGACCTCGACCCTGGCCTGCTCGATCAGCTCCTCGCAGGCCCGGCGGGAGCCGTAGCCGGCCCGCGCGAGGACCTTCTGCAGCCGCTCGCCCTCCTGCTCGGCGCCGGGGAAGGTCTTGGGCAGCTTGACGTCCTTCTTGCCCGCGTACCGCTCGCGGTTGCGCTCCTCGGCGCGCACGTCGTACTCACGGGAGCGCCCGGGGTCCGTACGGCCGCCGCGCTGCTGGGACTGCTTGGGGCCGCCCTTGGCACCACCGCGCGCGGCGCCGCCGCGCCCGGACTTGGGGCCGTCCTGGGAGGCGCCGGGGCCCACGTCGTAGCGGCGCTCCTCCGGACGGGGCTTGCGGGGACGGCCCTGACCCTGCTTCTCGTCCTTGTTGTTGCCGGCACCGCGGTAGTTGCCGCGCCCGCCGTTCCTGTCGCTGCCGCTGCTTCGCATCAAAGTTCCGTCGTCGTGTTCGTCGTGTGATCGTCGTCCGCGTCCGGAGCATCGGGAGCGTCCGGGTCGAACGACGGAACGCCCTCCTGGGTCTCGGCCTCGATCGCCTCCGCCTCCGGGAGGAAGGGCGCGAGTTCCGGGAGCTCGTCCAGGCCGCGCAGGCCCATCCGCTCCAGAAAGTAGTTCGTCGTCCTGTACAGGATCGCACCTGATTCGGGTTCCGTGCCCGCCTCCTCGACCAGACCGCGTTGGAGGAGGGTGCGCATGACCCCGTCGCAGTTCACTCCGCGGACCGCGGAGACCCTGCTGCGGCTGACCGGCTGGCGGTACGCGACCACCGCCAGGGTCTCCAGGGCGGCCTGGGTGAGCCGGGCCTGCTGGCCGTCGAGCACGAAGCGTTCCACGGCCGGGGCGTAGTCGGCCCGGGTGTAGAAACGCCAGCCGCCCGCGACGAACCGCAGCTCGAACCCGCGCCCCTGCACGGTGTACTCGTCGGCGAGTTCCCGCAGCGCGTCGGCGATCTGCCGCCGGGGCCGCTCCAGGATCTTCGCCAGGTGCTCCTCGGTGGCGGGCTCGTCCACGACCATGAGCACGGCCTCCAGGGCGGGCTTGAGGTCGAGCTCCGCCACCGCGCTCAGGCCGGAGGGAGCCTCCGCGATCTCCTCGCTCACGCCTTCCTCTCCTCCTCGGGCACCTCGGGCGCCCGGTCGAACTCGTCCGTGACCACCGGTGTCTCGTCGCCGTCCCCGCCCGTCCAGCGCACCACCAGGTCACCGAGGGCGGTCTCCTGGTCCAGCGCCACGGCCTTCTCCCGGTACAGCTCCAGCAGCGCGAGGAAGCGGGCGACGACCGTGAGGGTGTCGTCGGTGTCCTCCACGAGCTCACGGAAGCTGGCCTCCCCCAGCTCCTTCAGGCGCGCCACGACGATCCCGGCCTGCTCCTGCACGCTGACGAGCGGGGCATGGATGTGGTCGACGTACACCTGTGGCCGGGGCTTCGGCTGCATCGCCTTGACCGCGAGCCTGGCGAACCCCTCGGCCCCGATGCTGATGACGACCTCGGGCAGCAGCTCGGCGTGGTGGGGTTCGAGGCCGACGGTACGGGGGTAACGCCGGGCCTCTTCCTCGGTGCGGCCGTTGAAGATCTCGGCGATCCGTTTGTAGGCGCGGTACTGCAGAAGCCGTGCGAACAGCAGGTCCCGGGCTTCGAGCAGCGCGAGGTCCGCCTCGTCCTCGACCTCGGCGGCGGGCAGCAGACGTGCCGCCTTGAGATCGAGCAGGGTGGCGGCGACGACGAGGAACTCGGTCGTCTGGTCGAGGTCCCAGTCCGGCCCCATGGCCCGGATGTGCGCCATGAACTCGTCGGTCACCTTGGACAGCGCGACCTCGGTGACGTCGAGCTTGTGCCTGGAGATCAGCTGGAGGAGCAGGTCGAAGGGCCCTTCGAAGTTGACCAGCCGCACCTTGAAGACACCGTCGGCGGCCTCGGGGCTCTCCGGGACCGTGTCGCTCCCGGACGGCGGCGTGGCCACGGCCACGGGGGCCGGGGAGGTCTCCGCCACGGGCTCCGGCACGGTCTCCGGCCCGGCAAGGGCCGCCTCGGGTTCTTCTGCTCCTTCGAGGTCTTCCTCGGCTCCTTCGAGGGCCGCCTCGGGTTCTTCCGCCGGGCGCGCGGGCTCCCCGGCGGGTTCCGGGGCCCGCTCAGGGGCACCCGCGCCCACAGGGGTCTCTTGTCCCCCCGCCTCGTCGGGCGCGGCCTCCTGGCCGGTCTCGGGCTCGGTGGCGACCGCGGGCGGTGTCGTCCGGGCCTCCTGGACCGGTGCGGGCCATGCGCTGTCGTCGTGCGCGGGCCGTCCGGTCCGCGAAGTGCCCGGTCCGCGCCCCAGTGCACGCCGACGGCCGCCGGAGCCGGAGGAGCCGGAAGCGGGAGCGGAGCCGTCGTACGAGGTCATAGCCGTCGCAGGCTACCTGCTCAGCGCCCCCGGAGCCGACGTACGAGGATGCTCGCGTCTCCGCGGGACTCCAGATCGGCCAGCACCACGGCGACCGCCTCACGCACGATCCGCCCGCGGTCCACCGCGAGTCCGTGTTCGCCCCGGAGCACGAGACGGGCGTGCTCCAGGTCCATCAGCTCCTCGGCGGACACATACACGGTGATCTTCTCGTCGTGCCGTTCCCGGCCGCTGGGCCGCCGTCCGGGAGCACGCCCCCGCTTGCGCGGCTGGGCCGCGGCGGCACCGGCAGAACCTTCCTGCCCGGGCTGCCGCCGTACGGGCCGCTCGGCGGTCGCCGAGCGGGTACGCGACTCCCCGGCCTCCGCCTCCGTGACATCCGCCGCGACGTGCTCGTCGCCCTCCCCGTCGCCGCCCCGCACGGGCACCGCCGGCGGTGCGTCCTCCGCCGCGGCCGTCGCGTCGCTCTCGCCCGCGGGAGCCGGCACCCGGGCCTCGCCGTTGGCCTGGCGCCTGGGGGTGGACGCCTGGAGCGCCATTCCCCCGGTGGTACGGAACAGTTCGTCGGCCCCCGGCAGACTCACTCGGCGTGACACCGGGCGAGCACCTCCCTGGCGAGCTGGCGGTAGGCGGCGGCACCGACGGAGTTGGAGGCGTACGTCGTGATCGGCTCACCGGCGACCGTGGTCTCCGGGAAGCGCACGGTCCGGCCGATCACCGTGTGGTACACGTGGTCGTCGAACGCCTCGACGACCCGGGCCAGGACCTCACGGCTGTGCACGGTCCGGGAGTCGTACATCGTGGCGAGGATGCCGTCGAGCTCCAGCTCGGGGTTGAGCCGCTCCTGGACCTTCTCGATGGTCTCGGTGAGCAGCGCGACACCGCGCAGCGCGAAGAACTCGCACTCGAGCGGCACGATCACCTTGTGCGCGGCGGTGAGCGCGTTGACGGTGAGCAGGCCGAGCGAGGGCTGACAGTCGATCACGATGTAGTCGTAGTCGGCCATCAGGGGCTTCAGGGCCCGCTGGAGCGTCGACTCGCGCGCGACCTCGGACACGAGCTGGACCTCGGCCGCCGACAGGTCGATGTTGCTCGGCAGCAGGTCCATGTTGGGGACGGCGGTCTTCAGCAGGACCTCGTCCGCGGACATGCCCCGCTCCATGAGCAGGTTGTAGACCGTGAGGTCGAGCTCCATGGGGTTGACGCCGAGACCCACGGACAGCGCGCCCTGCGGGTCGAAGTCGACGAGGAGCACCCGGCGCCCGTACTCCGCGAGCGCGGCACCCAGGTTGATGGTCGACGTCGTCTTGCCGACGCCGCCCTTCTGGTTGCACATCGCGATGATCTTCGCGGGCCCGTGGTCGGTCAGCGGGCCGGGGATCGGGAAGTACGGCAGCGGGCGGCCGGTCGGGCCGATGCGCTCGCGGCGCTGGCGCGCCGCGTCGGGCGCGAGCGTGGCCGCGTACTCGGGGTCGGGCTCGTATTCGGCGTCGGGGTCGTAGAAGTGCCCTTCGGGCAGTTCCTCGTAGGCGGCGAAGTGGTTGTGGACCTCGCCGCTCGGGCCGCCGGCCATGGCGTTCACGTGTGGGCCATCCATGCTCTGGTGTGCTGTCGGAACCAGGTGGGGGTTCTGGCTCTGGTGGGCTGCGAAGGTACGGACAGCGACGGAGCCGACAGCCTCGAGCCCCGTGGGGACCGTACCCCGCGCAGGCATTCCTGGTTGACCACCCCCGGGAGTAAATGTCGACTCATTCACAAGTCGTCTTACCTCCTTGGTGACCAGGAAACTTCTAGATAGGTCAGCGTGGCACCATGCCGACGGTTGGCGACTCTATGGCGTGTCGGCGGTCCGCAGCAACACAATCCGCCGGACCCGGCCCGATGTGTCGGCAATGAAACATCCCGCTGTCAAGGGTGTCCGGGCACCGTTCGTCAGGTTTCACCGGTGTGCGAAACGGTTGAAGAGTTGCGTTCGAGGCGAGTTGAACGAGTGTCGCAAAGTGACCATACACACATCCGGCCGGACCTTGTCGGGCAAGGTCCGGCCGGCTGCGCGGTGTTGACGAGGTGAATTGACCGATCGCCTTGGGGCGCGGGGAAATCGAACCCGGGCTGCGGTCGGACCTCAGTCGAGCAGGGAGGACAGCTCCAGGTGCTCGAGGCCGTGCGCCTCGGCGACCTCCTTGTAAACCACCTTGCCGTCATGGGTGTTGAGGCCCTTGGCCAGCGCGGCGTCACGGCGCAGCGCCTCGACCCAGCCGCGGTTGGCCAGCTCCACGATGTAGGGCAGCGTGGCGTTGGTCAGCGCGTAGGTGGAGGTGTTGGGGACCGCGCCGGGCATGTTGGCGACGCAGTAGAAGACCGACCCGTGGACCCGGAAGGTCGGCTCGGCGTGCGTGGTCGGACGGGAGTCCTCGAAGCAGCCGCCCTGGTCGATCGCAATGTCGACAAGGACACTTCCGGCCTTCATCCGGGACACCAGCTCGTTGGTGACCAGCTTCGGGGCCTTGGCGCCCGGGATGAGGACGGCACCGACGACGAGGTCGGCGTCGACGCAGGCCTTCTCCAGCTCGAAGGCGTTGGAGACGACGGTCTGGATCTTCGTACCGAAGATCTTGTCGGCCTCCTTGAGCTTGTTGATGTCCCTGTCGAGCAGGGTCACATGGAAGCCCAGGCCGATGGCGATCTGCGCGGCGTTCCAGCCGGAGACACCGCCGCCGATGATGACGGCCTTGCCCGCCGGCACGCCGGGGACACCGCCGGGCAGCACACCGCGACCGCCGTTCGCGGCCATCAGGTGGTAGGCACCGACCTGCGGGGCCAGCCGGCCCGCGACCTCGGACATGGGGGCGAGCAGCGGCAGGGCGCGGTTCGGCAGCTCGACCGTCTCGTAGGCGATGGCGGTGGTGCCGGACTCCAGGAGGGCGTCCGTGCACTCCTTGGAGGCGGCCAGGTGCAGATAGGTGAAGAGGACCTGGTCCTTGCGGAGGCGGTGGTACTCCTCGGCGACGGGCTCCTTGACCTTCAGCAGCAGGTCGGCGCTGGACCAGACCTCGTCGGCGGTCTCCAGGATCTGCGCGCCTGCGGCGATGTACTCGTCGTCCGGGATCGAGGAGCCGACACCGGCGTTGCGCTCGACGACGACCTGGTGGCCGTTGCGCACCAGCTCGTGCACACCGGCGGGGGTGATGGCCACCCGGAACTCGTTGTTCTTGACCTCGCGGGGGATGCCGACCTTCACGTCGATCACGGTCCTTGGCTCAGGGAATGTGGGGCATTGCAAGACATACCCGGACGCACGGGGGCACACCGGGGGACACCGCAGGAGAACGTGCGGTAGAGCCAGTTTAATGAAGGTGTTCCCGCTGTCTAGCCTTTCATTACATCAATCTTCACTAGATGTACTGCGGATTTCGCAGGCGTTGGCATCGTGTATCGGCACCGAGGGGTCCTCCTGGCACTCCTCACCCAGCATGCGCTCCGCGGCACCGCGATGCAGACGCGCCGCCGCCGGGTCGCCCAGCCGCTCCAGGGTGTCGGCCAGCCTGAGCCGCAGCGCCGCCAGCAGCCGCGCGTCCTCGGCGCGCCGCGCCCACTCGACCGCCTCGTGGCAGGTGCGCAGCGACTCCTCGGGCCGCCCCGCGTACTCCTGGACGCGGGCCAGCTCGCTCAACGCCCGTGCGTGGGCGGCCACATCGCCGTTCCTGCGGTGTACCGCGATCGCCGCCCGCCAGTTGCGCTGCGCCTCGCCGTAGCGGCCCGCGTAGGTCTGGACGGTGGCGATGCGGCCGTAGAGCCGGGCGGCGTCCGTGCGCTCGTCGCGGGCGAGCCGCTGGCCGAGCGCCCGGCCGTACCAGTCGGCGGCCCGGGCGTAGTCCCCCAGCTCCTGGTGAGCACCGCCTACGGATTCCATCGCGCGGCCCGTCGCATACGGGTCGTTCGCGGCCCGCCCGGCGTCCAGCGCGGCCCGGTAGCGGGCCAGCGCCTTGGCCGTACGGCCCGTCTGGGCGTCCAGGTCGGCGAGGTTCAGCAGAGCCGCGGCCTGCTCCCGGGGCAGGGCGCGGCGCTCGGCGACATCGAGAACCAGTTGATGGATGCCGTACAGCTCGGGCGCGGCGGCCTCGGTGCCGACATGCGCGACCAGGGCTCTGACCAGCGCGGCCATCAGCCGGCGGGCCAGCGTGTCCAGCTCGCCGTCGGCGACCGCGAGCCGGGCGGCGGCCAGCAGCGCGGGCTCTCTGACCCGCAACCACTCCCCGGCGGCCGGGAGGGACGAGAAGCGCAGCGCCCGGGGCAGTGCGGCGAGCTTCTCGCGGGCCTGCGGACTGTCGGTCTCGGCGATCAGCCGGCAGGACTGCAGCAGCCGTACGGTCCGCTCCAGCATCCGGGCGCGGGCCAGCTGCAGCTCGGCCGGGCGGTCCTGGCTCTCGGTGAGCGCGCTCAGCAGCGGCTGGAGACAGCCGGGGACGTCGTACTGCGGCACGGGCGAGTGCACGGCGTGCAGAAAGCCGAGAGCGGTGACGTCGTCGAGGGTGGTGCGGGCGGTGTCCACCGAGCAGCCGGCCAGCGCAGAGGCGGTGTGCGGGTCAACGCGACCGCCGGGGGCGAGGGAGAGCAGCCGCAGCAGCCGCTGGGCGGCGCCGGGCAGTGCCGCGTACGACAGCCGGAAGACACGGGCCAGGGGTGATCCCTCCTCGCCCGCGGTGTGCAGCTGCTTGGCGAGGTCGGCGACGGCGGCCTTGGGGTGGGCGGCGAGCCAGCCGCCGGCCAGGACGAGCGCGGCGGGGTGGCCCGCGCACTCCTCGACGAGCCGCTCGGCGGCGCTCGGGTCGACGGTGATCCGGACCGAGCCGGCGTACCGGGTGAGCAGTTCGAGGGCCGACTTGGTGTCCAGTCCGCCGAGGGTGCACGGACGCACATCGGCGATCCCGGTCAGCGGGCCCCCGGAGACGGCCACGACCAGGCACTCCGGGGTGTCGGGCAGCAGCGCGTCGACCTGCTGGGCGGCGACCGCGTCGTCCAGCAGGAGCAGGACCCGGCGATCCGCGAGGGCGTCGCGCACCGCCTGGCCCAGCTCGTCCTCGTCGCCGCCGGCCGGGGTCGGCAGGCCGAGGCCGGTGAGCAGTTCGCGGGCGGTGCGCTCGGTCGGTACGGGGGTGCCGTCGGGTTCGCTGAGGCGGGCGCGCAGCACGCCGTCCCGGTAACGGTGCGCGACCTGGCGGACCAGTTCCTCGGCGAGCGCCGTACGCCCGTAGCCGGGTCGCCCGGCGATGAGCAGCACCCGGGCCCGGGGGGCCTTGCGGCCGGCGATCGTGTCGAGTCCGGCGCGCTCGATGTCGAGGTGGAGTTCCTTCAACTCCCGTGCGCGCCCGAGGAACTGACTTTCCGTGGCGGCGGGACGCCGAGCGTCCTCGGACAGCTCGTCGCCGTCGGCCGCCACCGCCTGATCCGTCACGGGCCACGCTCCCGTCCCACTACGCACACAGGCCCGCCGGGTCCTGGGGCGGGTCGTCCCTCAGAGCCTAGTTCACGCTCTGCGACGAACCCTGCGGAGCAGGGCGGACTCATCCCCCGATCGGATCAGGCGATGGTACGACCGGCGGGATCGGGGCGGGTCCCACACCGGGGACCCGCGCGCGCCCGGATGCCGGGGCGCGGCCCGGACGGGTGTCAGGCCTCGACCGGCCTGGGTCCTGGGACGCGGCCCCAAACGGCCAGGGCTCCAGGACACAGCCCCTACCGACGTCAGGCCCCGAACCACCGGAGTCCCGGGGCGCGGCTCCGACCGGAGTCAGGCCTCGAAAGGCCGGGCCGGCCAGGGTGCCTCGGCCGGTCGCAGGGCGTCCAGGCCCTCGCCGCCGCGCGCCGCGACCAGGGAGAGCACGCCGACCACGAGGCAGTTGTTGTGGAGGTCGCCGGCCAGCACACCGCGGACGAGGTCGTCCACCGGGATCCGGGCCAGCTCCATGTCGGCCTCCTCGTCCTCGACCGCGAAGCGCTGCCCGTCGGCCTCGGACAGATCGCGGGCCAGGAAGATCCGCACGGCCTCGTCGCAGCCGCCCGGCGTGGTGTAGACGTCCGTCAGCACCCGCCAGTCCTCGGCCTTGACGTGCGCCTCCTCGTACAGCTCGCGCTGGGCGGCGTGCAGCGGGTTCTCCCCCGGGATGTCCAGCAGACCGGCCGGGATCTCCCACAGCTTGTGGCGCACGGGGTGGCGGTACTGCCGGATCACCAGCACCCGGTCCTGCTCGTCGAGGGCGAGGACGGCCACCGATCCCGGGTGGACCTGGTAGTCGCGGCGGACGACCGCACCGTTCGGCATGACCACGTCGTCGGCGCGGACGGAGGTCTTCTTTCCGACGAACGGGGTCTCACTCGCCCGGATCTCCCATTCCTCGGGGGTGTCCTTGATCGTCATGTCGCCCTGTTCCTCCCACGCCTTGCACGAAACCGGGGTACGCCTCCCGCAGGACGCGCACCCCGGCCACCGTACAGCCTGTGTTACTTGCCGTTCTTCCGCTCGGTCTCCTGCCGCTGCCGCTCCACGGCCGCCTTCACCAGGCCGGCGAACAGCGGGTGCGGCCGGGTCGGGCGGGAGCGCAGCTCGGGGTGGGCCTGCGTGGCCACCAGGTAAGGGTGCGCATCGCGCGGGTACTCGACGTACTCCACGAGCTTGCCGTCCGGCGAAGTGCCGGAGAACACGATGCCGGCCTTCTTCTCCAGCTCGGCCCGGTAGGAGTTGTTCACCTCGTAGCGGTGACGGTGGCGCTCCTCGACGTACTCCTTGCCGTCGTACACCTCACGCACGATCGACCCCTCGGCCAGCTTGGCCGGGTACATGCCGAGCCGCATGGTGCCGCCCATGTCGCCCTCGCCCGCGACGATGTCCATCTGCTCGGCCATCGTCGAGATGACCGGGTGGGCGGTGGCCGAGTCGAACTCGGTGGAGTTCGCGTCGGGGATGTCGGCGAGGTTGCGCGCGGCCTCGATCACGATGCACTGCAGACCGAGGCAGAGGCCGAGCAGCGGGATCTTGTTCTCGCGGGCGTAGCGGATGGCGCCGACCTTGCCGAGCACACCGCGGTCGCCGAAGCCGCCGGGGATGCAGATGCCGTCCACGTCGGCGAGCTGCGCCTTGGCCCCGGCCGGGGTCTTGCAGTCGTCGGAGGTGACCCACTTGATCTTCACGCGCGCCTTGTTGGCGAAGCCGCCCGCACGCAGCGCCTCGGTCACCGACAGATAGGCGTCGGGCAGGTCGATGTACTTGCCGACCAGCGCGAGGGTGATCTCGTCCGCGGGGTTGTGGACACGGTCGAGCAGGTCGTCCCAGGTCATCCAGTCCACGTCGCGGAAGGGCAGGTCCAGCTTGCGGACGACATAGGCGTCCAGGCCCTCGGAGTGGACGACCTTCGGGATGTCGTAGATCGAACGGGCGTCCGGGCAAGCGACCACGGCGGCCTCGTCGACGTCGCACATCAGCGAGATCTTGCGCTTGATGGCGGTCGGGACCTCGCGGTCGCAGCGCAGCACGATCGCGTCCGGCTGGATGCCGATGTTGCGCAGCGCGGCCACCGAGTGCTGGGTCGGCTTGGTCTTCAGCTCGCCGGAGGGGCCGATGTAGGGCAGCAGCGAGATGTGCACCACGAAGACGTTGTCGCGGCCGACCTCGTGGCGGACCTGGCGGACGGTCTCCAGGAACGGCAGCGACTCGATGTCGCCCACGGTGCCGCCGACCTCGGTGATCACGACGTCCACCTCGTCGGTGGCCATGCGCCGGATGCGGTGCTTGATCTCGTTGGTGATGTGCGGGATGACCTGGACCGTGTCGCCCAGGTACTCGCCGCGCCGCTCCTTGGCGATCACCGTCGAGTACACCTGGCCCGTGGTGACATTGGCGGAGCCGTCGAGGTCACGGTCGAGGAATCGCTCGTAGTGGCCGATGTCCAGGTCGGTCTCGGCACCGTCGTTGGTGACGAACACCTCACCGTGCTGGAAGGGGTTCATCGTGCCCGGGTCGACGTTCAGGTACGGGTCGAGCTTCTGCATCACGACGCGCAGGCCCCGTGCCTTGAGCAGCATGCCCAGGCTGGAGGCCGTCAGGCCCTTGCCGAGCGAAGAGGCGACACCCCCGGTGACGAAGATGTGCTTGGTCGTCGTGGCTGTGCTGTTTCGGAAAGCAGCGGGCGGCATGGCCAAGAGGGGGCTCCCGTGGTCGCGGTCTGGAATGCGGTCCGGCTCGCCTCCGAAGATGTCCGGCGGTGCCGTCGCTGCGGTTCGGGGGTTTCGTGCCCACCGGTCCACGGGCTACCAGCGTATCAGCGCCCGGAGGGGCCTGCTTCCGGCCACGCTTCGCGCACATGTGACCACGGACCCACCGCGGCCGCTCCCGCCTCACTCGTTCGGAGCCGTACCGTTGGCCGGACAGGCACGCGGACCATCCACGTGCGTCGTATCCTGCTCGGACATCACTGCCGAGCACTCCCGGCAAACGGCACCACCCCCGGCCGTCACCGGAACTACAACAGCTCGTCAGTTCGTTGAACATCGGCTGCTTCGTTTTCGAATGGGTCGGTGAACAACGCCTTTCTCACCGACCCCATGACCGCAAGAGCGACCGCCCCACCCGGGGCGACGTGGCCGTTCGACTGGAGTTGCATTGGCCGGGCGCATCGAAGACTACGCACTCATTGGAGACATGCAGACCGCGGCGCTGGTCTGCCGGGACGGCACCGTGGACTGGCTGTGCCTGCCCCGATTCGACTCCCATGCCGTCTTCGCGGGGCTGCTCGGCACAGAGGAACACGGCTTCTGGCGGCTGGGCCCGGCGCACGCGGCGGATATCGCGCCCCCGCCGGCCACCCGGCGCTCCTACCGCGGTGAGTCGCTGATCCTGGAGTCCGAGTGGGACACCCCGCGCGGCACGGTCCGAGTGACCGATTTCATGCCGCCGCGTGACGGCGCGCCCCAGGTGATCCGGATCGTGGAGGGCGTCACGGGCCGGGTGCCCATGCGTTCCGCGCTGCGGATGCGGTTCTCCTACGGGCGAGTGGTGCCCTGGGTGCACAAGCACGAAGGGCGCACGGTGGCCGTGGCCGGGCCCGACTCCGTGTGGTTCGACACCCAGGCCGAGACCTACGGCAAGGGGCTGACGACGTACGCGGACTTCACGGTCGCGCCGGGTGACCGGATCGCGTTCACCATCTCGTGGCAGCCCTCGCACCGGGAGCCGCCGTCGCTGCCCGAGCCCGAGCAAGCCCTGGAGGCGACCGAGGACTTCTGGCGTGAGTGGGTGGAGCACTGTACGTACCACGGTCCCTACCGCGAGGCCGTGGTCCGCTCCCTGATCACGCTCAAGGCCCTGACCTACGCCCCGACGGGCGGCATCGTGGCCGCGCCCACGACCTCGCTGCCCGAGGAGATCGGCGGCGTGCGCAACTGGGACTACCGGTACACCTGGCTGCGTGACGCCGCGATCACCCTCTCCTCCCTGCTGCGCACCGGCTACCGCGAGGAGGCGCGGGCCTGGCGTGAGTGGCTGCTGCGCGCCGTGGCGGGCGACCCCGAGAACCTGCAGATCATGTACGGTATCGCGGGCGAACGGGAGCTGGGCGAGGCCGAGCTGGACTGGCTGCCCGGCTACGAGGACTCCGCGCCGGTGCGCGTCGGCAACGGCGCCGCGCACCAGTTGCAGCTGGATGTGTACGGAGAGGTCACCGAGGCCCTGCATCTGGCCCATATGACGGGCCTCGCACGCAACGACTACGCCTCCCTGCTCCAGCTGAAGCTGATCCGCTATCTGGAGCAGCACTGGGACGAGCCGGACGAGGGCATCTGGGAGGTGCGCGGCCCCCGCCGCCACTTCGTGCACTCCAAGGTCATGGCCTGGGTCGCGGTGGACCGCACGATCAAGCTGATCGAGTCCGGGGACGCGGACGGCCCGCTGGAGAAGTGGCGCGAACTGCGCGACGACATCCACCGGGACGTGTGCGAGAAGGGCTACGACAAGGAGCGCAACACCTTCACCCAGTCCTACGGCTCCAGGGAACTGGACGCCTCGCTGCTGCTGATCCCGCAGATGGGCTTCCTGCCGCCGGACGACAAGCGGGTGATCGGCACGATCGAGGCGATCCAGCGCGAGCTGTCCACGCCCGACGGCTTCATCCTGCGCTACCCGACCTCGGGCGAGGAGGAGGGCGTGGACGGGCTGCCGGGTGACGAGGGCGCGTTCCTCGCCTGCTCGTTCTGGCTGGCCGACGACCTGGCGATGATCGGCCGTGTGGACGAGGCCCGCAAACTCTTCGAGAAGCTGCTCGCCCTGCGCAACGACCTGGGCCTGCTCGCCGAGGAGTGGGATCCGCGTCTGGAGCGCCAGGTCGGGAACTTCCCGCAGGCGTTCAGCCATGTGCCGCTGATCGACACGGCACTGCGGCTGACGGCGTCCGGGGCGTACGGGGGCTGAGTACGCGCCACCGGGCCGCGAGGCCGTCGCCTCGGGCGGCATCCCTCTTGAGGTCCCCCTCAGCGGACGGCTGAGGGGGACCTCGTGCGTCGGATCGAAGCGGCCGCTCAGGCGGGCGCGGGCGGCCAGGCCTGGGGTGAGAGCACTCCGTTGACGTAGGCGCGCGCCACCAGAGCCGTTCTGTTGGTGACGTTCCAGCGCCGGGACAGGCGTGCGAAGTGGTAGTTGACCCCGTCCGCAGTCAGGCCCACCTCGGTGGCGATACGGGTGCTCGTGAAGCCTGCGGCCGCCAGGGCGAGGATGCGTGCCTCGATGCCGCTGGTCTGTCCGGACGCCTGCGTCTGCGGGACCGGCGGGTCGGCGGGCTCCTCGAAGGCGCGCAGGACCAGCAGCAGATGGAGGGGACCGCCGGGGGCGTTGCCGACCACCACGTCGATGGTCATCTCGCCACGGCGTTCCGCGCCCGCGGCCGGGCGCCAGGTCACCTCGACCGGATACCGCGCCCGGCGGCGCAGCCGTAGGGCTTCCGAGAGGGGATCGAGCCGCCGCTCCGCCGTCGGACGGAAGAGGTCCAGGGCGCGGCGCCCGACGAGCCGGCCCGCGAGTGTGCCCCACTCCGCGGCCATGGCGCGGTTGGCGGAGAGGATGACACCCTCCGCGTCACAGAAGGCGACGGGCAGCGGAATGCGGTCGAACAGCGCTGTGGCCTGGTTGCGCCAGTAGACGGCATGGTCGGCGTCCGGCGCCGGCAGGGTGCCCGGCTCGCTCGGCTCGTCGCCCGTTCGACGCTCAGGGGTGTCCATCCTTCACTCCCGCCGCATGTACCTCAGATGTGGAGAGATGGCAAGCTCCAGCACACCGATACCTCTACAAGACTTTGTAGCACCGGCACGACCACACGCATCCCGACGGCCGCACGGTGGACAGGTGACGCTGCGGACGCCCAGGAGTGGCACCGGCTGCTGATCGCCGCCGGCCGCTCCGTCGAGGGCGTCCACCGCGGCTGACCCCCGGTCCCCGTGCGGGGAAGGCCGGCCGCCACCCCTTCCCCGCGCGGCGCAGCCGTCGCCGAGCCGAAGACCCGCCCGCAACCGAGAGAGTCGAGGTCACACCATGGCCACCATGCTTGCCGGCCGCCTCCGCCCGAAGACCTTGAGGTTCGCCGTCGAAGAGGTCCCCGTTCCCGTCCCCGGCCCCGGAGAGGTGCTGATCGAGGTCAAGGCCGCCGGTGTGTGCCTGTCCGACGTCCATCTGACCGACGGCAGTCTGAAGCCCTTCCGCCCCGTCGACGCCGTCACCCTGGGCCACGAGGTCGCCGGTGTCATCCACGCCCTCGGCCCGGGCCCGCTCGGCGACTGGACCCCGGGTATGCGCGTCGCCCTCCAGGCCGGCCAGTCGTGCGGCCACTGCGCCAACTGCGTACGCCGGCTGCGCCCCTGTCTCAAGACCATGACCCGTGGCCTGGACTACGACGGCGGCTGGGCCGAGTACGCCCTCGCCGTGAGGACACCCTCGCGCTCCTGCCCGACAACCTGGCCTTCGACCAGGCCGCCATCATCCCCGACGCCGTCTCCACCCCCTACGCGGCCATCGTGGAGACCGGCCAGGTCCGTCCCGCCCAGTCCGTGGGCATCTGGGGCGCGGGCGGTCTGGGCGCCCACGGCATCCGGCTCGCCCGGCTGGCCGGCGCCGCGCCGATCATCGCCGTCGAACCGCTGCCCAGCGCCCGCGAACGCGCGCTCGCCTTCGGCGCGGACCTCGCTCTCGACCCCGCCGACCCCGGCTTCACCGCGGCCGTGGACCGGGTCACGGGGGGCCTCGGCCTGGACGCGGCCTTCGACTTCGCCGGCGTTCCCGCCGTCCGGGAGCAGGCCGCGGGGGTCCTCGCCCGGGGCGGAGTGCTGGTCCTGGCCGGTCTCACCCCGATGCCGCTGACCATCACGGACGGCACCGGGTTCAGCTTCCGCCGCAACGAGGTCCGCGGCCACTACGGCTCCGGGCCTCAGTACGTCGAGCAGCTGATCCGCCTCGCCTCCACCGGCCGCCTCGACCTCGCACCCTCCATCACCGCCCACATCCCCCTCGCCGGGGCGGCCGACGCCGTGGCCCGGCTGGAGCGCAAGGAGGGCGACCCGATCCGCCTCGTGCTCATCCCCTAGGTCCTGCCGTCAAACTCCCGTCGTCCGCCCGGAGGGCGGGCCCTGCGGCGTCAGGTGCGTGCTCTCGGCGTGCCGCGCACAGGCCCTCGTACTGGATGTACTCGGGACTGTGCGGGGTGCGGCGGTGGGGGCACGCCCGCGCGAGCGAAGCCGAGCGTGGGGGAGCGTGCATGGCGTCGCGGGGCAGGCGGGAGTTTGACGACAGGGCCCAGGCCCCCACCGACAACGACCTCTGTCTGCTAGGAAACGACCTCCATGCACCACAAGCGCGCCGGCCGCCCTGCGGTAGGCCACCTGATCATCCCGAACCCCACCGTCCGCGCCGTGACCGTCCACCTGCTCACCCCGGTGCTGATGTGCCTCGGTATGGGCCTGGCCTACATCGGCGCCTTCCACGCACCGCAGGACCACACGCACGGGCTGAAGGTCGCCGTGGTCGGCGACTCGGCACACGACCGGCTGCTGGCCCAGGCGATCAAGGACAAGGCGGGCGACACGGTGGACGTCACCACCCTGCCCGACCGGGCCACGGCCAGACACCAGATCATGCACCGGGACCTGGTCGGCGCGTATGTGCCCAGCACCAAGCACCCCGAACTGATCGTCGCCGACGCCAACTCCAGCTCTTCCGCCACCGCGGCCCAGGACCTCTTCACCACGGTGGCCGCCCAGCAGGGCGACCCGCTGAAGGTCGTGGACCTGTCCCGGCTGGCCGACGGCGACCCCGGCAATCAGGGCCTGTTCTACGTGCTGATCGCGCTGTCCATCGGGTCCAACATCTCCGCCATCACCATCAGCACGGCCGGTGCCGCGCTCTCCGTGTGGGTCCGGGCCGCCATCGGCGTCGGCACCGCGCTGGTGGTGAGTGCCATCGGAGCGGTGCTGGCCGGTCCGGCCTTCCACATAGTGGATCACGATCTGTGGGGGGTGTGGGCCATGGCCTGGCTGTACACGACGGGCGCCCTCATCATCGGCGTCGGACTCCACACGTTCCTCAAGCGCTTCACGATGCCGGCCCTGATGGTGCTGTTCATCATGCTCAACTTCACCAGCAGCGGCGGTGTCTTCGAACCCGAGCTGCAGAGCGGCTTCTTCGGCGCGCTGCACGCCTTCTGGAACGGCGCCGGCTTCGTCGAAGGTGCCCGCAGCCTGCTCTACTTCCCCTCGGCGGCGCTGGGCGGCCGGATCCTCTCCCTCGTGCTCTGGCTGGTCGCGGGCCTGCTGCTGCTGACCGCCGCCGCGGCAACCGAACGGCGCGGCACGCCTGCCCCGGTGCATCTGCGCGGGCCGGAGGCGGACGTCGAGGAGGAGATGAGCGGAGCCCTCGCGGTGTGAGCACCCGGGCGGCCGAGCGGGACCGGCGCGCCGGGTCCGCCTAGGCTGAAGGGAGTTCTGTCCCCCTGCGGGAAGGGGGCTCGCCGCCATGGCTCCCCTTACGAAGGCGCGCACGGCGCTCGCCGCTCTTCGCGCGCGCCTGGAGGGCGAGGTCCTCGCTCCCGGGGATCACGGCTACGACGAGGCCCGGGCCGTCTTCAACGCGATGATCGACCGCCGTCCGGCCGTCATCGCGCAGTGCGCGGGCGAGGCGGACGTCATCCGGGCGGTGCGCTTCGCCCGGGACCTCGATCTGAAGATCGCGATCCACGGCGGCGGCCACAGTATGGCGGGCATGGCGGTCAACGACAACGGGCTGGTGGTGGACCTGCGCCGGATGCACCGGGTCACGGTCCGCCCCGGGTCCGCGTCGGTACGGGTCGAGGGCGGCGCCCTGATGAGCCACCTGGACCGCGCCACCCAGCCGCACGGTCTCGCGACCACCGGCGGCCGGGTCTCCACCACCGGTGTCGGCGGCTTTGTGCTCGGTGGCGGAACCGGCTGGCTGGACCGGGCCTTCGGGCTCGCCGTCGACAATCTGCTCGGGGTGGAGCTGGTGACCTCGGACGGCACCCCGGTCCTCGCGACCGCCGACGAGCATCCCGAGCTGTTCTGGGCGCTGCACGGCGGCGGCGGGAACTTCGGCGTCGCCACCGCGCTCACCCTCCAGCTGCACGCGCTGCCCGTGTTCTCGATCGCCCTGCTGATGTTCCCGCCCGAGCGGGGCCCGGAGGCGGTCCGCGCCTACCGCGACCTCCTCGCCACCGGCCCGCCGCAGGCGGGGGGCGCCGTGCTGTACGTGACCGGGCCGCCTGCCCCGTTCGTTCCCGAGCATCTGGTGGGGACGCTGCTGTGCGGTGTGCTGGTCACCTACGCCGGCGACGAGGACGGGCTGCGCGGGTTCGCCCGGCCGCTGCTGGCGCTGCCGCACGAGTCCGAGGTCGTCGCCACAATGCCGTACGCCGACGCGCAGCGCCTGCTCGACGCTCCGCCCGGACTGCGCAACCACTGGTCGGTCGAGTACGTGCGCGCCCTGCCCGACGCACTGGTCGACGCCTTCTGCGCCCGCGCCCCCTCGATGCCCGTCCCCTCCGCCTGTCAGCAGGTGCTGTTCCCGCAGGGCGGCGCGATCGCCGCCGGACCCGCCGAGTATCCGGTCCCCTACCGGGACGCGCCCTGGGCCGTGCATCCGCTCGGTGTCTGGGCAGACCCGGCGGACGACGAGCGGGCCGTGCGGTGGGTGCGGGACGTGCGCGCCGACGCCCGGCCCTGGAGCACCGGGGCGGTCTATCTCAACTTCATCGGGGACGAGGGCAGGGACCGGGTGGTGGCCGGCCTCGGCACCGAGCACCTCAACCGGCTGGCACGGGTCAAACGCCAGTACGACCCGGACAACGTGTTCCGCTACAACCACAACATCCAGCCCCTGTGAACCGGGCGCACGACCGCCCGGCCGAGGCCCCCGGTGCGCCCGGGGCGTCCGCGCGGGTAGCGTCACGGCATGGACAGCCGTTTCGACCCCCAGGGGCCCCAGGGCGCCGGAATCACCGTGCAGCGGGCGCTGGAGCTGCCCGGGCTGCGCAGCGGGCTGCCGGAGGTGCTCGCCGGCGCCGACCGGTTGCACCGCACGGTGCGCTGGGTGCACGCGGGCGAGGTCCCGAACATCGCCTCGCTGCTGAAGGGCGGCGAACTCCTGCTGACCACGGGCTATGGCCTCGGCACCCGCCCCGCCGACCAGCGCGCGTTCGTCCGCACCCTGGCCGAGCGCGGCATCGCGGCCCTGGTGGTGGAGCTGGGCCCGCGTTTCACCCGGCTGCCCGCCGCCCTGGTGGAGACGGCCCGCGCCGCCGGGCTGCCGCTCGTCCAGCTGCACCGCGAGGTGCCGTTCGTGACGGTCACCGAGGAGATCCACACCGAGATCGTCAATGGGCACTACGCGCTGCTCCAGCGGGCCGACGAGGTGCACCGCCGGTGCACGGAGGCGCTGCTCTGCGGGGGCGGGGTGCCGCAGGTCCTGCAGATCCTGGCCGACTTCGGCGGCAACCCGGTGTTCCTGGAGACCGCCGACGGCCGGCTGCTCTACGCCGCCGGGACCGGGCCCGCGGACACGGATCCGCTCCAGGTGTGGGAGGGACTGCGCGGACAGCACAAGGACACGCCCCCGGCGGGCACCGTCATCGTGGACGTGCCGGGCGGCGGACCCGGCACGGGCTCGGTCCGGGCCCGGCTGGTGCTGCTGCCGGTCGCCGCGCCGGTGGCGCCGGTGCACCGGATCGCCGCCGAGCGGGCCGCGGGCAGCCTCGCGGTGGTGCTGATGCAGGCCCGGCAGGAGGAGGAGTTGGCGGCGCGCGGGCGCGGCGACTTCCTCACCGACCTCGCCGAGGGCCGGATCACCGCCGAGGACGCGCCCGCGCAGGCCCGGGTGCTCGGCTTCAAGCCGGGCGGCGGCCCGCTGCTGCCGGTGGTGATGCGGCTGGCGGACGGCCCCGCGCCGGGCGGCGGGGGCTGGGCGGTGCTGGCGCGGGCGGTCGCGGAGGAGCTGGGTTCGGTGGGCGTGCCGGTCCTGCTCGGGGTGCGGCCGGTGGAGGGCCGGGTGCCGCTGCTGCTGGGTCTGCGTTCGGAGTCGGAGCGTTCCGCGGTGGCCGACCGGGTGGCCGCGGCGCTGCGGGCCGGGGTGGAACGGGCCGGTATGCAGCGGCCGGGCGCCCGGCCGCCGGTCGTGGTGGTCGGGGTGGCGGGCGGCTGGGCGGCGGCGTCGGCCGGGCTGCGGCACGCGGCGGAGACCGCCACTGCGGCGCAGGGACTTCCGGAGCGTCCCTGGCACGACGCCCGGCGCCTCGACATCGACCTTCTGCTGTGGCGGCTGCGCGACCATCCGGACCTGGCGGCCTTCGTGGACCGCGCGATCGGTCCGCTGC
Organism: Streptomyces sp. NPDC052036; assembly: GCF_040680495.1. NCBI lineage: Bacteria > Bacillati > Actinomycetota > Actinomycetes > Kitasatosporales > Streptomycetaceae > Streptomyces > Streptomyces sp. NPDC052036. The sequence goes on along the minus strand of NZ_JBFAWW010000020.1, from coordinate 14,747 downwards.
GCGACCACGACCACCGCTCCCGGCCGCCGCTACTGCCCACGCTGGAGACGTATCTCGCGCACGCGGGCCGCAAGGCCGAGACGGCCCGCGAGCTGCATCTGAACCGGCAGACCCTCTACAACCGGCTCGCCCGGATCGGGGAGTTGCTGGGCACTGACCTCGACGACCCGCAGACGGTCCAGGCCCTGAGCCTGGCCCTGCGGGCGCGCCGGCACGTGCCTCAGGGGTAGGCACGGCGGCAGGGGGACCGGGGCCCTACGGGTAGGGGCGTACCTGCGTCAACTCGTCGTAGACGCTCAGCACCTGGGCCACGGTCTCGTCCTCGGTGGGCCAAGCCGCGGCCTGCCGGGTGCCCTTGTCCCGCAGCAGCTCACGGCGCGCCGGGTCGTCGAGGAGACGTACGACGGCGGTGGCGAGCGCCTGGGCGTCTCCGTAGGGGACGAGTTCGGCCGCGTCGCCGACGAGTTCGCGGATACCGCCGACGGCGGTGGCGACAAGCGGCACGCGCGCGTGCAGGGCCTCCTGCGCGAGCACCGACCGGGACTCCCAGCTGCTGGGCAGCAGGGCCAGATCGGCGGCGGCGAGCAGTTCGCCGACGTCCTCACGCCGCCCGACCAGCCGCACCGGCAGCTCCTCGTCGTCGATGCGCCGTTGCAGCACCGTCCGCAGCGGCCCCTCCCCCGCGACGACGACCAGGGGCACCGGGTCGAGGCGGCGCCAGGCGCGGGAGGCGTCGAGCAGCACGTCGTATCCGCGGTACCGCTCCAGGGAGCCGACCGCCATCAGCAACGGCCGGTCCGTCGCGCCCAGTTCGGCCAGGGTCTTGGAGCGCAGCCGCTCGGGTTCGTCGTCCTCGGGGGACATCCGGGCTGCCGGCAGGGCGACGGCGGCGAGCCGGGCGTCCCGCGCGCCGCGGCGGCGAGCCCGGTCGACCAGGTCCGAGGACGTCCCGAGGACGACGGTCGCGGCCCTGGCCACCCGTCGCTCCAGCAAGCGCCTGAGACGGGCGCGCGCACCCTCGGCGTGCGCCCGCGTGTGCCAGGTGACCACGAAGGGGGTACGCCGCCCGCCGAGCGCGAGCGCGGCGCGCAAGCCCGCGTGCAGTCCGTGCGCGTGCACCAGGTCCGCATCGGCGCAGACGCTGCGCAGTGCGGTCAGGGAGGCGGGATCCGTGGTGCGGGGCACGGGGACGTGCTGGGCGCCGACGCCGGTGAAATCGTAGGTGCGCTCGGCCTCAAGGGGGGCGCACACGGTCACGTGTACGCCCCTGGCGACGAGGCCCGCGGCCAGCGACCGCACATGGGCGCTGCTGCCGGCACTGCCCCCGCCGAGCACCTGCACGGTGCGCAGCGGCGTCCGGCCGTGCGCTGAGTGGCTGCTCGCGAGGCTCACGTGGCCGGGGCTCCTGGTTCGGCATCGGGCGGTCACGAAGAAACGTACAGAAGGATCGCGCGGTGGGTGTGGACCGCGCGAGGTGCTCCGCGGATGGCTCAAGCATGCCAGGGAGCGGGGGTGGTGCGGCACCGGCGGAGGGCCGCGACGACGGCGGACCGAGCCGCCGGGGGCGCGCCCGGTCACTCCCCCGGGTGAGGGCGCGGGGCGGGCTCAGGTGGTGTGCGCGGACGCCATGACCGTGGTGGGCCCGGGTGAGGCGGTTCCCCAGGTCCGCGCCGCCTCGGTCACCTTGTCCCCGAACGCGGCCGCGGCGACGAACGCCGCCGCATGGGCGAGGAGCCCGGCCCGGCCTCCCGTCCGCTCGACGCGGTCCAGGCGGGGAGATCCCCAGCCGACGGCCACGGCGGCCCCGAGGGCGGCGCCCAGGGCATGGGCCCCGGTGTCCCCGAGCATCGCCCGCTCGCCCAGATCGTCGGGCAGCACTGCGGCGGCGGCCCCCAGCACGGCGGCGCACAGCTCCCCGCCCGCTCCCGCGCGCAGCAGCCCCGGAGCGCCGAGGGCGAGGACTGTCCCGGCGGCCCGCCCCGGCCGCACATCCACGAGGTTGACGAAGTGCGCGGCTCCCGCGATCACCACACCCGCGAGCGCCTTGTCCAGCGGCCGCCGCTGGAGCACGGCACCCGCGGCGAGCGCCGCCGCGGAGATCCCGAACAGCTTCACCGTGCCGCTGGTGACCTCGCCGTCCCGCAGGGCCGACAGATGCGCCCGGAACCCGCGCCGGGGGTCCCCGGCGCCGACGACGTCGTCGTAGGCGCCGCAGGCACCGGCGGCGAGCACGGCGAGTCCGGCCGCCGGATGGACCCGCCCCGCGCCGAGCGCCACGGCCACGGCCGACGCGGGCCCGGCATGGAGCTCGACGGTCCGCCCCGCGTGGTTCGTCCGCTCCCAGCGGCCGGGCCCGCCCGGCGCCAGGGCGCGCAGGGCGGTGGCCGCGGCGCGGGTGACGGCCGCGGCGCGGACGAACGAGACGGTCCTGCGGGAACGCATGATCATCCCGTCACCCTACGGGAGCCGCCGGGCAGCACTAGCCGTCCGCCCGCGCCGTCGCGAGCAGCTCCTCCGCGTGCGCCCGGGCGGTCTCGGAGTCCTCCTGGCCCGCCAGCATCCGGGACAGCTCGCGGATGCGGTCCTCGCCCTCCAGCACCTTCACGCCCGACCGGGTCACCGACCCGTCGTTCGTCTTCTCCACCAGCAGCTGCCGGTCGGCGAACGCCGCCACCTGCGGCAGATGGGTGACGACCACGACCTGCGCGGTCTTCGCGAGGCGGGCCAGGCGCCGCCCGATCTCGACCGCCGCCCTGCCGCCGACGCCCGCGTCGACCTCGTCGAAGAGGTACGTGGGCACGGGGTCCGTCCCCGCGAACACGACCTCGACCGCGAGCATCACCCGGGACAGCTCACCGCCCGAGGCGCCCTTGGCGATGGGCCGCGGCGGCGCGCCCGGGTGCGGCGCGAGCAGCAGCTCGACCTCGTCGACGCCCGACGGCCCGTACGCGACCGTACGCCCGCCGACCTCGACGCCGTCGGGGTCGTCCGTCTGCCGGATCTCGAACGACACGCGCGCGTGCGGCATGGCGAGCGAGGCCAGCTCGGCGGTGACGGCGGCGGCGAACCGCTCGGCGGCCTCCGTCCTCGCGTCGGTCAGCGCCTGGGCGAGCGCGCCCAGTTCGGCGCGCAGCCCGTCCCGTTCGGCGGTCAGCTCCTCGATCCGGTCGTCGTCGCCGTCGAGTTCGGTCAGCCGCGCGGCGCTCTGCTCGGCCCAGGCGAGCACGGCGCCCACGTCCTCGCCGTACTTCCGGGTCAGCGTGGTGAGGGCGGCCCGCCGCTCCTCCACGACCGCCAGCCGCAGCGGATCGGCGTCCAGGTCGTCGGCGTATCCGGCCAGCTCTCCCGCCACATCGCCCAGCAGGATCCCGATCTCCCCGATCCGGTCGGCGAGCCCCGCCAGCGCCGGATCGTGCGACCGCACCGCCTCCAGGGCCCGGTGCGCGCCCGCGACCAGGGTGGCCGCGTCCACGCCCTCGGGGTCCTCGGGATTGCCCGCGAGCGCCGCGTGCGCGGCGCTCGCCGCCGACGCGAGCGCCTCCGCGTGCCCGAGCCGCTCGGCCTCCTCGGCCAGCTCCACGTCCTCGCCGGCCCGCGGCTCCACGGCCGCGATCTCGTCGAGTCCGAAGCGCAGCATGTCGGCTTCCTGCGCCCGCTCCCGGGCCCGCGTGGTGATCTCCTCCAGCTCGGCCCAGACGGCCCGCAGCCGCCGGTAGGCCTCCCCGTACTTGGCGAGCGGAGTGGCGACGGCGTCACCGGCGTACCGGTCGAGCGCCTGCCGCTGCCGCGACAGCTTCAGCAGGCCCTGCTGGTCGGTCTGCCCGTGCACGGCGATCAGCTCTTCGGCCAGCTCCGCCAGTACCCCGACGGGCACGGAGCGCCCGCCGAGGTGGGCCCGCGAGCGTCCCTCGGCGGAGACGGTACGGCTGATCAGCAGCGCCCCGTCGTCCAGCTCGGCCCCGGCCTCTTCGGCGCGTACGGCGGCGGAGGCGTCCGGGGGCAGGGCGATCCGCCCCTCGACGACCGCGTTCTTCGCGCCGATCCGTACGAGCGCCGGGTCCGCGCGCCCGCCGAGCAGCAGACCGAGGCTGGTGACGACCATGGTCTTGCCCGCACCCGTCTCACCGGTCACGGCGGTGAAGCCGGGTGACAGCTCGACGACCGCGTCGTCGATGACTCCGAGCGACCGTATCCGCATCTCCTCCAACACGGAGAAGACCATACGAGGTCGGGCCGGGGATGTGCGAGCGGCCCCGTCACCCCGGAGGGGGACACCGCGCTCCCGCATACCCGGCCCGCGCCCCCTTAGTGAGGCGCTCCCCGCCACCCGGACACGGGCAGGGCGAACTTCGCCACGAGCCGGTCGGTGAACGAGGCGTGGTGCAGCCGGGCCAGCCGTACCGGCACCGCTCCCCGCCGCACCTCGACCCGCGCCCCCTGGGGCAGCTCCACCGTGCGTCGCCCGTCGCACCACAGCACCCCGTGCGGGGTGTCCGGCTGCACCTCCACAGCGAGCACGGAGTCGGGCGAGGTCACCAGCGGCTTGGCGAACAGGGCGTGCGCGCTGATCGGCACCATGAGCAGGGCCTCCACCTCGGGCCACACCACGGGCCCGCCCGCGGAGAAGGCGTACGCGGTGGATCCGGTCGGGGTGGCGCACACGATGCCGTCACAGCCGAACCCGGTCACGGGCCGGCCGTCGATCTCCAGGACGACCTCCAGGAGCTTCTCGGCGGAGACCTTCTGCACGGCCGCCTCGTTGAGCGCCCAGTCGGTGTGCACGATGTCGCCGTTCTTGTGCACGACGACGTCGACGGTCATGCGCTCCTCGACCTCGTACGCCTTCATCACCACCCGGTCGACGACCCGGTCGAGGTCGTCCCGCTCGGCCTCGGCGAGGAAGCCGACCCGGCCCAGGTTGATACCGAGCATCGGCACCCCGGAGGCGCGGGCGAACTCGGCGCCCCGCAGCAGGGTTCCGTCACCGCCGAGCACGATGAGCAGTTCGCACCCGTCGAGGCACTGCGGAGTGGCCTCCTTGACCAGCTGCACCTCGTCCGACAGCGGCAGGTCCGCCGCCTCGGCCTCCAGGACCCGTACGCCGATCCCGCACCGCACGAGACCCTTGACCACCAGCTCGGCGCTGCGAATGGCCGCGGGCCGCCCGGTGTGGGCGAGCAGGAAAACAGTACGAGCTGAGTTCTGTGTCAACGCGGCCCCTCCGCCACTGCACGGTCAACATCGGCCGGGTCCAGGGCGGGTGCCCCGGCTCGCAGCCACAGAAAGTACTCGACGTTGCCCGAGGGTCCGGGCAGGGGGCTGGCCGTCACGCCCAGTACGCCGAGCCCCAGCTCCGCGGCCCGCTCGGCCACCCCGCGCACCGCCTCGGCGCGCAGCTCGGGGCTGCGCACCACACCCCCGCTGCCCAGCCGTTCCTTCCCCACCTCGAACTGAGGCTTGACCATCATCACCAGATCGGCATCCGGCTTCGTGCACCGCACCAGGGCGGGCAGCACCAGTCCGAGCGGGATGAAGGACAGATCTCCGACGACAAGATCCACAGGTTCCCCATCGATCGCTTCGAGCGTCAACTCCCGTACGTTCGTACGGTCCTTGACGGTGACGCGTTCATCGCTCTGGAGAGACCAGGCCAACTGTCCGTACCCGACGTCGACGGCGACGACCTGGGCGGCGCCCGCGCGCAGCAGGACGTCGGTGAAGCCTCCTGTGGACGCGCCGGCGTCCAGCGCCCGCCGTCCCCCGACCGTCAGCCCCCGGGGCACGAAGGCCTCCAGCGCGCCCGCCAGCTTGTGGCCGCCCCGGGACACGTACTCGGGATCGCTGTCGTCCTGCACGACGACGATGGCGGCCGCGGTCTCCACCTGCGTGGCGGGCTTGGTCGCGACGGTCTTGCCGACAGTGACCCGGCCCGCGGCGATCAGCTGGCTCGCGTGCTCGCGCGAGCGCGCGAGCTTCCGGCGGACCAGCTCCGCGTCGAGACGGCGGCGTGCCACTCCTGCCACGTTCGGTTCAGCTCCTGTTCTCGTACGGTCATCCGACTGGTGCGACCCGAAGGGTCTCATTGAGGGGCGGTGCCCGGGTGACGGGCGGGAACCGGAGGTCCCGGGCGGGCGTCGAGTGCGGTGAGCACGTCACGCAGCCCCTCGTGTACATCCTCGTACACCTCGACATGGCCGTCCGTGGCGAGGTGGTCGGCGTCGGCCAGCCGCTCCAGCCGGGCGTCGACCTCGGCGTTGCCGGTGGGGGTCCGGTCCACGTGCAGCGGGGCCGGGGCGGCCGGGTCGTGCTCGCGGCCGGCCGCGGGTTCCACCGAGGCTTCGGTCGCGGGGTCGGCCTGCGCCGCTGCCGCCTCCGCCGCGGTCACAGAGTCGTTCATGCCCCGACGCTACCTCGTGGCGCTGAGGTACCGTCGCTCACGATGGCCACGATTGAGGAGTGCCGTACGGCACTCGAAAAGTTTTCGGACAACCTGGCGGGCGCGGACGGGGACGTACGCGCGGCCGCAGCCCTGGACCGCTCGCTCAGCTGCCGCATCACCGACCTGGACGTCACCTTCGTCGGCCGGCTCCAGGACGGCCGGATCCGGGTGCTCGACACACTCCAGGGACCGCCGCCCGACAAGGCCCAGATCAGGCTGACGATGACCGGCGACGACCTGGTGGCGATGGTCGACGGCGAGCTGCACTTCGCGAAGGCGTGGGCCTCGGGCCGGGTGAAGCTGGAGGCGGCCCTGCTGGATCTGCTGCGCCTCAGGAAGCTCCTCTAGCCGCCCCGGCGGCCGGAGGCCGCCTGCCCGGCGCCCGCAGCGGCTCAGGCGACCTCCTCGGCCGTGACGCGCGCACGTGCCCGGCGGGCCGCGGGGACCACCAGCGGGGTGCCGGTCTCCGGGTCGTCGATGACCTGGCAGCGCAGCCCGAAGACCTTCTCGACCAGCTCCGCCGTGACGATGTCCTTCGGTGCGCCCTCGGCGACGACCTCGCCGCCGCGCAGGGCGATGAGATGGGTGGCGTAGCGCGCCGCGTGGTTGAGGTCGTGCAGCACCGCGACCAGCGTCCGCCCCTGCGTCTCGTGCAGTTCGGCACACAGGTCGAGCACGTCGATCTGGTGCTGGATGTCGAGATAGGTGGTCGGCTCGTCGAGCAGCAGCAGCGGGGTCTGCTGGGCGAGCGCCATGGCGATCCACACGCGCTGCCGCTGGCCCCCGGAGAGTTCGTCGACGTAGCGGTCGGCGAGTTCGGCGACCCCGGTCTGCGCCATCGACTCCCGGACCACCCGCTCGTCCTCGCCGGACCACTGGCGCAGGATCCCCTGGTGCGGATAGCGCCCGCGGGCCACCAGGTCGCCGACGGTGATCCCGTCCGGCGCGATCGAGGACTGCGGCAGCAGACCCAGGGTCCGTGCGACCTTCTTCGCCGGCATCGACTGGATGACCTGGCCGTCCAGCAGCACCTGCCCCTCGGACGGCTTGAGCATCCGGGACAGAGCCCGCAGCAGGGTGGACTTGCCGCAGGCGTTGGGTCCGACGATCACGGTGAAGGAGTTGTCGGGGATCTCCACGGACAACCCCTCGGCGATCACGCGCCGGTCGTAGGCGAGGGTGACGTCGTCGGCGGAGAGGCGGTTCACGGTGCTCCTTGTGTCGTTCGTTTCGGGTCCGTCCAGGGCGCTCGGGGCACTCATACGCGACCCGCCCGGCGCTCGGTGACCAGCAGCCACAGCAGATAGAGACCGCCCAGGACCCCGGTGACCACGCCCACGGGCAACTGGTCGGCACCGAAGGCCCGCTGCGCGGCCCAGTCCGCGACGATCAGCACAGTGGCGCCCATGACCATCGAGGCCACGAGGTTCGGGCCGGGCGAGCGGGTCAGCCGACGGGCGAGCTGCGGCGCGGTGAGCGCCACGAATCCGACCGGGCCCGCGGCGGCGGTGGCTCCCGCGGTGAGCAGCACCGCGGACACCATCAGCAGCACCCGTACGCGCTGGACGCGCACCCCGAGGGCGTACGCGACGTCGTCGCCCATCTCCGTCATCCGCAGCCCCCGGGACTGACCGAGGACGAGCGGTACGAGGACGGCGCACAGCGCGAGCAGCGGCCACACCTGGTCCCAGTCACGCCCGTTGAGGGAACCGGTCATCCAGACGACCGCGCGGGCGGCGTCGACGAGGTCGGCCTTCACGAGCAGATAGCCGTTGGCCGCGGTGACGACGGCACTGACGCCGATGCCGACCAGGACCAGCCGGTAGCCGTGTACGCCCTGCTTCCAGGCCAGCAGATAGATGGCGAACCCCGTGGCCAGTCCGCCGACGAGCGCGCCGAGGGCGACCTGCGTGGCGCTGCCGGAGAAAACCACGATCACCACGAGCGCCCCGGCCGTCGAGCCCTGCCCGAGGCCGAGCACGTCCGGACTGCCCAGCGGATTGCGGGAGATGGACTGGAACAGGGCGCCGCCGAGCCCCAGTGAGGCACCGACCAGCAGACCGACGAGCACGCGGGGCAGCCGAAGTTCGGTGACGATGAACTCCTGGCCCGGGTTGCCGCCCCCGAACAGCGTCTTGACGACGTCGCCGGCGGGGATCGAGAAGTCGCCGGTGCCGATCAGCAGAACGCTCGCGGCAAGCGCGGCGGCCAGCAGCAGGAGGACGACGGTGAGCGCCCGGACGTCGAGACGTGCGGAGGGCCCGCCCGGGGTGCGCAGGGTACGGGTGGTCTTCACAGCTGTGCCGTCCTGCGTCGTCGTACGAGGAAGATGAAGACCGGGCCGCCGATGATCGCGGTCACGATGCCGACCTGGAGCTCGGCGGGCCGGGCGACGATACGGCCGATGACGTCGGAGCCGAGCAGCAGCACGGGCGACAGAACGGTCGCGTACGGCAGGATCCAGCGCAGGTCGGGGCCGGTGAAGGACCGTACGGCGTGCGGGACCATCAGCCCGACGAACACGATCGGGCCGCAGGCCGCGGTCGCCGCACCGCACAGCACGGTCGCGGCGGCCATGGCCAGGGCACGGGTGCGGTGGAGACCCGCGCCGAGGGCGCGTGCGGTGTCGTCGCCCATCGCCACGACGTTCAGCGGCCGGGCGAGGCCCAGCGCGAGGGCCGCGCCGACCACGAGGAAGGGCAGGACCTGCCGGATGGTCCCGTCGGTGGCCGAGGCCAGCGAACCGACCGTCCAGAAACGCATCTTGCCGAGCGCCGCATCGTCCGTGATCATCACGGCCTGGAGATAGCCGTAGAGCGCCGCGCTGATGGCGGTCCCCGCGAGCGCGAGCCGCACCGGGGTGGCGCCCCGGCTGCCGCCTAGGAACCACACCAGGGCGCCGACGGCAGCCGCGCCGAAGAAGGCGAACCAGACATAGCCGCTCAGGCTCGTGACGCCGAAGTAGGTGATGGCGGTGACGACCGCGGCGGACGCGCCCGCGTTGATGCCGAGGAGCCCCGGGTCGGCCAGCGGATTGCGGGTGAGCGCCTGGAGGACGGCACCGGACAGGCCGAGCGCGGAGCCGGCCAGCAGTCCGAGCACCGTCCGCGAGAGCCGGTCGCCGACGACCACGTCGGCATAGGTGCCCGAGTCGTGGAACAGACCGTGCCAGACCTGCTGTGGCGAGAGCCCCTTCGCCCCGACCGCGATGCTCGCCAGGACGACGAGCGCCAGGATCACCAGTGAGAGCAGGAGCCCAAAGGACCGTATCGCCCGGCGGGTTGGGGGCGCGGGGGCGGTCTCCGCGCGCGGTTCAGGAGGACTGTCGACCAACACGAGGTTAGGTTAGCCTACCCTCACTATTCACTGGGGGGCCGCCCTCCCGACTCACAACCCCAAGCGCGCCAGCGCCTTCGCCCCGTCCAACTCGCACGCGCCCTCGCCGGCCGCCGTCCAGGCCGCCGCGCACAGCGCCCGCAGCCCGTCCACGGCCTCGCCGTCGCCCGTCAGTTCCAGCCTTTCCTGCCCCGCAAGCACCGTCCAGCCACCGCAGCGGAAACCGTCGCCCGCGGCCTCCACCTCCGGCTGACCGGTCAGCAACCCCCGCAGGTCCGCGTCGACATACGTCGGCCGGTGGTGCACGGGAGCTGCCAGCAGCTGGGCGCCGTCGGTCACCCCGGTCAGCACGAGCAGCGAGTCCACCTCGCCGTTGAACGCGCCCTCGATGTCCGTGTCGAGCCGGTCCCCGACCACCAGCGGCCGCCGGGCGCCGGTCCGCAGGATCGTCTCGCGGTGCATCGGCGGCAGCGGCTTGCCCGCCACCTGCGGCTCGGCACCGGTCGCGATCCTGACGACCTCCACGGCCGCCCCGTTTCCCGGTGCGATGCCGCGCGCGCTCGGAATCGTGAGATCGGTGTTGGACGCGAACCAGGGCACCCCGCGTGCGATGGCGTAACACGCCTCGGCGAACCGCCCCCAGGCCAGCTCGGGCCCGCCGTACCCCTGCACCACGGCGACCGGATCGTCGTCGGCCGACTCCACGGGCACGAGCCCGCGCTCCCGCAGCGCGACGCGCAGCCCCTCACCGCCGACCACCAGCACCCGCGACCCGCCGGGCACCTGCTCACTGATCAGCCGGGCGACCGCCTGCGCCGAGGTGACGACGTCCGACGCCTCGGCCGGTATCCCCAGCTCGGTGAGGTGCGCGGCCACCGCGTCCGGCGTACGCAGCGCGTTGTTCGTCACGTACGCCAGATGCATGCCGCCCGATCGAGCGGTCCCGAGCGACTCGACGGCGTGCGCGATCGCCCGCCCGCCCGCGTACACCACCCCGTCCAGGTCGAGCAGCGCCGTGTCGTACGCCTCGCTCATGGGGCGCGCACTGCCCTCGGGCCGCGTCCTGACGGTCTGGCTCATTGCACATCGCTCCTCGTTCGCTCGTTTCCCCGATCATCCCCCACGGCACTGACACACTTACGATGCACCAATGAACACTGCAGGTCCCAGGGACGTACCGGCGGGCAAGGGCCTTGAACTGACCCCTTTCCGGGGCCTGCGCTACGACCCCGATCGAGTCGGCAGCCTCGCGGCCGTCACCTCCCCGCCGTACGACGTCGTCGTGCGCCCGGACGGGCTGCTGCACCTGGAATCGGCGGATCCGCACAACATCGTCCGTCTGATCCTGCCCCAGGCGGCCACCCCGGCGGCACGCAACAAGCAGGCGGCCCACACCCTGCGCCGCTGGCTCGACGAGGGCGTCCTCAGAGCCGACGCCGAACCCGGTCTCTACGTCTACGAGCAGCGCGGCAACGGTCTGGTCCAGCGCGGCGTGATCGGCGCGCTGCGCGTGTCGCAGCCCTCGGACGGTGTGGTCCTCCCCCATGAGGACGTGATGCCGCATGTGATCGCCGACCGTGCGGCCCTGATGCGCGCGACTTCAGCCAACCTCGAACCCCTGCTGCTGACCTACCGGGGCAGCGGAGCCGCGACCGGCGCGGGAGCCGTCATCGAACGCACCGCCGAACGTTCACCACTGCTGCGCACCACCACGGAGGACGGCTTCAGCCATCGCCTGTGGGCGGTCACGGATCCGGCCGAGGTCGCCGAGATCCAGTCGGAGCTGGCCCAGCACCAGGCCCTCATCGCCGACGGCCACCATCGCTGGGCGACGTATCTGCGTCTACGCGCGGAGCACGGCTCCCCCAGCCCCTGGGACTACGGTCTGGTCCTCCTGGTGGACACCGCCCGCTACCCCCTCCGGGTGCGCGCGATCCACCGTCTCCTGCACCGTCTTCCGGTCGCCGACGCCCTGTCCGCCCTCACCGGCCTGTTCCGCGTCCGCGACCTGGACGTCCCCCTGTCCGGGGCCCTGGACGCGCTGGCCGAGGCGGCCGGCCACGGCAACGCCTATCTGCTGGCGGGCGACGGCGCCTTCTATCTCGTGGACCGGCCGTCCCCGGAACTGCTGGCCCGTACGGTGCCCGCGGACCCGCCGGAGGCGTGGCGCACCCTGGACGCGACCGTCCTGCACCGGACGCTGCTGGAACACCTCTGGCGCATCCCCGAGGACTCGCCGGAGCACATCGCCTACATCCATGACACGGCCGCCACGGTCGAGAAGGCCGAGCGCATCGGCGGCACGGCCGTGCTGATGCACCCGGTCCGCGAGGAGGTCGTACGCGAGCTGGCCCGCCAGGGCGTGACGATGCCCCGCAAGTCGACGTCGTTCGGTCCGAAGCCGGCGTCGGGGCTGGTCCTGCGGACACTGACCGCCTGAGGCACCCCGGAGACACAAAGGGGCGGAATCCCTCTCGGATCCCGCCCCTGTCGGTGTGCGAAGGTCAGCCCCGGTCGCCGGCGCCGTGCTCGGTGCCTTCCTCGGCGTCCTCGGCGTCCTCGGCGTCCGCGGCGTCCGCGGCGTCCGCGGTCGACGGCTCGGAGGAGGATCCGTCGCCGTCGTCCTCGCCGAGACCGGCCTCGTTCTTGTCCTCGTCGTCCACCGTCTCGTCGAGCGCGTCGACGAATTCCACGCCGTCCAGCTCGGCGAGCCGGTCGGAGGCGTCCGTGCTGCCGTCCTTGTCGGACTCGACGGCCTTGGCGAACCACTCGCGTGCCTCGCTCTCCCGCCCGGCGGCGAGGAGGGCATCGGCGTACGCGTACCGCAGCCGCGCGGTCCACGGCTGCACGGAGTTGGACGCCAGCTCCGGGCTCTGCAGCGTCACGATGGCGGCGTCGAGCTGCCCCATGTCACGGCGCGCACCGGCAGCCACGAGCCGCATCTCGACCTGACCGGCCTTGTCCAGCTTGTGCACCTCGGGCGCACCGGCCATGTCCAGCGCCTTCTCGGGCCGGCCGAGGCCGCGCTCGCAGTCCGCCATGACGGGCCACAGATCGATGTTCCCGGTCATCCGCCGGGCCGCCCGGAACTCGGCGAGCGCCTCGCCGTACTTCTGGTTGGCGTACGCGGCGAAACCGGCGGCCTCACGCACGGCAGCGACACGGGACGCGAGCCGCAGCGCCACCTTCGAGTAGGCGTACGCGCCCTCGGGGTCCTCGTCGATGAGCCTGGCCACCATCACCAGGTTCCTGGCGACGTCCTCCGCGAGGGTCTTGGGCAGGCTCTGCAGCTCCTGCCGTACGTCCTTGTCGATCTCGTCGCCGGTGACGTCCTCGGGGATCGGCAGCCGCTTGATCGGCTCCCGGTCACGATCCCGCTCGTCACGGAACCGGCCGCCGCCGCGACGGTCGTCACGCCGGTCGTCGCGCCGGTCGTCACGGCCTCGGAAGCCGCCGGGACGGCCGCCTCGGTCGTCGCGACGGGGGCCGCGCGCGCCACGGTCGTCACGGCGAGGGTAGCCGCCGCGGTCATCACGGCGAGGGTAGCCGCCGCGGTCATCACGCCGGTCATCACGCCGGTCATCACGCCGGTCATCACGCCGGTCATCACGCCGGTCATCGCGCCTGTCGTCGCGGCGGTCGTCACGCCGGAAACCACCCCGGTCGCCATGCTCGCCGCCACGGCGGTCATCTCGTCGGTCGTCACGGCGGGGGTAGCCGCCGCGGTCATCACGCCGGTCATCGCGCCTGTCGTCGCGGCGGTCGTCACGACGGAAACCACCCCGGTCGCCATGCTCGCCGCCACGGCGGTCATCTCGTCGGTCGTCACGGCGGGGGTAGCCGCCGCGGTCATCACGCCGGTCATCG